>JABLXB010000003.1:0-300000 GCA_013178305.1 Bacillota bacterium | reverse complement strand
GATCCTGTACTAGTGCAGGAATTCCTGATTCGAGGTCCATACATACCCCCCGCGCCCGGTAAGAACGCAGGCGCAGCATCTCTTCCTCCCGCGGTTGGCTGCATCCTGACGCCGGGTATAGAAGTCCTATTAGTGTTCCTCCACGCTTTTCCGAAGATGGGTTGACGCAGGCAGAACTACCGTTGTCTTTCTCCGGCGGCCTCGGCGGTACCGAATACCGGGCTTTGAGCCTGGGGCTTGCGGTCTGGAGGCTTGATAGATCGGTAAGCGGAAGTCTACACACCGATATATATAATCGATGATAGATGCCTACTTCTTAACCCCTTTCCGCGAAACTTCTCGGTTTTTTTCGAGGAGGGGATTGCGGGGTGTCTGCCAGTGCCAGGTGCTGCTGGAGCGACTGCGCGAGATCGGTGCCGGACCCCAAGCTCTCCGGAAGGACCTCGACGCGGTGCAGGCAGAGATTGTACAGTACGATGGAACATCATCGCGGGAGCGGGCTGCGGCCCTCTTGAGCGCCGTTCCGGGTTTCCGAACTTAAGGGGCGGAATGACCGCCCTCTCTCCTTGTACCCGATGTTCTCTCAGGGGTTTACCTGTTGTAACAACTCCCGGGCCTCGCAGGCGCGGTCGCCGTTCGCGTAATCCGTCAGCAACCTCTCGAGGTACGCCTTATCCTTCGTGTAGGCATACAGGGTCAACAGGGCGTCGTCGGCCATGGAGCTCCTGGAATACGTTTCAATGAAACGCTTGTATGTGTCTACGATCTTCCCCCGTATGGACTCTGCGCCGAGCACCGTCTCCGAGTCCAACCCCCACTGCAGGATCCCGATGTGCGCGAGTCCCTGAGAGTACAGTGCTTTGGCCTTCAGGTCGCCCGTCGCCTGCGGGGACTTTTCTACAGCCTCAAAGCACTTCAAGGCGTGTTGGTAATTGATGAGCCCCTGGAGATAGGCCTGCTTTTCGGGGATCTCCGCCCATAGTTCATTGATGTGGCCGACCCAGTTGAACCCCTGCCTGGCCCCGGCCCACAGGAAGTTGTAGTAGATGAACTGGTTGCGATAGATTTCAGCCCCTAGCTGGTACAGCGCTTCGGGATTGCTCGAATCCGACTTTAGCCGCGCCGTTTGTTCCGCGAGGCTCGAAACCCATCCCTGTTGTTCCCTGATCCTCGCCCAGAACGGGTATCGTACTCCCACGGCTCCACCCAGCAGGAGCTCCCCCGTAGCGTCTGCGCCTTTGTCACCGTAGCGTTCGATGAATGCCGCCAGGCGCTCCGACGCCCGCTGATAGTTCTCATCGCGAATGTCGCGGACGGCGAGGGTGTATTCGATAAGTGGCTTGAGTTCGGGAACAACTTCCGGGTCACCGGCCAGTTTCTCCAGCTCCGCCGGCGGAACCCTCCCGTCGAGGACGAACAGGAGGCGCCCGCGCGAATCGAAGTGAAGGTCCCCGTCAGGCAGCACGGCGGCCTTTGCCAGCCAGGTCAGCGCTTCTTTCCACTTCCCTTGAAGCTCGTAGCAGCGGCCCAGCCGGTAGGCGGCGTCGTCCGCTCCCGGGTGTTTTGAGAAATCCTCCAGGAACTCAAGCCAGCCCGGGATCTCCTTCGCCGGTTCATACTGTCCCGATCCGTATTTGAACGGCCAGGGGTCGTTGCGCATGGAGTCCCAGAAGTCGAGGACGAAGTACGGCCGCCCGCGCACCTTTTCATACGCTACAAACCCACGCGCCAGGTAGCTGTCCGGGTAACTTGACCTTATTTCACGTAGCAGATAGTGGTTTCCCCAGATGTTAAGGCCCGGGGTCGTGCCGTCCTTCTCTACCTCCACCACGAGATGGTCGAGCGATTCCTTCGAGTCACTTACCTGGTATACCTGATAGAGTATCTCCTGCCTCACCGCAGGTTCCCTGGACTTCTCGAGCATTGTATTCAACCAGGACAGTGCATCCCTCTTGAGCCCTTCACCGGGCCCCCACTTTGAGAGGTGTCCTACTCTCTCGGCCACCACTACCTGCGTCTTTGTTGTGAACTTGGTGAAGTCTTTGCCCAGAAGCGAAAGGACCCCCGCCGTGATCGGATCCAGGTGGGCCACCACCGCCTGCGCGTACACGTCCGGTTGCTTGAGCAGCTCTATGGCTTTCTCCACTGTCAGAATCCCCTGCCCGTGCAACACGGACAGTAGGAGGTACTGCAATCCTTCATCGTAACGACCCAGCATTGACATAAGTAACGCAGCATCCTCTTCCCTCATCAGGCGCGCCAGGTGAACCCGGCCGCTCTGATAAGCCAGGTAGCGGTCACCCTCCGGCGGAAGCGAAATCAGATAATCGAGGAGAACCTGGGCGGCGCCCGGTTCGTGGTCAGGCACAACCGAAAACAAGTCCAGCCAGAAAACCATCTCGGGCCGGGATTTCGCGCCCGCCAGGCCTTCCTTGATTCCGGCCAACAACGAGCCGGCGGGTAGCTTTCCTAGCGCTTCCTTTTCAGGATACTGGAACCCGGCACTGCCCTGCGCGCGTCCGTATATCGCTTCCTCCTTGAAGGTCGCCAGGAATGCGCGCTTCGCGTCCTCGAACTTCGCCGCAGCCTCCGGCGGGACCGCGGACAGGCCACCGGCCCCTCCAGCGCCAGGCAAGGCAGGCGGCTTCGTCGCTCCCGGGGCACAACCTGCGATCAACAGAGCCAGAACCAGTACGACCATCCTGAGCCTCTTCACCATCTAATAGTCCTCCAACCTTGCAGATCCACAGGTGTTTAGACGCTGCTACCGGCAAAAATGTTCGGGGCTGCGCCCGTCACCCACCCGGTCTGAAAAACCACGGGACATCTACTGTACAAAACAACAGTATAGGGTCTCGTATTCGTCCCCACTCGTCATTGCTGCACCTTCCTTCGCTCGTGGTTGTTACCGTACGCTGCCGGAACGGGACTCCTGCAGTACTTCCGCAACGCAGTCTTCGTCCAATACCGGATCGAGGCCCGCGCAGGCCATCGCGCACGCCGCCGCCAGGACTGCGTCCATTGCGTGCTCGGTCACAGTCGTGCGATAGTCAGGCCGTTGCCGTCGATGGGAGGAGAGGACTTCGCCATATTCCAGGAAAAGGCACCCGGGTGTTTCTTCTGGTTGGGTGTCGGTAACGCCGGGCGGGGGATCGCGCACCTTAAGCTGTTCAATGCGGACGAAAGCAAGGTCGCATCCCCCATCATAACGGTATCCATACTCTTTCTGGTAGCAAAGATAGCGGTGACCATTGGCCCAAACATCAAGACGATTCTCAGCGCAGGCCCGGCGCTCATCCTTCAGGAACTCGGCAACCTCGGGACCGCATTGATCGGGGTGCCGATAGCGATTCTCCTGGGGTTGAAAAGGGAAACCATAGGGGCTACCCACTCCATCGGCCGTGAGCCGAACGTCGCGATTATCAGCGAGAAGTACGGCCTCGACAGTCCCGAGGGGCGCGGCGTTCTCGGTGTGTATGTGGTGGGGACCCTGTTTGGGGCCGTGTTTATGGGCCTGTTTGCGGGATTCCTGGCGAGTGTCACTCCGCTCCACCCATACGCGCTCGCCATGGCCTGCGGTGTTGGGAGCGGGAGCATGATGGCGGCATCTTCAGGTAGCCTCATCGCTCTCTATCCACACTTGAAGGACCAGATTACGGCGTTCGCCGGCGCGTCGAACCTCGCTACCATGGCGGACGGGGTCTACGCGACGATTTTCCTTGCCCTACCCATGACCCACTGGATGTACTGGAAACTCGAGCCCATACTCGGCCGTTACGCCTTGAAATCTCCTGGGGCCAGAGAGGGAGGTAACGCCTGATGAACCTCAACTTCCTTGAGACCATGCTCGTGCTGGTGATTTCCGGCGTGGTCATGCTGTTCGGCAACTTTGTAGGATACAAGATCGCCCTCGCGGCGGCGATTCCCGGCATGATCATTCTGTTCCTGGTCATCATGGCCGGACTTGCCCTCTGGAAGATCATCCCAGGATCTACTTCTGTGCGATGAACGCCCACCGCAGAGATGGCCGCGGCCTGTCTCACCGACAGCCGAAGGTCGGTTTTTCGTTGGTAAGACCAAGATCACTTCGAGACGATAGGACCCGTGCACCACCTCGACGAGGTCTTCGTACCACGGTACCCCTCTCGCCCAGGGGAGCCCGGGATCGCTGCAATCCACGTTTTACCGCCGTCCTGCGTAACGCAGAAACCGCCGTATACACCCATCCTACTCGGCTCCAGGGTGGCTCCATTGCTAAGTTCCCAGTCTTGCTTCCCAGCTCCCACCCAGACTCTCTTAGGATCCACCGCATCGAAAACAATGCAGGTAATGGCGGGGGGCAGGGTGGCGACTGAATGCCAGTCTCCTGACTATCCACCCTCACGGCAGGAACAAAGTAGGTGCCCCGCGGGTCTCTATTACTTGGGGCACAGTATCATAAGGGGGTTGCGCGGGTGAAGAAAGAGTGGCTGTCAGCTTTTTTGCTTTCCCTCTTCATCGTTGTTACCACACTCACAGTCAGTGCTTGTTCAACAAGCAACAGAGCAGGCAAGAACGCAGGAAATCCCGATGCCCGGCAGAGCGTGACTCCACTGAGTGCGGAAACCGAACAGAATCCGGGCGAGACTCAACCTCAGCAAGATAAGAAAACGCTTCACCAGATCGTGGTACAACGAGACAACGACCGTTTTACTCTTAAGGTAACCCCCGGGCAAAAACCATACGGATTGGTATCGGATATTCAAAATTTACGATGGATAGCCCTTCGTGGCGGCCTTGGTATAGAGAATATTGCCGAAGGCCATGACCATCTTGAGATAATCCGGCAAAGTGAAAAGAACGAGGTAAAGAGTAAGGGGTTGTGGATTCGCCTTTATTATGAGACGTACAAGCCCGAACAAGGGATGAATGATTTCGGACACAAAGACATAATCGTTTACGCAGCCCCCCGAAACCCTAACGATGCTTTTCTCGGGATTCAAAACACGGATGATCAGACCAAGTGGAGTTTGTTCTCGTTGCCTGGCTACGGGCCCTGGCTGAAAAAAGAAATCGATATCCTCCTCCGATTAGCAACGGGCCTGTAATAGAGCCTGGATGGGAAGCGAGGAGTACACGCATGTTGATTAGGCGTATATGTCAGTCAATGAGATGCATCTTCCTCGTCGCTCTCCTCATTGTTGGATCTGGTTGTGACTCAACAGCTCGCCAGGGTCCCACAAAGCCATCTATGCCGGTCAGTCGGATGACCATGAATCTTTATCCCAGCAATTCGCCAACCGAACTATCTACCCCTGGAACCGTTCAGGCCGGCCAGGAAGTAGTTGTGAAAGAGAGATGTCCGCCGTGGGTGCTGGTTAGAGTCGGCCATAGCGAGGGGTGGGTCCCCAGCAGGTACCTGGTGACCAGCAAGGAAACTGTTCCCCGCGAGGGAAGACTTCGACAGGAGACAAGAGCCTACATGGCCGAGCCCAACGTGGACGATATAAACAAGATTATCAGCTCCCCCTTCGAGATTGAAAGCGTCGCCTATTTTGGGGGGCAGTTTTGCGGAACCTCTGATGAGGCAACTCGACATATTGACATCCGGTCTGTGGAGTGATATAGTGCGACCTAATCAAATAACAAGTAAAGGCGATGCGTGGGAAGAGTAGGCACGAAGCCGGCGGCTCAGCGAGCTGATGGCGGTGGAAGGTCAGCCCGCACGGTCGTGTTGAATGGGCCCACAAGCTGCAAACCGAAGCCTCTGCACAAAACAGTCGCAAGACAGGCGGTGCTCCCGTGTGGAGCGAGAGGTGGTAGGCTCTGCCGGATCCCTCGCCGTGAAAAGAGGGAGGGTATGAAACTGAGAGTCGCCTCTTGAGGAGTACCCGTCGAGGGAGATCATCTCGTGCGATCTCACATGGGTGGCACCACGAAGCCTTTCGTCCCGTGACGAAAGGCTTTTCGTTTTCAGGCGGCCTCAAGGAGTACCTTTGAGCGATGTCACGGGCAACCGTGACGTAATTGGGGTGGCACCGCGGAAAGGCCTTCCGTCCCTGGTCGGGATGGGAGGCCTTTTTCTACCCGGGACATGCGATGAAAGGAGGGAAAATTTATGTATCGGCCTGATGAAAAAGCATTCGTCGAGCAATGCCGCGAAAGTGACCTCATTCCGGTGTACAGCGAGCTGGTCTGCGATATGGAGACGCCTATCTCCGTCTACCAGAAGCTTCGCGACAAGACGTGCGGCTTCTTGCTGGAAAGCGTGGAGGGCGGGGAAAGGTTAGGGAGATACTCTTTCCTCGGGTTCGACCCGTTCATCACCGTACGTGGCTGGGGAAGCAAAGTAGAGATCGACAAAAGAGGGGGTAAGAGAACCGCCGAGGGAAATCCTCTGGAAGTTGTCCGGGGGATAATGAGGCAGTTTCGAGTGGGCGACGTTGAGGGCCTCCCGCGGTTTTTCGGTGGCGCGGTAGGGTACATGTCTTACGACCTGGTACGCTTCTACGAGGCCTTGCCCGGGGAAGTAGAGGACGATATGGGAATACCGGATTGTTTTCTCGTTTTCCCCGAGGTGGTTGTGGTATTTGACCATGTGACCCATAAGATAAAGGTCATCGTAAACGCTGTCGTGAATGACCGCCCGCCGGCGCTGGCCTATAGGGCCGCCGTGGCCAGAATCAGCGAGTTCACAGACCGGATCCGTAATTCCTGCGAAGCGGAAGACAACGCGCGTCATGCATCTCCTGCCGGTCCTCCCGCGCCTGGGAACAGGGCGTTGTCGATCCATGCCAACATGGAGCCTGGCTCTTTCATGGAAATGGTCAGGCGTGCGAAGGATTACATTGCCGCCGGGGAGATATTTCAGGTGGTTTTATCCCAGCGTTTCCACGCGGAGGCATCCGTACCACCCTTTGAGGTTTACAGGGCGCTGCGAAGCATCAACCCATCGCCCTACATGTTCTTCATGGACTTCGACGGGATATCTCTTGTGGGTTCTTCGCCTGAGATGCTCGTGCGTCTCGAGCACGGGGTCCTCGAGACTCGGCCCATCGCCGGGACCCGGCCCAGGGGGGATACGCCTGAGGCGGACAGGGCTCTTGAGAGGGAATTGCTTGCTGACGAGAAGGAGAGAGCGGAGCACGTGATGCTTGTCGATCTCGGGAGAAACGATTTGGGACGGGTTTGCGAATACGGGTCGGTGGAAGTGCCGGAATTCATGACGGTAGAGAGGTACTCGCACGTGATGCACATCCTTTCCGGAGTGAGAGGAAGGCTTGCGACAGGCAGAGACGCATTCGACGCCTTTGCTGCGTGCTTCCCCGCCGGTACCGTTTCGGGGGCCCCGAAGGTTCGAGCGATGGAGATCATTGATAAGCTGGAGCCCACGAAGCGCGGGCCGTATGCCGGGGCTGTCGGTTACTTTGGCTTCCTGGGGAACATGGACACGTGCATTACCATCCGGACCATCGTGTTCAGCGGAGGCAAGGCTTACTTCCAGGCAGGGGCGGGAATTGTCGCGGATTCCGACCCTGAGCGGGAGTATCAGGAGTGTGTCAACAAGGCCAAAGCCCTGCTGCGAGCCCTCGAAGTGACTGGGGAAGGGTTGATATGATCCTGGTTATTGACAACTACGACTCGTTCACCTTCAATCTCGTCCAGTACCTGGGGGAATTGGGGGCTAAGCCGGTAGTCTACCGTAACGACCGGATCTCTACGGCCGAGATATCTCGGATGAAACCCGAAAGGATAGTCATATCCCCGGGGCCGGGTACGCCAGAACGCGCAGGGATCTGCATCGAGATCATCAAGACCTTCGGGCCGCGAGTGCCCATCCTCGGCGTCTGCCTCGGGCATCAGGCCATAGGAGTCGCCTTCGGCGGGCGGGTTGTGAGGGCACCCAGGTTGATGCACGGAAAAACATCCGTGATACGACATGACGGCCGCGGCATTTACCGAGGCGCAGAAAACCCGCTGGTTGCGACCAGGTACCATTCACTGGTGATCGACAGGGTGTCTCTTCCTGATGAGATGGAGGTAGTGGCCGAGGTTGACGACGGTACGGTGATGGGTGTTCGCCATCGCTTCTATCCCGTGGAAGGGGTCCAATTCCATCCGGAGTCCATCCTTACCAGGGAGGGGAAGAAGATACTGGCGAACTTCCTGGTGCTACACGCAAAAACGCCTGGCGGGGATGGGACTGCGAGGACCGCAGGTCTCTGACAGGCGCAAGATGCGCCGCCGGAGACGAGGAGATATTCGGGTGAAGTCTCCGAGAGGCTACATGCATGTGGGAAAGGGAGTAGAACACGTGATTAAGGAAGCGATAGCGAGAGTGGTACAGGGAGTCAATCTTACAGAAGAAGAAGCGGAGACGGCCATGATGGACATCATGGACGGTGTGGCAACACCTAGCCAGGTGGCTGCCTTCCTGACGGCCCTCCGCATGAAGGGTGAAACGGTGGAGGAAATAACGGGAAGCGCCAGGGCGATGAGAAAAAAGGCCGCGAGGATCTATCCTGAAAAAGATGTGGTTGTCGATACCTGCGGCACGGGTGGCGACGGCATGAATACCTTCAACATCTCGACCACCGCCGCGTTTGTGGTCGCCGGGGCGGGAGCAGTCGTAGCCAAGCACGGCAATCGCTCGGTTTCCAGCAGGAGCGGCAGTGCTGACGTGCTGGAGGCCTTGGGAGTCAACATCGCAGCGACCCCGCAGGTGGTCCAGGATTGCCTCAATACTGTTGGGATGGGTTTCCTGTTTGCCCCGCTGTTTCACGAGGCCATGAAACACGCGGCAGCACCTCGACGAGAGATGGGTATCAGGACAGTTTTCAACCTCCTCGGTCCTCTTACCAACCCTGCAGGGGCTCAGGCCCAGGTATTGGGGGTATTCGACCCGCAGCTGACGGAGCTGCTGGGAGAGGTGTTGAAAAAACTGGGCACTAGACGCGCATTCGTGGTGCATAGCGGAGACGGATTGGATGAGTTTTCGGTGAGCGCTCCCACGAAGGTAACCGAGGTATACGAAGATCGGGTGCGTACGTACTTCGTGACACCCGAGGAGCTCGGTCTCAACAGAGCGTCGCTTGAAGACATGCGTGGCGGTTCCGCTCAGGAGAACGCCTCCATCGCCATGGAGATACTCTCGGGGGCGCGAGGTCCCAGGCGGGACGTGGTCCTCCTCAATGCCGCTGCGGCCCTGGTGGCGGGTGGGTTAGCAGCGGACCTTCGAGAGGGCCTGGGGATCGCCACGGAGTCCATCGATTCCAGAAAGGCCCTCGAGAAACTCGAGCTACTTCGCTACAGGACGCGAGGTGTACCGAATGATCATAGATGAGATCGTAGCGCGTAAACGGGAGAGATTGGACCAGGCCAAGCGCAGAGCCCCGTTGGAGGAACTGATGACGAAGGTGGAGGCTTTGCCGGGGACGGGTCGAAGGGAGCCGGCTTTCAGGAAAGCGCTTCTTTCGGCGTTCAGGCCTGCTCTTATAGCCGAGGTCAAGAGGGCCTCCCCTTCCAGGGGCCTTATACGGGAAGACTTCGACCCGGCCGCCATAGCGTGCGCCTACAGGGAGGGAGGGGCGGCCGCCATCTCCGTACTGACGGAGGAGGATTTCTTCCGAGGTTCTCCCTCGCACCTGATGGAGGTTAAGGGGTGTGCGGGCCTTCCGGTCTTACGCAAGGATTTCATTCTTGAGGAGTATCAGCTTTACGAGTCGCGGCTGATGGGGGCCGATGCCATATTGCTCATAGCTTCCGTCCTCAATGAGCGCGATCTCCGCCGGTTCGCGGAGGTTGGCTCGGAGATAGGACTCGAGTGCCTCGTGGAGGTTCACACGGGGGAGGAGCTCGAAGTCGCGCTGGCTGCTGGCTCCAACCTCGTCGGCATCAATAACCGCGATCTCAGGAGCTTTGAGACCGACCTCAAGACCACGGAGATCCTCATCCGTCACATTCCCCCCGGTACCGTGGTTGTCAGCGAGAGCGGCATAAACTCACGGGCCGACGTGGTCAGGCTGGCTGATGCCGGGGTACACGCTGTTCTTGTGGGGGAAAGCCTCATGAGAAGCCGGGATATCCGGGCCAAAGTGATGGAGTTGGCAGGCCGTGAGAGTGAGCGACCTGCATGGTGATGGTCAAGGTGTGCGGGATAAAGAACATCGAGACTGCACTCTATGCCGCAGAGTGCGGAGCCGACGCGTTGGGGTTCGTTTTTGCTCCCAGCCGTCGCCGGGTAACCCCCGATGAGGCCAGGGAAATAGTGCGCCGTCTTCCTAGGTCGATATGGAAGGTTGGGGTCTTCGTGGACGAAGACCCCGAGGTGGTTTCCGAGACTGCGAGCTACTGTGGGCTGGACACCCTTCAGTTTCACGGTAGCGAGAGCCCGGAATACTGCAGGCGCTTTTCGCTCAGGGTACTCAAGGCCCTTCGCGTCAGGGGGGACAGGTTCTTCCCCGACCCCGATCGATATTCCACGTTCGCCTACGTCTTGGACACCTATGTCGAAGGGATGGCCGGAGGCACAGGCAGGAGTTTCAAGTGGGGACTGGCCCGTCGCGTGGATTCTGGCAGAAGGGTTATCATTGCGGGAGGATTGTCGCCGGAAAACGTGGCGAGGGCCCTGGAAGAAGCCAATCCGTACGGGGTGGATGTATCGAGCGGCGTTGAGACCGACGGAGAAAAGGACTGTGAGAAGATACGCCTCTTCATAGAAGAGGTTCGGAGGTGGGAGAATGCAGGGGCTGCCAGATAAAAACGGGCATTTCGGGCCGTTCGGAGGCCGATACGTTCCAGAGACCGTCATGCCGGCTCTTCTCGAGCTTGAGGAGGCTTACCTCCAGGCCAGGAACGATGCCAGCTTCGCGGAGGAACTGCACTACTACCTGGCAGAATACGCGGGCAGGCCGACTCCACTCTATTATGCCAGGCACCTCACAGAAAGCCTGGGAGGTGCCAGGATCTACCTCAAGCGGGAGGATTTAATGCACACCGGCGCCCACAAGATCAATAACAGTCTGGGACAGGCGCTGCTGGCAAAGAGGATGGGCAAGAAGCGGGTGATAGCCGAGACGGGGGCCGGCCAGCACGGAGTCGCGGTGGCTACCGCCGCGGCTTTGTTCGGGCTCCGGTGTGAGGTGTACATGGGAGTAGAGGATATGGAAAGGCAATCTCTCAACGTTTTCCGCATGAGGTTGCTCGGGGCCAAGGTCACCGGGGTGAATGCGGGGAGCCGTACCCTGAAAGACGCCACCAACGAGGCGCTCCGGGATTGGGTTACCAACGTGCGCGACACTTACTATATTATCGGGTCTGTGGTGGGACCCCATCCGTATCCCATGATGGTGCGGGACTTCCAGTCTGTCATAGGCCGGGAGGTCAGGGAAGAGTTGCTTCGGAAGGAGGGAAGACTTCCCGGCTACCTTGTGGCCTGCGTAGGAGGCGGAAGCAATGCGATGGGGCTCTTCTACCCGTTCCTGGGCGATGGAGAGGTTAAGATGATCGGGGTTGAAGCGGGGGGCAAAGGGCTGGATACCGGGAAACACGCCGCCTCCCTGAACGCGGGCAGGCCAGGGGTCCTCCACGGGGCCATGAGCTACCTCCTGCAGGATGAAAACGGGCAGGTTACGCCGGCACACTCCATTTCTGCCGGCCTCGACTACCCCGGCGTGGGGCCAGAACACTCATATCTGAAAGAAACGAATCGAGCCGAGTACGTCTCGGTGACCGACGGCGAAGCCCTTGAGGCTTTCCGCCTCCTTGCCGAGATGGAAGGCATAATCCCCGCACTGGAACCCGCGCACGCGCTGGCCTACCTGAGGAAGCTCGCTCCGCAAACCAGCCCGGACCAGGCCATCGTAGTGTGTCTATCCGGGCGGGGGGATAAGGACGTGGAATCAGTCAGCAGGTTCCTGGAGGTGGCACCGCGTTGAACAGGATAGATTCCAGGTTCGTGCAGCTTCGGTCCGAGGGGCGCAAGGCCCTCATCTGTTACCTGACTGCCGGCTTTCCGGATCTGGATTCCACGGGCGAGCTTGTGCTCGAGCTCTGCCGGCAGGGAGCCGACATCATCGAGCTCGGCGTGCCGTTTTCCGATCCGCTTGCCGATGGTCCGATTATCCAGAAGGCTTCTCAAAGAGCCCTGGACCTGGGGACCACCCCAAGGGCCGTCCTCAAGCTGGTAACAGAGCTCCGGAAGTGCACTGATGCTCCGATAACGCTGCTGACCTACTACAACCCCATCCACCAGTACGGCCTTGCGAATTTCGTGGACGATTGCGCATCCTGTGGCGTGGATGGCCTCATCGTTCCGGACCTCCCGCTGGAGGAAAGCAGCCCGTTGAGGGAGCTCGCGGAGGCCAGGCGAATCTGGCTGATAGGGCTGGTGGCTCCTACATCTACCCCGGATCGGGTGGCCAAGTTATGCGCTGTGACGAAAGGGTTCCTCTATTGCATCTCCGTCACAGGAGTGACCGGTCTTCGCGCGGACCTCTGGGAAGGGCTGAGGGGGTTTCTCGAGGAAGTGCGTCGAACGGCCAGGGTACCAGTGGCGATCGGGTTCGGCATCTCGACCCCCGATCAAGCCCGTCGCGCCGCATCTTATTCGGACGGCGTTATCGTGGGCAGCGCCATCATGCAACGGATCGAGGAATGCCCCCGGCCTGCCGAGTGTGTTCCAGTTGTGGGGCAGTTAGCTGGCGAATTAAGGCAGGCTCTAGACATGGACGACGAATCGCGGGGTGAGCGGAGCAGGAGAAACGCCATTCTCTTTTAACCACAACAACTGGCCCACGAGGCTATGTACGCCTGGCTGGGAAACCGGCTCATATCGACGCCGGTTTCCGCCAGGATGTCCTCGACGCTGCGCCGGCCCAGTCCGTCATCCCGAAAGGGCGCATCCGCTCCTCTCGGCGATTCACTCCGCATCCTGTATCGCACTCACCCTCCATTGCTCCCGGCGCGACGACCGTCTCTATGCGACTCTCCTTCGCGTGCTCTCCTGCTGGAGGCGACATTCTAATACTCATCTATTTCCTGCCATTGACATTTCACCGCGGGTCTCGCAGGCGGGGGCACGCTCCCGCCCGCTTATCGTCCGCATCGTTACCACCTCGAAGTAATGAACATGAGTACCGCCGGAAGCAAAGTAAGCACCAGCATGGAAGGCAGGAGAAAGACTATCGCGCACACGCTGACCCTGGTGGGCAGAGTCCTTATGACGCCCTCCAGTTCGTTCTTGCGATGTACCCTGGTGGCCCAGGCCTGAGCTTTCAAGACCTCCGAAACCGGGCTCCCGCGCGCGTGGGCATGACCCACTATGCTGGAGAACATCCTTACGGGAGCGGGGGTTCCTTCACCGAACACCTCTCGTAGCGCCCCAACGAGACTCACCCCCGACGCCTCCAGAGCGCTCACGCGCCTGATCGCCTCACCCAGCGGGCCGCGCACGACCCCCCCAACGTACTTGAGCGCGTTAGAGAGGTTCATTCCAGCGTTCGCACACACCAGTAACAGATCGATGGCCTCGGGCAGCGACTTGACCATCATGCGATTTCGCGCACGCCTTGAGAGGCGCTCTGCGAGCGCGGGCGCGCACCAGGAGGTTGCCGCCCTGGCGGCCGCGGCCTTTCTCCGGAGCCTCCCAAGAGTCATATCTCTTATCGCCAACGACAACACGGTGAACCAGGCAACCGCGGCAACCCCGGCCAGCAGCGGGTGAAGCGTTACGATTAGCCCCGCGTGTTCAAACATCGTCGACTCCGGCGATCCGGCGTGTGACGACGACTCCGAGAATCCAGGACACCACAGCGTATGCCAGTCCTGCACGGCCCAGGGGGTGAATTCCCAGGAGCGAAAGCATGTCACGCCTCGCCACAAGCATATACAGCGCAAACCCCATGGGGAGTACGGCCATGATGAGTGCCGACAGCCTCGCGTCGGCGCAGCCGGCCCTGATCTGGTCGCGCATGGCCCGCCTCTCTCGAACTGTACGGGAGACTCCTTCGAGGGCCGCGCTCAGGTCACCGCCGCTCGAGGTGTATATCTCCAGCACACGCACCAGGTACTCAAAATCCGGGTGGTCCATACACCGCGCCAGATCCAGAAGGCACGGGATCAACCTCGCGCCCATCCGGTAACGGTTCAGGCTGTCGCGCAACCCGGGCCCTAGCGGCGGGTCCTGAACCTCTTCCTGGGCCGACTCAAGTGCCTGCACGAGGCTGAGGCCTGCCTTCATGCCGCCGGAAATGAGTACGACGAGGAACTCCATCTGATCCTCCAGCCTGTCACGCCGGACCGCTCCAGGCCAGGGGAGCGTCCTGGCGAGAGGGACACTCGCGCGCCGGTCACGCCGTTGATCCAGCCTCGACAGGCGGTTGCCGCCGAGGGCTTCCGGGACCAGCCTGGCCAGGAGGTAAGCGGAGAGGAATGAGCCTCCGAGCGCGAGGACGGTATCGAGTCGCCACGTGTTCATTCGCGTTCACCCCCTAACCAGGCCGGCACGGCGATGCCCGCCTGCCTGAACTTGAAGACTGTCTCGGGCGCGACTCCCGTCAGCGCACACCCCTCGAACCTGCCGGCGCCAGCGCCGCTCGAGGAAACCCATCTGAACACCTGGCGCAGGACCGGACCGCGCCTTTCACCGGCGGAAAACGCCTTGTCCACAATGGAGACATCGGTGATCCTCCGCGAACCGTCTGTCATTCGTTGCTGGTGAATGAGCAGGTCCACGGCGGACCGGAGCTCCTCGGACACCACCTCGTGCGGAACCGTCTCTCCCGATAGCAAGACCATATTCTCGAGGCGCCTGAGCGCGTCACCAACGCCGTTTGCGTGAACGGTCGACATACATCCCTGATGCCCCGTGTTCAGGGCCTGAAGCAGGTCGTACGCCTCTGCCCCTCTCACTTCTCCGATGATAAGCCTGTCCGGCCTCATCCTCAGCGCATTCCGGAGGAGGTCGCGTATCGTCACACAACCCTTACCTTCAATGTTGGCGGGTCTGCTCTCGAGCGAGACCACGTGCGGGAGCCGGATCCGCAATTCCGCGGCGTCCTCGAGCGTGATTACCCTGTCGCCGGGGGATGCAAGAGAGCAGAGCGCGTTCAGGGTCGTCGTTTTCCCGGACCCGGCTCCCCCCGAAATGATAATGTTTAACCTCGCGCGCACGCAGGCGTGGAGGAACTCAGCCATGCCGGCCGAGAGGGTTTCGAGCCTCACCAGCTCCTCCAGGGCCATCGCCTTGTCCGGGAACTTCCTGACCGTAAGGATTGGGCCGTTCAGCGCAAGTGGCGGCACTATGGCGTTGACCCGCGAACCATCCGGGAGCCTTGCGTCGACGTAGGGGCATGCTGTGTCTATCCTCCTTCCCAGGGGGGCAACAATCCGGCTTATGACCTCGACAAGGTGTTCATCGCTCTTGAACACCACGTCCGTCAGTTCCAGCACACCTGATCGCTCTATGTAGATCTGTCTGGGGCCGTTCACCATGACCTCTGAGACGGTGGCGTCGGCTATGAGGGGGTCGATCGGGCCGAAGCCGGCGATCTCCTGTACAAGCGCTTCGGCGAGCGCGCCCCGCGCGATTCCCGGAACGGACAGTCCCTCGCGCACGATTACCTGGAGGATGACCGATTCGAGCCTGGAGCGCGTCTGCTGATCGCCCCTCGCCACAAGCACGAGGTCGGGACACGTCGATAGGATGCTCTCCTGAACCCTCTTGAGGACGGGCCCCACCGGATCCAGTCGGCGGGCGTCGGGCACCGAATCGTCGCGCTCGGCTATCCTCTCGAGACGCTCAAGCAGGCTTACCACCGGTCAGGCGCCCCCTGGCGAAAACACCCCAAATCGCATTCCTTACGGTTCCGAGTCTCCTGGACGGGGCTGCGGGAAGGCCGAAAAGCCGTGAGGCAACGTCCTCGATCGCCCTGGCCACGTTCTCGTTCGGGGCAAGCAGCACAGCGGGTACACCGCGATATACCGACTCTTCGACCGTCCGCCTGTCCTCGGGAATAACCGCTCCAACCTTGACTCCCAGGAAGGACTCGATGCGCGACGAGTCCACCGGGCTGGCTTCGCTGAACCGGTTCACTACCACCACTATCCTGTCGAGAAGCGGCAGCCGCAGCTTCTCGGCCAGTTCGAGAACGGCTTTCGTCCTCCTCAGGCACGCCACGTCCTGTGTAACGACCAGAACGATGCGCCACGCCTGTTCCAGGTAGTCGTAAACCGGTTCCGCCATGGAATCAGCGGGCGTGTCGATGAATACCGCGGAGTGCCGCTGCCTCAGTGCTTCGACCACGAGCCTGACGTCCTCGGGCTTAACGAGCTCGGACAGTTCCGGCCTGCCGGGTGCGGCGACGACGTTCACCCCGGATTTCCTGTGCCTCGCAACCGACCTCTCGAGAATCGCAGGTGAGCCGTCCGCTGTGTAAGGCAGAGCATCCAGTATCGTGGGGCCATCCCCCAGGTCCAGATGTACCGCGACGTCACCCGACCCCATGTCCAGGTCCACGACGCAAACCGGATGGATTCCCCGTCTGACCGAGGCGGCAGAGAGGTTACAACATAGGAACGTTCGCCCGACGCCTCCCTTGGGCGCCCACACGAGAACGAGCGCGCCGCGAATCCCCTCGACCATCCTGCCTTCCAGTACGCTTGCGCCTCGCTCGGGGACGGCGGACGCCCGGTCGCCGGGGTCCGGCGGAGGTGGCGCCGGCGCATCTACGATCCTGACGTCACCCGCCCTGGCGAAGTATTCGATCCGCAGCGATGGGAATACAGCCCTGAGCAGGTTCAGCATGTCGGTAAAACCGGCTTGCTGCCTGAGACCGTCCTCAACGAGGACGACCTCCGCGGATACGGATGGCATGAGGGCGGCCGCGGCCTCGAGATTCCGGACGATGCCGGCCACGGAATATCCGGCAGGTAGCCGGACACCATCCAGGGATGCGTCACGGGCCACGACCATCACCGGGATATGCCGCGCGCACGGCGTGGTTGCATTTGAGTCCAGCAAGTCAAATCCTCTCCTCGATTACTGGGCGCTTGACGGAGAAATCCCCTGCACGGGTGGGTCAAAGAGGTCCTTCCAGGTAACCCCCTGGGTCTGCACCGCGGGAGCGCCAAAAGGCACCGCCACCAGGTATACGTGTCCGTTCTCGAGGCAGAACGCGAGGCGCTCCGCATCGCGCGGTGTCACGGCCAGCAGGACCCCCTCGGGTCGGCTGTCAATGCCGGTTGAGAACGCCCGCGACTGCTTGCCACCCACGTGCTCGCCCCGGCCCGTGCCGATGACGGGCACCGAGCGGAGCACGCACCTCGACGCGGACGCGCCGGCCTTCTGTTCCTGAGACACGAAGATCACATCCACGCGTTCACCGGCCCTTATCGCTCCGCCGACGGCTTTGACGTCCTGGACGGGCACGAACATCGCCCGGGATTCGCCGGGCAGACCGGCAGTCGTTCCGGCATACTCCCCCGCCGCAATGCGGTTCTTCAGCACCTGTTCGCCGGCGACTATAGTCTGCGTGGTGAACTTCCCAACGACGTCCTCCTTCTTACGAAATGCGGACGGGTGCACCGACCGCTTGGCCACTGGAAAAAGTTTAACCATCTGGGACAGCACCCGCGCCCCGGCGGGGATGTCACCGGAGGCGACGACCACCTCTTCCGATTCGCTTATGCTCGAGATATACCCATACGTGAGCGCGCTGGCAACCAATGCCACCGCGAGGGCAACAAGCATCTGTCTCCTCGCCACGGATTGAACCTCCTAGCACCTGCATTACCCTGGGTTGATGGCTCAACCCAGGGCGACGGGAAGAGCCTGGCGAAGGAGGGTGTCGAAGGGCGCCGGTGGCTGTTTTATTTTGAAACGGGCACGAGTCCGACCCGGATCCGGGCGATGTTCGCATTATGGGTCTACCTCCTTTCCCGCGGTGTTTGCCCGGCCGCGGTGGACCCTTTCCTTCGCCAGGTTTCCACGCCGGTTGCCATCTTTTGGCACTTGCCATTCTAGCTGTCGCCTCGTGGGGAGTCAAACGGTTTTGATCGACAGCTTCCAACACTCCGAGTGTCACCGACGTATCTCCTGACTGCCTACAATGCATTTGTGTTGTCGAATACTGCCAGCGCTTCCTTTTGCGCATGGGAAGGACTGGCGCAGTCCGCGTGGAATTGACAGGGCACACGGGTGCACGTCGGGCGCGGCGGCGGGAGGAGGCCCGCCCCGCAGTATGGGCAGGAAGAAGCGGCTGAACGTACGGGTTGCCACTGTGGCCGTAACCCTGTTGTGCCTTTCCTTGATCCCCTCCACGGTCCTTGCTGAAGGTGACCCCTGGTACACCGACGTGGCGGGCCACTGGGCGCAGGAGTACGTCCGGACCCTCTGGGAGGAGGACGTTACCGACGGCAAGATAGAGGTCGTGAGGCGAGACGGGCGCCGCCGGCGGGAGTCGCGGTATTATCCCTCGCTGGGATGCACGAGGGGACAGTACTCGATGATGCTCGCGAAGGCATTCCGGCTAAGCCCCGACACCCAGGGTCCCCCCGCCTTTGCCGATGTCCCCGAGGGCTATTCGATCTTTGACAAGCCGGCATTCTGCTACGTGCAGGCGGCCGCCCGCGCCGGCATAATCGTGGGCTATCCGGACGGTTGCTTCGTTCCCGAGGTAACGATAACCCGCGAACAGGCGTTTGTAATACTCGTGCGCGCACTCGGGCTCGAGTCCTACGCAAGACAGCTCTCGGACGACGAGGTCTGGCGCTTGCTCCGGCGCTTCCGCGACAGGAACTCGGTATCCGGAGGATTCGTCAAGGAACTGGCCGTGGCCGTGAAGCTGAAGATCGTGGAGGGCTATCCCGACGGCACACTCAGGCCGAGGCAGAATGTAACCCGCGCCGAAGCGGCGACTGTGGTGTACCGCTCCTGCATGGTGACCGCCTCGGTCAATCCAATCAAATTCTCTCCAGACGGCGACGGGGTAAACGACACAACGGAGTTCCACCTGGCCACTCTCCGAAACCGGAACGCAATCGCCTGGAACCTGTTCGTGACCGACTACAGCGGGCAACTACTGCGGACAATGAATCACCTTCTCGACCCCGGTCCGCCTCCCGCGTCCCTATCCTGGGACGGACGCGCCGACGACCGCCGCGTGTTACCCGATGGAACGTATTACTACCGCGCCAGGGTAGAGGACCGTAACCGAACCGTGTTCTGGTCGGTATTAAAGCCGGTGACGCTGCAGTCAAGGGGGCTATGGGGGCACGTGTCGCCTCCCGTCGTGGAGCCCGGTGACGAGGCAGTTGTCACGGCATACGCGCAAGGCGATCCCAGTGCCGTGTTATACGCCTCCCCATGGTCCCAGTACCAGGGCCTCGGGCGCGACGGCGATTTCTGGCGCCGCCCGTTCAGGATCCCGGCCAATACGCCGGACGGCGAATACGGACTGCATCTCCGGGCAGTGTACGACGATACGAGGCGGGATACGACAACCAGCGTGATGGTGCGCCAGTATGTAAGCGTGTCGGGATTCCTGAGCCCGAACCCGTGCAGGGCCGGCTCAACCGTCACCGTGACGGCATACGCCCCGCCCTGCGTGATTGCGGTAACGGCTTCATGCGACGGCCTGGGAGCAGCCGGGTTGAGCCTGAGAAGGGTTCCTGGAAAGGACGGCGAGTGGACGGGGGAGTTTCACGTCCCGGGTGATTCCCCGAGCGGTCGATATGGGGTTGCGCTGACCGGCAGATCACTTACAAAGTCGGCGGAAACAACGCTCTACCTGACGGTGGACGAGCCGCCGCTGCAAACGGTGGGCTTCGTGCTGGTGGACTGAGACGTCACCTGAACTTGCCGAGGAGCGGCAGGACGTGGATAACGATAGGCCCGAGCAACACGACGAATATGGTGGGGAAAACGAACAACACGAGGGGGAACAGCATCTTTATCGGGGTCTGCATCGCCTGTTCCTCCGCGCGCTGCTTCCGGCGGATGCGCATCTGATCCGACTGAACGCGCAGGACGCGGGCGAGGCTCACGCCGAGCTGCTCCGCCTGCACGATTGAGGCCACAAAGGTCTTGAGGTCGTCAATGTCGATCCTGTCGGACATCGACCTGAGCGCGTCTACCCTGGATTTGCCGAGGCGGACTTCCTTCAGGAACTCGCGGAACTCGTTGGAGACGGGGCCTTTGAACCTCTCCGAGACCTTCTGCATCGCGCCGTCGAACCCGAGGCCCGCCTCGACCGATACAGTGAGCAGGTCCAAAACGTCCGGGAGCGCGGCGCGGATGGTGGACTTGCGCGACGAAATCAGCCTGCTCAAGTAGAAGTCCGGGAGGATGTAGCCGAGAACGCCGAGGCAGGCTGCCGCGGTAACCCCGCGGTACACCATGGAGGCAGGCCGCGCCGCGGCGATTATCGCCATGTATCCCAGCGGCATGGTGGCTGCGAACAGCACCTTCAGCGCGAACAGCCTGCCGGCCTCGAATGGCTTGCCGGCCTTCTCCAGCCTCTCGGCCATGCGCCGCCTGATTCCGCCCGGCGCCCAACGCAGTACCGCGGCGTACATTAAGTCGAGGACCGGCGCGACCACGCGCTGCCGGAAAGGCAGCGCTGTCTCTGCGCGCTCGCGCGGGTCGAGCATCTGCTCCCTGTCACCCGCCCTCAGGCTCTCGAGTCGTTGTCTCACCGACTCAGCCTCGTCCGAGGGGCACAGCGCCCAGTATACGAGGGAGAACGCTGAAGCGAAGGACAGTACCGTAATCGCGACGACCATTTCGCTATCGCACCCCGATTCACACACACCTGCGTGAGCCGCCCGCCACATACGGCGCTACGCAGCCCCACGCCAGGTCATACCCTTATGTTGACTATCCTCCGCACTATCATGATGCCGGTAGCCTGCATGATGACAGCCACGATCAGCATGGCTCTCCCCAGGGGGTGGCGGAAGAAAGGCTCCATGTATTCCCTGTTCATCAGCGTGAGGATAACGCACAGGGCGAACGGCAGCAGCGCTATCACGATCCCCGACATCCGCCCTTGCGCGGTCAGCGCCCGCACCTCGCCCAGGATCCTGATTCGATCGCGTATCGTGTACGCTATCTTGTCCAGCACCTCAGCGAGGTTGCCGCCGACTTCCCTCTGGATGAGCACCGCCGTCACCATCAGATCGAGGTCGTCGCTCTGGACGCGATTCATCAGGCTGCCTAGTGACTCCTCGAGTGGCACGTTGAGGCCTGCCTCTTGCACCACCCTGCCGAACTCGGCCGATATCGGCTTCGGCATTTCCTTCGCCACAACATCCAGCGACTGCAGCAGCGAGTAGCCGGACCTCAGCGAGTTCGCCACCATCGTCAACCCATCCGGCAACTGGCCGTTGAACTGTTTCACCCTGCGCGACTGCCGCCGCCCGAGCCAGAACACCGGAAACCAGAGGCCCGGCACCCCGAACACGACCGCGCCGAACGCGCCCAACCACACAAGCCCCATCAGACCGGAGGCTATCGCGGAAGCGGCGCAGGCTACGAGGAACTCCCCCGCCTTGAGGTTCACATCCGCCCGCTCCAGGGCAAGGGTGAGGCTCCTGTCCAGTGAGTTCCGCTCGAGGAACCTGTTGACTACTCGGAGCCCTTTCCTACCAGCAAGCGCCAGACGGACGACGCCGCGCCGAGTGCCGGCGACGCCACCTTCCTCATCCTCTTCCTCCGCGGGTCGGGACGCCTCCTTTCGGCGTGCGATCTCCTCCACGCGCGCCTTGACCGCCGCGTTGTCCCAGCCGGCAAGGGCGATGAGGTTTCTGAAGCCTATCGCCAGCAACACGAATACCGCAGCCGACACCAGGGTTGAGACGGGCCTGGCCTGACTGTCGCCAAGATAGCGGGCAAAGATGTTTGCTAAATCCTGTATTTGGGCGGGACCCATTTCAGCGCCGTAGCCCCCTTCGACAGGATGTCCTCGGGCCTGACGGCCTCCTCCTCGACGTCCGGATGGAAAAGGTCCGGGCTCAGCTTGATGCCGGCCGTTTCTATCCGGTCCACAAACCTCGGCCTGATGCCCGTGGGAACGAACTTTCCAGCCACACCGGCCTCGCGGCTGTATCCCGTCTGCTTGAACTCGAAGATGCTCTGGAGGACGATGACGTCTCCCTCCATGCCCTGGACCTCGACGATATCAGTAATCTTCCTGCTCCCGTCCTTCATCCTCGATTGGTGCACTATCAGGTCGATTGCCGACGCGATCTGCTCGCGAATCGCCTTCACGGGGAGGTCCACCCCCGCCATCAACACCATGGTTTCAAGTCTGGACAGCATGTCCCTTGGGCTGTTCGCGTGGCCCGTAGTGAGGCTGCCGTCGTGGCCGGTGTTCATCGCCTGGAGCATGTCCAGCGCCTCGCCGCCACGCACCTCGCCCACGACGATCCTGTCCGGCCTCATCCTGAGCGCGTTCCTTACAAGGTGACGTATGGTGATCTCGCCTTTTCCCTCTATGTTCGGCGGGCGCGTTTCGAGCGAGACCACGTGATCCTGCCGGAGCTGGAGTTCCGCAGCATCCTCAATTGTTATGATCCGCTCGTCGTCGGGGATGAGCGACGACAGCACGTTCAGTGTGGTCGTTTTGCCGCTGCCGGTGCCGCCTGAGACCACGACGTTCAATCTAGCCTTGACGCAGGCATCGAGGAACTCCGCCATCTTCTTTGTAAGGGTCCCGAGGCGCATCAGGTCCTCGATCATCAGGGGTTTAGCGGCGAACTTACGAATCGTAAGGCAAGGGCCGTGTACGGCGAGCGGCGGGATTATCGCGTTGACGCGAGACCCGTCGGGAAGCCTGGCGTCCACCATCGGGCAGGACTCGTCTATGCGGCGGCCCAGGGGCGCGACTATCTTCTCGATGAGCAGCATCACGTCCCTGTCGTCGGCGAACTCAACAGTCGTGGATTCGATTTTCCCGCGCCTTTCGACGTAGACCTCGCGGGCCGCGTTAACCATTATCTCGTCCACCTCGGCGTCCTCGAGCAGCACCTGGATCGGGCCGTACCCCACTATTTCGGCAAACAACCCCTCGGCGACGGTCTCGCGATCCAGTGGCTGCACAGACTGCTCGTCCTCGAGCAACTCGAGTATCTTCTGTTTGATCTCGGCCTTCTCTTTCTCTGGTATCTCGGCCGAGGACACGAGGGCTCTGGCGTCGATTACATTGATGAGCTTACTCTGGATCTTCGTCTTCAGGCCGGCGTACTGCTCCGGGACCCTCTCGACGGTCAGGCCGTCACCTGCGAGCCCCGCTGTTTCATCTCTGACCTTGATCCTGCTGTATAGCGACATGGCTCCGTCTCCCCCGCGTTACCTGAAAGAACCGGACCCCATCCCGAAAAAGCCCCTTCGACCCTCGCGCACGGGCGCCACAACTGGGATGGGAGGAGCATCGGTTGAAGCCGGCGAAGCATCGCCCGCCTTCATGAGGGCGCCGGCCATCGTCGTGAAGCACGCCGCGATGGGCGCCTTGGTCCGCCTCGCCGTGAACGGCTGGCCGCAATTCGCAGCCCAAACGGCCGTCTGCCCATCACTTGGAATGTGGAAAGCGACCGGGAAGTCGAGGCTCCTCGATACGTCCTCCGCAGGTATGGCCGCCGATCCCCCCGACCTGTTCAGGACGAGCTGGATCTTTTCTCTCGGGAATTCGAGCTTCTCGACGAGGGTATCGAGGCACTTCGCGGTGTTCTGGAGAGACGGGATGTCCGGCGTCGTGACAAGGAGCACGCAGTCGGATTTCTCGAGCGCCACAAGCGTGGCTTCCCTGAACGACGACGGGGTGTCGACGACCACGTAAGCGAATCGCGACCTTACCAGGTCGAGAATCTCCCCAACGTAGTTCCTCTCGGGGACTTTCCTGGAATCGCCGTCAACGAGCGCAGCCTGCTCAGGCAACGGCGGGGCTGACAGCACGAACAGGTTCGGCACGTTCGGGACACGCGCGAGAACCCTGTCCACCGTCTCGCGGCGTATCTCCCCGGTCGTCTGGCACAGGTTCACGATGCTCGCGTGCGGGCGGATCCCGAACATTACGGCCTGGCAGCCGAATTCGAGGTCGAGATCGACGACCGCGACCTCGGCTTGCGAGGACCGTGCCAACGCGACGGCCAGGTTCGTGGCGACCGTGGTCTTACCTACCCCGCCCTTGGTACTGAAAACCGTCAGTAGGGCCGGCCCCGTCCCCGCCGAGAAGTGGCCGGCTGGCTCTGCTCCGGCGGATGCGTTCCGGACTGCCTGCACCAGCTCGCCGGTCGTGAACGGTTTCATGAGGTAATCCCTGGCGCCGGCCTGCATCGCCTTCCTGAAGTACTCCTTATCCCCTTCGACCGAGATGACGACCACGCTCGTGGAGCACGACTTCAGCATCTCCGACGTCGCGCGGATCCCGTCCATCCTCGGAAGGTTTATGTCCATCAGAACCAGGTCGGGCTTCACGTCATTTGCGACCCGGAGGGCTTCAAGGCCATCGCCCGCCTCCCCGACAACGGATATCCAGGGTTCGGTCTCGAGCATTGCCTTGATACTCTGCCTGGTCTGCTCGGCATCGTCGACAACCACGACCCTGATCTGCGTCCGCAACGCGCGCACCCCCTGCTGCTCACGTTCTAAATCTCCTGGGAAACTCTCACCTGCTAAACCTGTCGGCGTTGACTTCGTATTCACCCTTCTGCGAGCCGTCGTTAGGCGCCCGCAGCGCCAGCTTCAGCGCGCCATTCTTCTCGCCGAACCCGATCAGGACGGCTTGCTCGGGTGAAACACACAGAGTCACCGATGTGTAACCCTTCAGATCGCGCACCGGCGATTCCCGTACCTGCATCGACTGCACAACGGCCAGGACAGGCACGTCCTCGGCGATCAGCCGCGTCCTGTCCTTCGCGGCAACCTCCTTCTGGAAGGTGCAAATTATGTCCACCCTGTCGCCCGGTTCCACGAGCCCCGCGACCCCCGAGACCTCGTTCACGGGAATCGCGATGGCTCTCTTGCCCGCCGGCACGTGGTAGGCGAGTCCCGACTTCTGATCCTTGGACGCGAGCTTGCTGCGGTACAGGATCTCGCCCTGCGCCAGCGGGACCGTCGTCATCCTGCCGATCGCTTCCTCGACCGACGCCACGAATGCCGGGTCGGCGAATTCCTGCGGCAACGACTTCGTGGTCAGCATTTCCCGTGTCAGCGCGGTCTTCGGTGGAACAGCCTGACTCGCGGCGACGACCGTGACCACCTTTGCCAGCTTCTTGTTGGCTTCCATCGACGACAGGTACGAATAGGCGGCGAAACTGGCACCCAGCGCGATCAGCAAAGGCAGGACAACCAGCCGCAGGAAACGCACCCTCATCTCAGCCCCTCCTTAGCTACCTGGCGGCAGGAACCGGACGGACCTGAGGCCGGTGTCCATCGCCTGCTCCGAAAACTCCCCCGGCATCAGGAGCTTCATGAACCTTCCGCGGATTTTGGACGTCACACACCTTTCCTCAAGGAAGAACGCCCCAAACCCGATCACGCGGACCTTGTCCCGCCCATTGCAGCCGGTGAACGGCGTCACTATCGGGACGATGAGCATCCTCGGCGAATCGGAATCCACTGTTTCGAATGTCGCGCACGGGTCGGCGTCGTACCTCTCGCGAATTCCCTGCTTCGTAGGGCCCGACATGTTGCCTGGCTCGGTGTCTATCTCATCACCGACCCGGATGATCCCATCATATCCGTCGATGATATTGTGCCTGTAGTTGCAAGCGCCTGTCCCGCCCAGGGCGATCGCGTGGAAATTGCCGCAGTTGGCGCCGGACGCCCCGCCGTCGAGTTTGATGTCATACGTCTGGCCGTAGGCGAACGCCTGCGTCTCGACCCCGAACGGCTGACAGCCGGTCGCCGAACTCGTGTTGCCAACTTGAATAGCGCTCCGCGCCCCAACATCCACATTGTTAACGTTGAGCACCCGCGCGAACGTCATGTCTACCGGGTTCGACAGGCTGACACTGACCCTGCTGTTGCTGTGTGTGATCGAGATCGTGGCCGTCGCGGGGTCGACGCCGTTCCTCTGCAGGTAAAGCCTCGCGGCCGCCTCAGCCGCGACGGGGTCATACGGAAGATCCTGAGAAGCTGCCAACGCCGCGGCATCGGAAATGTCGACGAGTTTCTGGCGGACTGTGAACATGCGGCCCGCGTCGATCGAAATGGCTGCGAAACCCATCACCGCGGTGGTTGCCAGAGCGGCCAGTACGAGGACCGATCCCCTTTCATTCTCGAGACCGTCACCGCCAAGCCGCCCGTGAAGAACGGTGGTGAACCAGGTGAATCCCTTCACGCGTTTCACCCCTACTCCATTCTCATGTCGAGAGCACTCTGCAACGTAACGCTGTTTCCCACTATCGCCGATATCAGCGGCGTCAGAAATGTGTGCGTGTACTGCACTGTCACCGTCAGAGGCTGCCCGCGTTCGCGGGACCAGGGCGCCGGCGCGACACTCACGTTAACCAGGGCAGGCGAAAGCGGCACAGCGGCCGCCCGCACCCTGTCGGTGATCTCGGAGTCCGTGGCGCCGGTGATCCCGAGCCTGACCCCCTCGCGCGCTGCGTGCTGAACGGTGACAAACGCGTTAATCAGTAAGCCAAACTCCATCACCCCGACCAGCACGAGCAGGAACACCGGCAGGACCAGGCCCATTTCAACCATCGCGGTCCCTCGCTCGTCCCGTACAGGACGCCACGTATGCGTGCCCCGGGCGAGCCTGAGCTCGAGGCGGTACAGCATTGAACGGTGAATGTCGGCATGCCTCACGATGACTCGCCCCCTTTTGCAAGGCCGGCGGGTGTTGGTCCACATCCCGAAACTGGGATGAATAAGCCTGGAGGGGCAGCCCGCCGGATATTCCCCTCCAGGCTTTTGGTGGAGGAACACCCGGGCTTAGCCGCACATTGGGGGGGTGCTGGGGCAAAGCCCGGATTTCCGCTTACACTGAGTTACGGGGTCAAGGTGCCTTGGATAGTGGTGGATATGCGGGTGAACAACTGGCCGATGTCGGTGCCCATCGTTCCGAGCACACCGATGACTACGATCGACACCAACGCGATGATTAAACCGTACTCGACCATGCCCTGACCCTTCTCGTCCCTGACCAGCCTCTTGAGCGCCAGATACAGCGATGTCACGGTTCCGCCTCCTTTACTGGAGATTTCACCCTGGCAACCTGCGCCGTACACCGTGGTGGAACTTAAATCGGCTTCCCGGTCGGGAAGCCGTCGAGGGTGAGTCATCTAACCTTCGTCGTTCGGCAGCCCGGCCACCCTGGCCCTTGCGGGCGTTAGGTCCGTTGGTTTTGCGCCCCCGCCTTTCGGCGGGTTTGCCCTTTCGCGGCGTTGGTTGTCTAGGTCTTGTGATTCCAGTCTAGCAGAGGCGAAACCCTGTTACATGGAGCGCGAGTCTCAATTATCTAGGACTAAAGTCCCAGGAGTAGGCGTCAGTTCAATCAAACCGCCGTCCTTCGACCCACCACCCTAGCCCCGAGCCCGTGCTTCAGCCCGTAAAGGGCGGCCTGCGTCCTGTCGTCTACGCCGATCTTCCCGAAGATATTGCTCAGGTGGTTCTTTACCGTCTTCTCGGATATGAACAGCCTGTCCGAGATCTCGCGGTTTGAGAAGCCTTGCGAGACGAGGTCGAGTACCTCAACCTCGCGCTTGGTCAACGCATCCAGTGCGGCGCACTTGTCGCCGTAGTACCGCGAGAACCCTTTCAGGAGTTTTGGGGCGACCGCCGGGTGGACGTACGTCTTGCCCTCGGCCGCGGCCCGCACGGCCTTCACCAGTTCCGACGGGTCGACGTCCTTCATGACGTACGCGGACACTCCGACCTTGGCCGCCTCGAGGACGTACTCGTCGTCGTCGAAGACGGTCAGTATGACGACGGCGGCCTCGGGGAACTCCTGCCTTATAGTGGAGGCCGCGGCAAGCCCGTTCATGTCGGGCATGCTTATATCAAGAATGACTACGTCCGGGGACAGCGACCTGGTCTTCTCTACAGCCTCGGTCCCGTTGGAAGCCTCGCCTACGATGCAAATCCCCGTCTCCTTCTCCAGCACCTGGACCAGCCCACGCCTCATGAGCGCGTGGTCATCTGCGACAAGCACCTTTAAGGCCACTATCCTCACCTCCCCGCGACTGCATATGGTCCCGTAAACCGGCGGCTCACGATGCGGCCGCCTCCTCCAGCGGCAGGTTAACCGTAATCTTCGTGCCGCCCCCGGGCCGTGACCTTACCGTCAGCTTTCCGCCGAACATCTCCACTCGTTCCTTCATACCTATCAGCCCGAACCTCTCTCCCTTCGCGAGGTCGACCGCGGCGGGGTCAAATCCGACGCCCTCGTCGCGGATGACCATCCTGAGACTCCCGCTGGCGATCTCGACCTTCACCCACACCTCGCTGGTGCGGGCGTGCTTTGCGACATTGACCAGCGATTCCTGGATCAGGCGGTATATGGCTACCTCAATAGTCGAGGGTAGCCGCCGCTCGTCTCCCAGGACGGTGAGCGTTACTCTCACACCTGTACGCTCCTCGAAGGCTTGCACATATGTCCTGATCGCCGGGAACAACCCGAGATCGTCGAGCGCCATGGGCCGCAGGTCGAATATGATCTTCCGGACGTCCTGGAGGCTCGCCCTCACTATGGTCTTGAGGTCCCCCACCTCCGCCCTGGCCTTGCTCGGCTCGCTGTCCAGCGCCTTCTCGCACAGCTCGAGCCGCATCGCCAGGCTGGCCAGCACCTGTGCGGGGCCGTCGTGGATCTCCCGCGCGACGCGACGCCGCTCTTCCTCCTGTGCGCGGATCACGCTTACCGCGAGTTCCTGGCGCTTTCGCCACCCCTGCACGTGCGACGACAGGGCCTTCAGGTCCCCGGTGAGGTAGTCCATCACGACGCCGACCCTGGACACCAGGTCTTCGGCGTGGGTGACCATCGACTTGAGCGTCCGCATCCTCCGCTGCAGGTCATCCCTTTTCTCGCGGAGCTGTACCTCCTTTTCGCGAGAGAGTGCGAGATCTACCTGGATGCGCGCCGCCTTATCATAAGCGTCCCGTATCTCGTCCTCCGTGTGCTCGTGAAAGTCGCGGCTGACCACCATGAGCCAATAGCGGGCCGCCCTGTCTTCTTTCTCGAGACGGTCCACCGTCTGAATCTGCCGAGCGGCCTCCGCCTCGGTATTCCCGAGTTCCTTCTTGACATGGTTAAACTCGGCCCTTGCCATCTCGGAAATGTGAAACATCTGGTCGCGCGACTTCTGGATCACTTCGACCGTCTTGTTCAGTATCGAATCGAGAACACGCAGGTCGGTTTCGTTTGTCATCTTCTCACCAGCGCCTCGAACTCGCCCTTAACCCTTTTGAGGAGTTCCTCGTCTTCCACCAGGTCGATGACGGTCATCGCCAGGGCCTTGGCCCCGAGCAGGAGACCCTGGTGACCCTCGCGTGTCAGTGTGGCCCTCCCGAATTCGCGGGTGTGGCCCGCGACCCCGCGCGGGCAGGTCGCCACGTAGGCGTGAAGCGCGGGCGCGACGTGACTGACGTTCCCCATATCGGTCGAGCCTATCCCGGAGTCGTCAGGTTCGTCGACCGTTGCGCCCAGGTACCTGAGGTTTCTTATGAAAGCCCCTGCGAGCGTCTGATTGGTTACGAGTTCCTCGTAGGTCGGTGATGTGTAACCTATCTCCGCCTCGCAATCCGCTGAAAACGCGGCCCCGCGTATGCACTCGCGCACTTTGCGTTCCCACTCCGAAAGGCGGAGTGAATCGCTCGCGCGGACGTAGACCCTTATTTCGCACGCGCCGGGAGCGTCCTCGCCGTGCACAGCCACGGCGCTCGCTCGTTTCAGGATGCCATGGATCATGACGTCTCTTTGGAACTGCTGCCTGAGCGCGTTCATCCCGTTGAACGCAAGCAGCGCCGCGGACTGCGGGTCGGAACCGCTGAATATCACCTTCAGAGCTACCCGGGCGGCAGAACTGCTGACAACCACGAACCTGGACGCGGGATGGACCATCATGGCGGCGTCCACCGCGTCGAATTCACCGTTGCGGACCAGCACGACCTTTCCACCGGCGCCGTCCACCGCGCCTTCCTCAGCGGGGCACCCGAGAACGAGGACGGAACCCTTGAGCTCGGGTAGGACCGCGGATAGGGCGGCCGCCGCGCCGCAGGCAGCGACGCCGATCGCGTTGTGCCCACAACCGTGGCCGATCTCGGGGAGGGCGTCATACTCCGCGAGTAGCGCTACCACCGGCCCCTGCGCGCGGCCCGTCGCGACCGCGCGGAATGAGGTCTCGAGGCCGGCAATTCTGTGGTCGACCGTGAATCCGTGCGCCGAGAGGAACTCGGTCAGCCACCTGCTCGCTTTGTGCTCGGCATAGCCGAGCTCGGGATTGTGGTATATCCTGTCGCTGAGATCGAACAGCGCCGGAGCCAGCGCGTCTGCTTTCTTGATCGCCCGTTGCTTGAGGGTTTCGATCCTGTAGCTTGCCTTCCCGGCGTCTGTCGTTACAGACATCCTCCGGCCACCCCCCGTATATTGGTTCGCAGCAAGTCACGAAGATGTGAGTAGACGGCTGCGGAGACAAGAAAAAACCCATCACCCCTTGTATCGTCGCCGCCGGCGCTGCAGGTTATGGGCCATTCGACCGGCGCGAATACCGCGCCGCGTCGCCCCAGCCGTCCCGGACGTCAGCCGCGAATCCACCGCGCAAGGTACCACGCGAGCACTCTGTTCCCGAGGATGAGCCCCAGGAGAGCGCCAGCGGCAAGGAATGGCCCAAACGGGATGAAGTCTTTCCTGCCCTTGACCCGCAGCGCGAGCAACAAGAGCCCGGCCACGGCCACAAGTATGAATGAGAAGAACATGGCTGTGAGCACGCGCGGCCACCCGAGGAAACCCCCGATTACCAGGGATACCTTGACGTCTCCCATGCCCATCGCCCCCCGTCCCAGCAACGCGACGAGGAACATGAGGCCGCCCGCCGCCGCCATTCCCGCAAGCGATTGGCCGAGGGGCAGCGCGCGGGCGGCGACGGAGGCCGCCAGCAGGAGTATCCCGGCAGCGACAAGACGATTAGGTATGGTGTGAGTGCGTATGTCGACGGCGGACACGACCACCAGCATCACGACAAATGCGGCATACGATGCCGCGGCCGGAAGCGACACGTTCAAGCGTGCACCCTCCCCTCGGGACGGGTGAACCGGGGTGTACCCCCGGTCCGGGTCGTCCGCTGTGATGCGTTGAGACTCGAGAAAGTGGCTCAGAGGTCCCGTTGCGGGTCAATACCAGAACGGGCCTTGAACTCCTCCATGCTGATGAGATGCTTCTCGTAAAGATCCCTGAGCGACTGCTCCATGGTCCTCATCCCGTACTTCGCGCCGGTCTGGATCGCGGAGTACAGCTGGTGCGTCCGCCCCTCTCTAATCAGGTTCCTGACGGCGGGCGTCCCCGTCATGATCTCGGAGGCAACGATTCGCCCGGGCTTGTCCATCCTGGGGACGAGCTGCTGCACCACGATCCCGGCGAGGGCCGAGGCGAGTTGCACCCTGACCTGCTGCTGCTGGTGGGGCGGGAACACATCTATGATCCTCTCCACCGCCTGAGCGGCGCTCGTCGTGTGCAGCGAAGCGAGCACAAGGTGCCCGGTCTCGGCGGCGGTGAGCGCAAGCCTGACGCACTCCAGATCGCGCACCTCGCCGACGAGAATGACGTCGGGGTCCTGCCTCAGCGCGGCGCCCAGCCCCTCTTCGAACGAGGGCGTGTCGGCGCCGACTTCTCGCTGGTTGACGACGCTGCGATTGTGTTTGTGAAGGTACTCTATGGGGTCTTCGAGCGTGATCACGTGGCATGTCTTGTTCTCGTTTATCAGGTTCACCATTCCGGCAAGCGTGGAGGATTTTCCGCTCCCCGCGGGTCCCGCCACGATTACAAGGCCTGAAGGCTTCATGGCCAGTTCCGCCACGACCAGCGGGAGCGATAACTCGCCAAGAGAAGGCACCTTCGGCCACAGGATGCGCACCGACAGCGCCGTGGACCCTCGCTGCTTGAAGGCATTCACCCTGAACCTCCCGACTCCGGGGAGACTGTACGAGAAGTCCACCTGCCCGTGCGAGAGCAGCGCCTCCCTGTCCCTGGGAGTCGCCAACCTCGAGAAGGCGTCGTCTATCTCCGCGCAGCCCAGGGGGGGTGACTCGTCGCGGACGACCTCGCCGAAAACCCTGTACACCGGCGGAGACTCGGCACTGAGGTGAAGGTCGGAAGCGTGTTTCGCAACCGCGGAGTTCAGCAACGCGTCGATGTCCACGATCCCTGCACCCCGTTTCGTGGCCTGGCGGCCTGGCAGCGCTCAGTCATCGTAAAACAGCGCGAGCAACGCCAGTAAGATCATCGGCGGCGCGGCGCCGCCAGTTAACAGGGAGCGCTACCAGCAGGTGGAATTCGACAGTAGGTGGTGTGATCCTCCAGGAAGCCGCCGCGACCAGTTCGGCGACGCGGCGAAAGGCCGGGCGGCGCGCCCGCGCGCCGCGGCGGAGAGCCCTTCCGGTTACCGGAGGCGGACAGGCCCGGACAGGACCGCCCTGAAGAACTCCTCGAGGGGGAAAGGTTTGACGAGGTGGACGGTCGATCCGGCCTGTGCGGCTTGCCCGGCGAGGTGATCGTTTGCCGCGCTGGACGTGCTGATTATCCTGGCTGTGCAACCGGCCCTGCGCAGCGACCGAATGAGCCAGAGGCCGTCCAGGACCGGGTGGTCGACATCTACGACCACGACGCCGGCGCCCGTCGACATGACCTGGTAAATCGCGTCGACGTCGTCGAGGGCCACGTGGACAGCCTGTACGCCCTCGATCAACTCGCAGCAAGCCGCGAGCATCTCCCTCACCATGGGATTCGAGTCGGCCACAACGACCCTCATCGTGAAACCCCTCCGGCGCAGGACGTACGGCGAGATTTATGTCCTGTCTACCCGGATTATACAACATGAATCCTGTCACAATCTGTCAGTCGGCGTCCCCGGATTACATGAAATCTGTAAGGCGCGGTGCGGCACGCCGAGGGATCAGACCGTGGGGGGGTCCTCGGGGATCAGGCCGCGACGGCGAAGATAGCGAAGGATCATTCGCTCGAATCGCCGGACCAGCCTCGTGCCGGCGAATTCGCGAGTCCCGATGGGTTTCACGAGGACAGTGTAAAGGCCGAGCGCGTTCCCGCCCAGGACATCGGTGAGCACCTGGTCTCCCACGACGGCCGTATTCGACGGGTCCGTGCCGAGGAGGTTCATCGCGAGCCTGAACGGTCTGGGGCTGGGTTTGCCGGCCGGAACAACGAACGGCACACCCAGGGGTTTTGCAAACGCGGCTATCCCGTCCCTCCGTCGCGAGTTGGACACGATACAGCACCGCAGCCCGGCGGCCCGAACAGCGTCAAACCAGGTATGTAGGGCTTCGGTGGGTTCGTGCCGGTTCCACTCAACGAGGGTGTTGTCGACGTCTACTATCAGGCCTTCGATGCCGCACCGCTTCAGCGCGGCGAGGTCTATATCGCCAATCGACGGGCAGCACAGGTCGGGGCAGACCAGCCGCGCGAGCCGGCCCACCCCGCTTGATCCTTTGACGCCCTTCTTTCGGCCTGTTCCTTCGAGAGCGGGCATCCTCCGCTTCACCCCGTGCGTCCCGTCTTCGATTCCGCTTTCGGCGCCGTTTCCCCTGTCACTAGAAGCCTAACACCGCGGCGCCCCACCGGTCAAACGACGGCCTACTGGGCGCGGCGCTGGCCGGCATACATCTCGCGGCTCAGCTTGTTGACGGCCTTCTTCTCTATTCTCGAGACGTATGACCTCGAAATCCCCAGAAGGTGCGCTATCTCACGCTGGGTCTTCCTCATGCCCCCGTACAGGCCGTACCTGAGCTGCAATACCTTGCGCTCCTTGCTGTCGAGCGTGCCAATCTTCTCGAGCAGCCTGGCCTCCTCGAATTCCCTGTCGACCATTTCGGGGACGTGATCCGGGTCCGAGCCGAGTACATCTATCAACGTGATTTCGTTACCTTCCCTGTCCACTCCTATCGGGTCGTACAGCGACACCTCCGTCCGGGTCTTCCTCGTAGACCGCAGGTGCATCAGGATTTCGTTGTTCGGCGCAAACGGGGCGGGCAAATTGCGCCAGCGGCCCGCTGAGGACGAGGCGCGACGGCCTGGAACCGCGCGTCCTTGCGCGGCCCCCGTCGCGCGGTGGGGCGCGCCGTCCGTCACTCCACTCGACCCTGACTCCGGTGACGAGTTCCCTGACCACGGCCCTCCGGGAGTCCGGGTCCATCGCTTCGAGCACTGAAGGCCACGCGGCAGGGTCCGATCCGGCGCTCCCCCGGAGAGCCTCACCCATCGAGTACGCCTCGGCCTCGAGTGAGTGAAGCCTCGTCGTGGAGTCGCGAAGCCGGTCCCTTACGCCGGCGGCCTCGCTGTCGCACGCGCGGAGCGCCGCCACCGACTCGTCCGCCTGGAGAAGCCCCGCCGAGACGCAACGCAACAGGGATTCCCTCGCCGATTCGATCCTCCTCAGCATGAGTCCCAGTTCCTCGATGCTTGCGCGGAGGCTCTCGATGTCGGGCCTCGACAGGATTTCGTCCCATAACCCGCCCGCAGCGCCGAGGACGTTCACTACCAGCGTCCAGACCAGGGCCTCAACCTCACCGGCGCGCACCCTGCGCCCGCAGCCCCGGCCGCCGCTCTTCTTGCAGTCGTACCACCGCGACTGCACACCCCAGTCGGTGCTGGTATGGCCGGTCATGGGCCGCGCGCACGAACCGCACACCACGAGTCCCGACAGGATGTATGGCGCGCGAGGGGCGCCGGCCCACAGCCGCCTCGCCGACTCGAGCCTGGCCTGCGCAGCAGCGAATACCTCGTCCCCCACCAGGCGGGGCGCCGGGACCTCGATCCATTCCGCCTTCGCGCGGAGCTTCGACCTGGCCCTGTCTGCCGGGGCGAGGTATGGGTTGAGCGACACCCCCGAGCAGTCGTAGCGATTGGCGTAGAAGACCCCGGTGTACGCCCGGTTAGCCAGTATCCTTCTTATCACGGAACGGTGCCACCTGAGCCCGCCGCGTTTCCTCGGCACTCCGAGTGAATTGAGGCGGTCGGCGATCGCGCCGGGCCCCAGTCCATCGTTCAGCCAGGCGAATATCCTGGCCACCCAGACGGCCTCGACGGGGTCCGGTTCGAGCAGCCCTGTCACGCGGTCGTACCGGTAACCGTACGGCTCGAATCCCGACGGCATCTTGCCCGCGCGGGCGCGCTGGCGCCGCCCCATAGCGGTCCTCTCCCGTATCTTGGCCTTCTCGTACTGTGATATCGCTCCCTTCAGGGCATAGAACAGGTGTCCCTCGGGCGTGTCCTTCCATTCGAAGTTCACGAATTCGAGGCGGACCCCGGCCTTCTCGAGGTCTTCGGTAATGAGGAGCTGGTGCGCCAGGTCGCGCGAAAGCCGGTCGGGGTCCATGACCACGACCAGGTCGACCAGGCCGGATCTGGCTGCGTCCCGCAGCGAATCGAGGCCGGGTCTCGAAATGACGGCGCCGCTCACCCCTTCGTCGGCGTACCTGACCACGCTCGCCGCGCCCAGCGCCAGCGCGCGCGCCGCGCACGATTCGTACTGCGCCGCGAGGCTGTACCCGTGACGCGCCTGCTCGTCCGACGATACCCTCACGTAGACGGCCGCGTTCAACGGTTCTCACCGCGGGGGCCGGGCCGGTTGGACAGCGCCTTACTGAGAATCCAGCGGGCGACGATTTTCTTCGCACGCCTCAGCGACTCCAGCGCCTGGGGGGGGGAAGTGGATGGCTCCAGATCCACCTTAACCCCATCCCCCGGCCCGGGGCGGCGGAGTCGCTGCTTTCCAGGATCTGACCTCTTCACGGGCGACAAGACAAATCACCCCTCTCGGGGTGATTTATATTCGCACGCAGTCACGTCCTTACTACCGCCTGCGAGCCGGCTCCTCTACGCAGCGCGTCTACAGAGAAGGGTTGTCGATGAGTTCCCCTCGATTGGAACGCATCGATTGGAACGAATAACCGCGACCCTTTGGACCCGCGATCTCGTTCTCGATGCACCGCGCGGCATAAGTTGCCAGGCGGGTTCCTTTCCCCTGCTTGAAGGTGTTAATAGCCTTTATCAGCCCGACGGTGCCGATCGAGATGAGGTCTTCGGGGTCCTCAACGCAGTTGTCGAACTTCTTCACGATGTGTGCCACGAGGCGAAGGTTCCTTTCGATCAGGGTGTTTCGCGCGTTGAGGTCGCCGCCCTCGAGGAGATCGAGATAATGGGCTTCCTCCTTCTCGGAAAGGGGTTGAGGGAATGTGTTGGAGGCGTTAACGTAGGACACCAGGTACTTCAGCGAGTTCAGCAGAGCAGGCCCCATGGCAACGAGGAGCCCGAGCATAGCCCCACCTCCACGGTCTCTGTGACGGATGCAGATTCAATTATATGAATGGGGGGCCGGATTGGTGCGCGTCCCCGCCCGCAGAACTGCCGGTCATTGGGAGTCAGGCGCCCGGCCTGGCGCGCCATTACGTCAGAAGCCTCCCACCCTCCATCACCGCCACGCCGTCGAACACCAGGGTCGCTTCCGGTATCACGAAATCCTGGTGAAAGTCCGCCACGTTCACGCCGCCCATGTGTGAGTTGTCACCTATACCAATGTGCACCGTGCCCCTGATCTTCTCGGCTTCGAGGACCACGTCGGCCCTGCGCGCGTTGGGGTTGGTGCCGATGCCTAGTTCAGCGATGTTCCTGCGCGCCACGGCGATCGCCGGCGGGTTGGGGTCGTCGAGAGCCCATGTCTCCGCAAGGCCGCGCCCAACCTCCCCGCCACCACCCAGCGCCGACACAATGCCGGCCGTTACCAGGATCGTCATGGGCTCCTCAAGACGGGGGTACCAGTCCGGCAGCACAACGATCCGTCCCTCCGCCGACCCCTCCAAAGGCGCTATGTACGCCTCTCCGGCGGGCAAGTTGCCCGAGGCGCCCTTTTCGGTGTAGATGCCGTCGTCGGGTAGCCCGCGCCGGCCCCTGAGGTCGAGCCGCAGGCGCGTGCCCGCCGGTGACGATATCTCGGCAAAGCCCGCGAGCGTTGCCTTATCCGCCATGTCCCTCGCTTCGGCGGCCACGGCGCCGTAGTCTACGGCCATCGGCCCGCCAGGGTAAAACATCTCCGCCGAGAACCGCGGCATGCTGGCCACGCGCGCCCCCGCCAGGCAGGCATTCTCCCTCGCCCCGGTGTGCGTCAGCGAGTATGACGTGATCGCTATCACCACGTCGGACTCTCTCATGGCGCAGGCGACATCGTGGGGCGGCTCGGTGCCGGACCTCCCAGTCGCGGGGAATGGGATGAACCTGAATACGCAACCGTCGAACTCAACGGCGGCTATCTCCGCGACCAGCCTCCCGAGGATACACCTTTCCGACATCTCCGCGAGCTCGGCGGGGGGACTCGAGCTCCATTGCGCGGCTACCGGATAGTCGGAGACGACCAGCACTTTTTCGCCCGGGCGCAACCCCATGTTAGTCTGGAGCATCCCGACCACACCGGGCCTGATCACGTTCACATCGATAACGCTCATAAGGATACCCCCGTTTCCGCAGGGTGGTCACCGCTGTGTCCGTACGGATCACCGGCCCTCATCTGTATGAGCGCCACTCCACCGAGGACCATCAGCGCCCCTCCAACCTGCGCTGGTGAGAGTATTTCGCCGAGCACGAACCTGCCGAGGACCAGAGCGACGACCACCTCCACCGTCGAGATGACGCTAGCCCTGCCCGCCCCCGTGTACTCGAGTCCGACGTGGTAAAGGCAGTACGAGGCGACCGTCGGCCCGAGCGCGAGGTACACAAGTGCGGCCCAAACCGGAGCGGGGAGTGATCCCCCGAGCACGCTCCAGGGGGATCTCCACAGCCCCAGGAATGCCGCGCCGAAACCCAGGGAGTACACCAGAACGGTCCGGTAATCGTAGCGCTCGATTCCCCTCTTCCCGAACACCCCGAACAGGCCGTACGTGAGGCCGGAGCCCAGGCCCGCAAGAATTCCAGCGGGGTTCGCCGCCCCTCGCAGGACGCTCAGGCCCCCAACGCAGAGGAACGTCCCGGCGACGGCCAGGATTAGCCCTGAGACCTCCACAGGACCGAACCGCTCCTTGAACAGGACCACGGAAACAACCACGGCGAAGAATGGCGCCGTGTAAAGGAGGACGACGGCGGTAGACGCGGTGGTGAGGTGTATCGCGGTCAGGTAGAAGAAGTTGTAGAGACCGACGCTGACGACGCCGAACCCGGCGAAAAGCAGCAGATCCGCGGCCCGGACCCGGAATAGGTCGCGGCGGAACAGGGCGACATAGGCGAGCATCGAGAGGAACGCGACGGACAGCCTGCAGGAAGCTACCAGCATCGGGTCGAGCCCGTGGGAAAACAGGCTCTTCCCGGCGACACCTATGGTCCCCCATATCGTGGCGCCGGCGGCCACGAAAAAGGCCCCGCTGGTACGCCCGCCCACCGTGGCCGGCCTCCGTTCCGCTGCCAGAGTCTGCCAGAATCTAGCCGAGCAGCTCTTCCATTATACAGCGGAAAACCGGAGCCGCGACAGTGCCGCCGTAGCCGCCCTCCTCGACCAGGACACAGCAGACGTATCGCGGCGACGCGGCGGGCGCATACCCAACGAACCAGGCATGCAGCACGTTCCTGGATCCCGTACTCCTCCCGGTCTCCGCGGAACCGGTCTTCCCGGCGGAGCCGTTGCCCTCAACCCACGCGGCCGTAGCGTTCCCGGACCTCGTGGCCTGGAAGAGCGCCCGGCGAAGCCAGGCCGCGGTCGAGGGGGAGATCGCCTGCACGGGCGCTGGCCTCCGGAACACCTTGACGGCCAGCCCGGAGGGACGGCACACCTCTTTTACCAGTGAGACGGGGGTGAGCCTGCCGCCGTTGACGACCGCCGTCATCGCCTGCGCAACCTGAAGTGGGGTCGCCATCACCTTCCACTGTCCGATCGACAGGTTTGCCAGATCCCCCGGGTAAATGGAACGCGGATCCGGGACATTGCCCCCGCTTTCGCCGAGGATACCGGAGGGCGTTGGCCTGCCGAAGCCGAGCAGGCCTGCGTATTTCACGAGCGATTCGGCGCCAACCCTCTGGCCCACCTCGATGAACGCCACGTTACACGACTGCGCCACCGCGGTTCTGAAGTCGATCAGGCCGTGGCCGCCCTTCTCGCGGCTGGCGCAATCGAACGTCGTCGAGCCGATTTCGACTTCTCCGCGGCAGGCAAACCGCTCGGCCAGGCCCACGTGGCCGCCCTCGATCGCCGCGGCCGCGGTCACGACCTTGAATACGGACCCCGGGGTGTACGCCGCGACCGCCCGGTTCAGTAGCTGGCCACGCGGGTCGCCAATGTAGGCTGCGACCCGCGACTGGTCGTAGTTGGGCCTGCTGGCCATTCCGAGTATCTCGCCGGTGCGCGCGTCCAGCACCACCGCGGCGGCCCCCTTGAACCCTCCCGCCCCGGCCCAGGCGGAGTCGAGCGCCCGCTCCACAGCCGCCTGCACGCGCCAGTCGATCGTCAGGACCACGTCGAGCCTTCCGTCCACGGGAGGGGAGCCGGCCACCCGGTAACCCAGTCCCGGGATTGCGCGGCCCGTTGCGTCAACGCACACGGCCAGCGATCCGGGGTAGTCCCCCCTCAATTCCCTGTCGAAGGCTTTCTCGATCCCTGCCTGGCCATCTCCGCCAGCTCCAACATACCCCACCACGTGGCGCGCGATGGAGACCGGCGTATACCTGCGACTCTCCTCTGTCAGCGTAAGCCCTTCCTGGCCCAGCGCCCTCAAAGCGGAGACCTGGCCGGCGGTGAGGCTCTCCGCCACCTTCGCCGGCGCCTCACCGTCCAGGAGGCTGCGGACAGGAGAGTAACCGGTCTTGAGTATGGATGATACGGCCGCGGCTACTGCGTCCTTCCGGCTTATGATCGAGGGAAAGGCGACGAGAGACGTGAAACGGAAGTCCGTTAGCGGCACCCTGTTCCGGTCGTAGATCTGCCCCCTCGCCGTCTCCAGCGGGTACCCCGCGGCCCGCTGCTTCACGGCCGCCAGGGAGAGCCATTTCGACTGGGCGACCTGTATGCAGAACAACCTGAGGAAGAGAGCCAGGAAGAGTACCGCAGTCAAAGCGGCTATGGAACGCGCCCTGCGCTTCACGTAAAGACCCCCGCCCGCTCGTGGCTCCGGCGTTCGTGGAGGGGCGCCGGAGGACCTGACGGCGGGGGTAGTCTTCCACGCGGGAAGCCAGCCTATGCCAGCGGGCAGGATGGCGGGCGGTGAGTCAGCCAGCGAAGCGGGTGGTGAAGTGGGCCGTTGAGCGGCCCGACTCCGGCCGGATCAGTGGGCGGCGCTTCTCGGCGCGACCGTGGCGACCTTCCGGGCAACGGTGCGGAAAACCCTCACGGCATCGCGAGCCTCCTTAACCCCCGTGACGAGGGTAGCGACGAAATACGCCACGGCGCCCGCGCCCACTGCCGAGAGCATCGCGATTGCCCGGCCAACCCCGATCGCCCGCGCGGCCGCCAGCGCAGCGAAAGATACGCCGGCCATCACGCCACACGGGATCACGAGGCGGAGCACAAACGATGAGAGGGCCGTCACGCCAGGCGAGACGTGGTGGCGGCGGCGGAGAAGAGCCACGTTAACCGCGAATACGACGGCGGATGACAACGACGTCGCCAGGGCGATTCCGGCATGGCCGAGCGGACCGCTGAGCAGCACCGCCGTCACACCGAAGAGGGGCACCCCCGCGAGCGTTATCGCTGACGGCGTCAGGGTATCTTGCATGGCGTGAAACGCCCTGCCGAAGACCGGTTCAACCGACTTGAACAGCATGCTTGCGGAGTAGCACAGTACCGCCAGGGCGGTTGCCTCCGTCGCCTCGGGGCCGAACGCCCCCTTCTCGAACAGCGCCTGCACCACCGGGTATCTGAGCGCGGAGAGGCCGACCACCGCGGGGAGCGTCACGTACACCAGGATCCTGGTCCCGCGCTGGACCGATGAGTTGACTGATTCGAGGTCACCGCGACTGGCTGCCTCGGCCATCACCGGGAAGACAACAGTGGAAACGGCGATTGCGAACAGCCCGGTGGGAAGCATGATGAGCTTGCTCGCGAACGTCAGGGCGGCAATGCTACCGGCGCTTAGCCCGGACGCGAGGTACTTCTCGATTACGCCGGACACCTGGGAAAGTGCGGCTACGGCGGTTACGGGGGCGGCCAGGACCAGGACGCGCCGGACGTTGGGGTCCCTGAGCCCCAGCGAGGTGGAGTAATGACCCCAGCGCCCTCGCAGGAAAGGCGCAAGCAACACTGCCTGGAGCGCGTATCCGGTGACCGTTCCGAGCGCGACCGCGCCTATCCCCCACCTGCCGGCGCCGAACACGATCGCCGCGATGGTGGCGGCGTTGACGAGCACCGCGCCTGCGGCGGGCGGAGCGAAACACCTGAAGGAATGGAGCACCGTCGACCCCACGGCGTGCAGGGTAAGGAACACCATGCATGGCATCGTGATCTTGAGAAGCAGCGCTGTGGTTGCCGTCGTCGCCTCGTCGAACCCCGGCGCCACGAGCCGCGCGAGGTCGCCCGCCCACACGAGCCCCGCCACCATCAGCGCGCCGGAAACCACCACCGCCAGGTTGAGCACGGCGGAGACCAGGCGCCAGGCGGCCCTGTTTTCGCCCCTGACGCGAAGCTCGGTGAACACAGGAAGCAGCGACGTGTTAACGGCGCTGACTATCACGGCGACGAGCAGGGGTGGCAACCAGGTGGCTACAAGGTACGCGTCTGACTCGGAGCCCGCCCCGAATGCGATCCCGAGGGAACGGTCCCTCAGGAATCCCGCAAGTTTGGCCAGCCCCGCGACGCCCGCGATGACGGCGCTGGCTCCAGCGACGGCCCCTTCACCACGCGTGGCGGTCTTATACCCCGCATTCTCGCCTATGGTCTCGAGCGGGCCGTTACCGGAACCATCGAGGCGGGCCACACAGCATCCCCTCCGTAAGATCCTCGCCACCGCGTGAACGCCGCGGCCCGGACCGGGCCCCCGGCCTTTGTGCATTCGGCACACCGGAGTCAAGCACCTTCCCATACTACAGGCCGCATTTTCGCGCGCCAGCCATCATAGACACAAAGCGGCCCGCCGCCTTATACTGAACGTGTGCGACGCTTCCGTATATCCCCAGACGAGCTGATTTGGAGGGATCATGCGTGACCGGTAACCGGCTTTCAGCCAGGGCAGGGCGAGTTCCGCAATCGGAGATCCGCCGTATTTTCAACCTCGCCGTGACCATGAAAGACGTCATCCATCTCGAGATCGGAGAACCGGACTTCTTCACCCCCGTGCACGTACTCGACGCAGCCGACGTGGCAGCCAGACAGGGCTGGACGAAGTACGCCCCGAGCCTGGGTGACCCCGAGCTCCGGGCGGCTGTGGCGGAAAAGGTTGAGAGGGAGAACGGCATCAAGGCCGACCCGAAAACCGAGGTCATCATCACGTGCGGAGGTATGAGCGCTATAGCCTCGGCCGTGATGGCGCTCGTGGACGACGGGGACGAGGTCATGTTACCGGACCCGGGCTGGGCCAATTATCTGGGCCACGTCCTGATGGCGGGTGGTAACCCCGTCTACGTCCCGCTCAAGGAAGAGAAAGGCTTCGCGCTCGACCCCGAAACGGTCAGGGCCAAGATTACCCCGAAGACGAAACTGATCATCGTCAACAGCCCATCCAACCCGACGGGCGGGATTACGCCTCCCGATAGTCTCGCCGAGGTGACGAGGATCTGCGCGGGGGCCGGGGTTTACGTCATCTCGGATGAGGTCTACGAGAAGCTCGTGTTCGAGGGCAGGCATTACAGCCCCGCATCGGACCCGGCCGTGCGCGATTGGGTCATCACGGTGAATTCGTTCTCGAAGACATACTCGATGACGGGCTGGCGTGTCGGGTACGCTGTCGCCGCTCAGCCGGTGATCGCCGGAATGATGCGCCTTCAGGAGCAGATGATCGCCTGCCCGAGCTCGGTTTCTCAGCGCGCGGGGCTGGCGGCGCTCCGTGGGCCGCAGCAGTGCGTTACCGAAATGCGCGAGCAGTACAGGAGACGGCGCGACATCGTCGTCGAGGGTTTCAACAGGATACCCGGATTCTCGTGCCAGAAGCCGCCTGCCACGTTCTACGCCTTTCCGAGCATCAAGTCGTTCGGCATCCCGTCGATGGAATTCGCGATGACGCTCCTCGAAAAGACCGGCGTGGCCACCGTGCCCGGCAGGGCGTTCGGGCCGAGCGGCGAAGGCTACTTGAGAATTTCGTTCGCGACCTCGGAGAAGAGCATTGAGGAAGGCCTGCGGCGGATCGAGAAGGCCGTCTCATCCGGAGCACTGGAGTCCAAACGTTGAAACACAAGATCCTCGAAGCCCTCGAAGGGGCTTCCGGCAAGTTCGTGTCAGGTGAGCGACTGAGCGATGGGCTGGGCATATCCCGGACTGCGGTGTGGAAACACATATCGGCGCTCCGCCGCGAGGGTTATGCGATCGTCGGGCAGCCAAGGTCCGGATACGCCCTCATAGCCGCTCCGGACAAGCTCCTCCCCGCCGCCGTGAAGGCGGGGCTCGACACGAAGGTAATCGGGACGAAGGTCCGCTACCTTACCAGCGCGGCGTCAACGAACGACTGCGCGAAGGAAATGGCGAGGCAGGGCGCCCCCGAGGGGACCGTGGTCGTCGCCGAGGAACAGACCGGCGGCCGCGGCAGGATGGGCAGGCCGTGGGCCTCGCCACCCGGGGGTGGCCTCTGGTTCTCGGTGATCCTCCGGCCGGCTCTCACTCCGCCCCAGGCGCCCAGGCTCACGCTTGTGGCGGCGGTGGCGGTGGCCCGCGCAATAAGGCATACAACAGGACTTGAAGCCGGGATCAAGTGGCCGAACGACATAATCGTTGGCGGTCGAAAGGTCTGCGGGATACTGACCGAGATGGTCGCCGAGATCGACCGCGTGGAATTCGTGGTCCTCGGCATAGGCCTCAACGTCAACCTCGGCAGGAAAGGGCTACCTCAGGACCTGAGGGATTGTGCCACGTCGCTCGACATCGAACTCGGCAGGCGACTCGACAGGGCGGCCGTCTTCCGCTCCATCCTGCGGGAGTTCGAGTCGTGGTACATGAGGTACCTGCAGGACGGCCCCGTACCGGCCCTGTCGGAGTGGAGGCAACTCTCGATTACGCTGGGCGAGCGCGTGAGGGTCGTGGGCCAGGGGGAGTCATTCGAAGGGACCGCCACCGGAATCGACGAGGACGGCGCACTCATCGTGAAACCTGACGGGGGTCCGGAGAGAAGGGTTCTCTCGGGAGATGTCTCCCTCCGGAGTGCGTAGACAAATGCGCGAGGCAGGGGCGCCCTTGCGAGCGCCTTTTTTCATGGTCAGTTTTCTCATGGCTGTATTGTTAACCTGTGCTCACCACATAGTTGACATTCCACGCCCGCAGTGGCTATAATTGCCTTAGGTAAGCCATCAGGGGATCAGGGGGGTCAGCCTGTGGTGGTCTCAGGCCCTAGCGTAACGACATCCGCCGCGCGAGGCGCCGGCGGAATTGCACGGAGCATCACCGTGCCCGCGATGTTCGCGGCGATGATGTGCGCCAGCGCCGCAATCTCCATCCCGCTTCCCGGCAGCGCCGTCCCCATCACGTTCCAGGTGTTCGTGACGCTCCTTGCCGGCGCGGTCGCGGGACCGAGGGCCGGGACCATGGCGGTGATCGTCTACATACTGCTGGGCTCCGCGGGCCTCCCGGTGTTCTCGATGATGAGGGGAGGGTTCTCCGTCCTTCTGGGGCCCACCGGCGGATACCTCGCCGCGTTCCCGCTCGCCACGGCGGTGGTTGGTCTCCTGGCGGGTCCGTCGAAGAGGGCGGGGGTCGCCAGGACCCTCGTTTCGATGATAGCGGGCCTGGCGGTGATTTACTTCGTAGGGACCTTGAGGCTCGCCTGGATCACGGGAAAGCCCGCCGGCGCGGCGGCGAGTGTCGCCGTCGTTCCATTCATCCCCCTGGACACGGCAAAAGCTGTGGCAGCAGCAGTCCTGGCGCCCAGGCTACGCGCTATCGCTCCCCTTCGAGCTCCCTGAGCTTCTGCTCCACGAATTCGAGGTGTTCGCGCATCGCCTGCCGCGCCGCCGCCGGCTCCCGCCCCCTGACGGAGTCGGATATGCGCGAGTGCTGCTGCATCAGGATCTGCGGCATGCCATCGAGGCTGTACAACCTGAGCCGGCTCGACCGGAGTCCCTGCGCGAAAAGGTCCGATATGGTGGCCATCACGCGGACCAGGACGCTGTTCTGAGCGGCTTCCGCCAGCGCGTAGTGAAACCTGTAATCGCTGACGTCCCCGAGTTCGCCCCGGTCGACCTCGGTTTTCATCTCCAAAAGGCAGTCGTCGATCTTCTGGATGTCTTCCGGGGTTGCCCTGGCCGCCGCCAGGCCCGCTGCCTCGACCTCCAGGATTTTCCGCACCTCGAGCAGTGCGAAGCCGCTGTCGCGCTCTCTCACCACCAGCAACGCGAGCGGCTCGGCGATCGAATCAGCGGTCTCCTCGCGGATGAACGTCCCTTCTCCAGGCCTGCTCTCGATGATGCCCAGGCTCTCCAGGACGCTGAACGCCTCGCGGACCGACGCGCGGCTCACGCGGAGCTTGTCGGCGAGTTCGCGCTCCGAGATAAGGCGGTCGCCCGGCCGGAGTGTGCCGTTTGCGATGAGTTCCCTTATTTGCCCGACGATTTCTTCGTATACTTTCCGCGTTTTCACCGGTTTGAACATCCCACGACCCCCAGCGCGGGACGGCCCTCGTTTGAGGCCGCCGCTCTTCTTAATATAGGTTAAGGTGGTGGGGCATGTAAACCGGGGGTTGCCTTCGACGCACTCAGTATTCGGACGGCAGCGTTTTCATTTCAGCGAGCGTGAACACCGGACCGTCCACGCAAACGTACTTCGAGCCGGTATTACACCTGCCGCACTTCCCCACACCACACTGCATCTTGAGTTCCAGTGTGGTGAACACGTTCTCCGGTTTGAACCCGATCCGCTCCAGCGTGGCGAGCATTACCCTGATCATCACCGGTGGCCCGCACGTTACCGCCACGCACCCGTCTGGAGACGGGGCGAGCGACTCCGTGAACTGGGGGACGAACCCGACGGGGCCCGGCCACGTTTCATCTCCGCTGTCGACCGTGACGTCGACCTGGACCCCTTTCACCCCCGGCCATTTCTCGAACAGCTCGTCCTTGAAACACAGGTCGCCCGGCGACCGCGCCCCGTAAACGATGCGGATCGGCCCGTAGTCGTCGCGCCGGTCCAGGCAGTAGTTGATGACCGATCTGAGCGGCGCCATGCCTATGCCGCCCCCCGCGAACAGCAGGCTCATGCCCTTCCAGGAATCCACGGGGAAGCCGTTGCCGTACGGACCTCTCACGCCGACCGGGGAACCCGGTTCGAGCTCGTGGAACGCGGACGTTACCCGCCCGGCGTTCTTGATTGCGAACTCCAGCCTCTCGACGGTCGCTCCAGGGCGGCCCGGTCCGGAGACGAGCGGCGGGGACGACGAAACGGAGATCATGCACTCGCCCACGCCGAATACCGACAGCATCGCGCACTGCCCGGGCCGGTGCGGCCCCGCCCACGCGGCGCCTGACGTCCTCGAGCGAGGCACCTCCACGACAATCCTCTTGACGTCACCTGAGGTGGTTTCGTTGCGTACGTCAATTACAGTGCCGAGCGCCGGCTGTAGAATCTCAACGGTCATTGCCGGGCCCACCTCCCGCGGCGATCTCCTCGACGACACACGCGACGTGCAGCCCCACCGGGCATTTCTCGACGCAGCGTCCGCAGCCCACACACAGTATCTCACCGAATCGTTCGGCATGGTACACCAGCTTGTGCATGTATCTCTGCCTCACGCGCTCGAGCGTGGTCGGCCTGGGGTTGTGCCCCCCGGCCATTGCCGAGAAATCCTCGAACATGCACGAGTCCCAGCACCTTGACCTGGTTACCCGGTCTCCGCGCAACTTGTCGACCACCGCGAAGCAGTGGCACGTGGGGCACAGGTAAGTGCACAGGCCACAGCCAAGGCAGCGAAGGGATGCTTCCTCCCAGTATGCGAGCCCGAAGTCGGCCGCCATTCTACGCGAGGCAGCAGCCACTTGCCCAGGCGCGGGACGTAGTCGCCGGCCGTCGCCGGGCGAGCCGGACCGCCAGTCTTGCCCGCCATTCATGGGCTCGCGACACGGAGTGGGCCCCCTTCCCCCGGGAGCGTCCTTGAACAGGCCGCCGGCCATCGTAATCACCCGGTCGCCGCGGGGAGTGAGGCTCTCAGCATATAGCACGTCGCCGCCGGGATAGAGCATCAGGTCGGACCCCCGGGGGGAATCGGGCGCCAGCCCGAACGACCTGCAGAAACAGTACGGGCCCTCGTCCCGGCACGCGACCGTCACTATCGTGACGGAGTCCCGACGGCGCGCGTACGATTCGTCTTTGAACTGTCCCTCCAACATCACCCGGCCCAGCATGTCGGCAGCCGCCGCGTCACACGGCTTCGCCCCGAACAGTACGACCGGCGCGGGCGACGCCGGCTCGCCGGCTTCCACCGCCCGCCCCTTTACGGAAATCCTGAGGAACCTGTCCGTGTGCGGCAGGAGTAGTTCCTTGGGGGGGACTATCGTTTTCGGGAAATCCCACGCGACGCGGGAGGGGTCCGCCACTTCCGCCAGTACCGCCACGCCGTCCTCGTAGGCCGGCGCCACAATGCTCCCGAGCCCCGAAAGCCGGGGAAGTAGCGCAGGCAAGTCTTCTATGCGTATGCAGTGCGTCATCACGAGCCCCTCCCTTCACATGAATTCCTCGGGGTCATCCTGAGAGAAACGGCCGAGGGGCTCGGTCTCCCCGGGGACCCCGGGCCTCTCGACGCCGAACAGGTGCTTGATGTCCCTCATTGCTTTCCGGTTCAATAGCGCAAGTGGGATGCCCACGGGGCAGACCCTCTCGCACTCGCCGCAGTCCACGCAGCGGCCCGCGACGTGGAATGCGCGGGCGAACTGGAACATCGCCTGTTCCGGCACGTCCCGCTCCCTCGTCAACCACGGCCCCTTGGACGGCTCGAGCGAGCATTCCCTGCAGTGGCAGGCGGGGCACACGTTCCGGCAGGCGTAACACCTGATGCACCTCCGCATCTGTCTCGCCCAGAACGCGTACCGGCTGTCCGCCGTGGACGCCTCGAATTCGTCCACCTTCGAAAGGTCCCTTTTCCCGAAAGTCGCGGGGTCCGCGGGTATCCCGAGGACGATATCGCAGTCCGCCGGCTCGAACGATTCGCAGCCAGTACATTTCGGCAACAGTACGCCACACTGGGCGTCCGGCGACTGGACGCCGTTGCACCGGACCCCGATGGCGTATACGGCATCGCGGGATACCCTCCTGTCCATGATCAGGCGCCTCAGCCCGAGCGCGTCGCAACCCTTGAGCACTACCGCGACCTTCGTCACGGCGGCGCCCGCTCTGTCGCCGGCGGCGCTGCCCGCGGGCGCGGCGGCGCGCCGGCTGGCCGCCGTTCGCCGGGCCCCGGGTATCCAGTCGAGTACGTACTTGACGAGCGACAACGCGCACCTCGAGTCAAATACGAGGTCCTGCGCCTGGGCGGGGCTACGAGCGAAGTACGGTACCGGCCTCGACGGGTCCCAGCCATTCGCGTACCCGATGACCACCGAGACGCAGCCCGACGCAAGGAGCTCCGCCGCCTGCCCGCGGAGATCGTTCACCAGGCCGCTCCACGCGGACCCGGGCTGTGCCGTCCGGCGTTCGCTGTTCACGTCCATGGCTCTTCCCTCATCCTGCGGTTCGGGCCCAGCGCCTGGACCTTCTCCGTCAATTCGCGTATGGTTTCCTGGAACTTCGGCCCCTCCGAGCCCGATATCCACCTGACCGTGAATCGCGCGGAATCGATCCCCATGTATTCCAGGAGCCTCGTGGCTATCAGGAAACGCCTCCTGGCGAACATGTTGCCTGTCGTGTAGTGGCAGTCCCCCGGATGGCACCCCGCCACCAGCACGCCGTCCGCGCCTCGCTGGAACGCCCTGAGCACGAACTGCGGATTGACCCGCCCGGAGCAGGGGACCCTGACGATCCTGACGGACGCGGGGTAATCAAGCCGGCTGGTGCCGGCCAGGTCGGCACCGGCGTAGCTGCACCAGTTGCAGCAAAACGCCACTATCAACGGCTTCCAAGGCATAGCGCGTCCACCTCCGCCAGCACCTGCTCAGTCGTGCATCCCTTGAGGCTCATCGCCCCGTCTCTGCACGCGCCGCTGCACGCCCCGCAGCCCTGGCACAGGGCAGGGTTGACCTGCGCGACGCGCCTTTCAACTGGAATACCGTGCAGTCGCTCGGTTATGGTCCTGGGGCTCACCGCCCCGTAGGGGCAAACCGGCTCGCACCACATGCAGCCGGTGCACAGCGCTTCATCCACCTCGGCCACAGCGGGCTCGCCCTCGATAGTGTCTTTGGAGAACAGGGCGCACACCTTGGCGGCGGCCGCGCTCGCCTGCGCCACGCTCTCGGGGATGTCCTTCGGACCCTGGCACGCGCCCGCGAGGAACACCCCCGCGGTATTCGTGTCCACCGGCCGGAGCTTCGGGTGGGCCTCCATGAAGAAGCCGTCGGACCCGATCCCGACGTGGAACATCCTGGCGAGCGGGACGGCGTCTGGTTGGGGCGTCAGGCCGGAGCCCAGCACGACGATGTCAGCCGGGACATCCACCAGCCGCCCGAGCAGCGTGTCCTCAGCCCTCACGTGAAGGCGCCCGTTCTCTTCGACGACCTCGGCCGCGCGCCCTCGAACGAAGTTCACGCCCTCGCCCTGGATTCTCTCGTAGAATTCCTCGTAGCCCTTCCCGGAGGCGCGGATGTCGATGTAGAACTCGAATACCTCAGCGCCGGTCTTGTCCCTCACGAGGTGGGCCTGTTTCATCGAATACATGCAGCACACCCGCGAGCAGTACTTGTTGGCGTTGTCGTCCCTCGATCCGATGCAGTGCAGGAACGCGACGGATTCCGGGGTCTTCCCCTCGCTCGTTACGATGTGTCCCTGCGTCGGACCTGAGGCGTTCACGAGTCGCTCGAACTGAAGGCCGTCGACCACGTCGGGATAACGCCCGTAGCCGAACGGCGTAAGGCGGGAGGCGTCGAACAGCTCGTAACCCGTCGCCAGCACCACGGCGCCCGCGGCTATCTCGATCTCACGCGGGGACTGCGCGAGGTCGATGGCTCCCCTCGAACACGCAGTCTCACACCTCCTCGTGCACTTCCCCCGCGTCAGGTACAGGCAGTGAACGGGGTCTATGACGGCCTTGAGCGGCACGGCCTGAGGGAACGGTATGTACGCCGCGCCGCGCTTCGAAAGGCCTCTCTCGAATTCGTCGGGTATCCTGCCCTCCAGTACGCACGCCTTGGCGCACTCGCCGCAACCGGTGCACGATTCCTCGTTAACGTAGCGCGGCCTACGCCTCACCTTGATCGCGAAATTGCCGACGTAGCCGCTCACGTCGACGACTTCGGAGTACGCGAGCATCTCGATGTTGGGGTGGCGCGCCACGTCGACCATCCTTGGGGTGAGGATACACGCCGAGCAATCGAGCGTCGGAAACGTCTTGTCGAGCTGCGCCATGTGCCCGCCTATGCTGGGCGCCCGCTCAACGAGGTACACCTTGTGCCCCGCGTTAGCAATGTCGAGCGCAGCCTGTATCCCGGCGATCCCGCCGCCCACGACGACGGCGGTGTGGTTGACCGGCACCGACGGGGTGTCGAGCGGCCTGTGCAGGGCCACGCGAGCGACGGCGGCACGTACCAGGTCCTTCGCCTTTCCGGTCGCCTCGGCGGTGTCCTTCGTGACCCACGAGACCTGCTCGCGGATGTTCGCTACCTGCAGGTAGTAAGGGTTCAGCCCGGCCGACCTGACGGTCTCCCTGAACGTGGGCTCGTGCATCCTGGGGGAGCACGCCGCGACAACCACCCTGTCGAGTTTGAGGTTTCTGATGTCTTCCCTGATCATCTCCTGCCCCGGGTCGGAACAGGTGTAGGTGTAGTCTCTCGATACCACGACCCCCGGGAGCGCGGCAGCCGCCGCCGCGACGTCCTTGACGTCCACCGTGCCCGCGATGTTGCTGCCACAGTGGCACACGTAAACGCCTATTCTCCGCAACCCATACACCCCCGGAAACTCGGCCCGCCGGTCACGCGGCTGCCATGCCCCCGCGTCCCACGACTCACTCGCCGGTCACAGACTTCAACAAGACCTCGCTCACGTCCATGACCCTGATCTTGACTTTGTCCCTCCGCGCCGCGCCCTGCAGCGTGCGCTTGCATTGCTGGCAGGACGAGGCAAGTACGGCGGCCCCGGTCGAAGCCGCCTGCGCCAGCCTCGATCTTGCGATCTCCCCGCTCAGAGCGGGGTCGTTCATCTCAAGGTTCCCGCCGCCCCCGCAGCACTTCGAGTCGGGGCCGTGAAACCTCATCTCCTTCAGTTCCAGCCCCGGCACCGCCCTGAGCAGGGCCCGCGGGGCGTCGAATATTCCCGACTTCCTGCCCAGGTCACAAGGGTCGTGATACGTCACGACCATCTCTTGCGGGTTCAGGTTGAGCCTCCCGCCGTCTACGACCTCCGCCAGGAGCTCGGACGCGTGGACAACCTCGAAACCCAGCGTCGAGCCGTATATCGCATTGTAGGTGTGCTTCCAGGTGTGGTAGCACGACGGGCACGACGTAACCAGCCTCGACGCGCCGGAGCGCCTCACCACGTCCACGTTGTGGCGGACGAGGTCCTCGATACGGTTCGGGGAATCCGGCGCGTCCCCTTCCGTGGCGCCCGCCCCGATCAGCGGGAAGCCGCAGCACCACTCGTCCCCGCCCATGACCGCGAACTTCAGTCCCGCGCGCGACAGCAGACCAGCCACGCTCCTCGGTATGCCGTACACCGCGGGGAAAAGCGAGGCCACACAGCCGACGAAGTAGACCGCATCGAGCGTCACGCCCGCCCCGGCGGCCTCATCCGCGAGAGGGGGTTTCATGTCAAGGTCGTCAACCCATAGATTCCTGTTATCGTTAGGGTCACCGGTGATGTTCTTGTCCGACGACACCACGGATGCAAGCCGCCCCATGCCCTCGGGCAGGCCGACCCGCCGCCCGAATTCCCTTCTGAGGGCAAGTACGCCGTCGGCAATCTTCACTCCACGGGGGCACCTGGCCTGGCACGATGCGCAGGTCAGGCACTGCCACACCGAGTTGGCGGAGAACAGGTCCCGCCACAGGCCCAGCGCGGCCATTCGCACCATCCGCCTCGGCGGGTGCTCCATGACCACGGCCGATGGGCAGGTGGCGGTGCAGGTGCCGCACTGTATGCAGCCCTTGAACTCGCCGGCTACAGGCCGGCCCGCCTGGTCCGCCAGGCCGCCGAGGAAACGCGAATCCAGTTCCGCTGCCGTTATAAGGCCCGGGCCCAACGTCCACACCCCCAACCCCCGCGCCGGCCGGGACGCCGTGCGGAGTCGCACCGCAGCGCCGCACCCGCCGGCCCGCGGGCGGCCGCACCTAGCCGCGCTTCTCCGCCTTCTCCTTCTCGATACGGGTCATCTCCGACCTTATGAACTCCTCGAGGGCCGGACCGGCCTTGAGCAGGTTGGCGGTTTCCGCCTGCGCCGTGGCTGGATCGACCTTCAGCCTGACGATCCAGCCCTCGCCGTACGGGTCCGCGTTGACCGGCGAGGCGTCATCCTCGAGCGAGGTGTTGGCCTCCAGAACCTCCCCCGTGAAGGGCGCATACACCCTGCCCACCCACTTCCCCGACTCCAGGGACAGGAGCGGCTTTTCCTGCTCTACCTTGCGCCCCTTGCGCGGTAGCTCGACGTAGACGATCTCCCCCGCGAGCTTCTGGGCGAAGTCGGTCACACCGCAGGTGATAACGCCCTCCTCGACCCGCGCCCACGCGTGATGCCTGTCGTAGAGCAGATCGTCCGGAAAAACGTAACCGTTGAGTTCCAAGCGTATCCCTCCCAATACCTCACATCAGGCGGCGGGCGGCAGCGCCGGCGGGCGACCGCACCGCCACCCCGGCAAATGCAGCGCGCACCGTGTCCGGGCGGGCGCCTCTACTCGGCCGCCGCCTGCGCCTTACCGTCCAGCAGGAGCGAGATGTACTCCGTTATGTTGTAGACCTCCACCTTATTCCTGGAGGTCAGGGCATTCCTCAGGTTGTGCAGGCAAGCAAAGCACTCCGTCAGCACCACGTCCGCCCCCGTATCCTCGAACTCCTGCACGCGGGTGCGGGCCATGGAGATCGAGAGCCGCGGGAACACGCCGCGCACCACGGACCCGGCGCCGCAACAGCGGCCGTACTCCTTCGAACGGAGCGGCTCCACGGTATTATCGGCCACCATCCTTACGAGATCTCGCGGCGCCTGGTACACGCCTTGCGACCTGCCGAGATGGCAGGGGTCGTGGTATGCGATCTTCGCGCCGGTCTTCACCGGTAGGCCCTTGCCCGCGAGGAATTCAGCGAGGAATTCCGTCACGTGGACGATCTCGACGCCTTCGTAGCCCGGGGACTCCTTGAGGAACCTCATACACCGCGGGCAGATGGCGATCACGCGTTTCGCGCCTGCGGCGCGCACAGCGTCGAGGTTGTGCCGCGCGAACTCCGCGTTCGCCTGGTACCCGATGTCCTCGTACACGCCGCCGCAGCACCGCTCGTCGATCGTCGTGAAATCCACCCCGAGCCTCTCTAGGAGTCTCAGGGTCGCCTCCGCGCTCTCGCGTTCCCTGAACGACCCCACGCAACCGACGAACACAACGTTCTCCGCGGAAGACTTCTCGTGTCCCCAGGGCTTGCGCGTCTCGCCGTACGGGTTGCCGTTCCTATCGATCTCCGCCTTCGCCTGCGCGTACGGTTCGAACTCGAGCGCGGAACACCCAGCGTCCTTCCTCAGGCGCTTGACCAGTTTGGGCGCGTCAATCTGCGCGGGGCAGGTCGCTTTGCAGCTCTCGCAGGTGGTGCACAGGGGCAATCCTTCCGCGACGGCCGTGTCCAGCCCTGCGTGAAACGCAGTGAACGCGATGCCCCTGCCGCCGAGGTACTTGTAGCCGTACCGCTCGCCGATCGCCCCGTACACCGGGCAGAAGTTCAGGCAGCTGCCGCAGTTGGTGCAGTACAGCGCCTCCTCGTAGCCCTGCCTGATCGCCTCCGACCTCCCGTTGTCGAGCAGCACCACGTGCACCTCTTTCGGCCCGTGCATCCCGAGCGCCACCTTGTATTCGATGTCGCCGGTGCGCGACGGTCCCGATATGCACGAGACGTAAGTGCCCAGGTCCTGCCCCAGGCCGTACACGGACGCGGCCTGTACCACGGTGAGGGCATCCTGAGGAGTGGGCACGATCTTCTCGATACCCGCGATGACGATGTGGGTGTGCGGCAGGTTTGTGACGGCGCGGACGTTGCCCTCGTTTTCGATGAGGAATATGGTCCCGGAATCCGCCGCGATGGCGTTCGCCCCCGATATCCCGTATTGCGCGTCGAGCATGTAGTGCAGGAGGCCCTTCCGGGCGGCCGCGATGCACGCATCGAGAGTGGGATCCACAACCTGCCCGGTCTCCTCGCTGAAGATCTGAGCTATCCGCTCGAGGGGGATGTGCAGCGCCGGAACGAGCGAATGGCTGGGATGGCTGCCGGCAAGTTGCACTATCCTGTCGCCGAGGTCGGTTTCGATCACCTGAATCCCCGCGGCCTCGAGTGCGTCGACGAGGCCGATCTCTTTGCCCGCGTTGGTCTTACTCTTTACCACGGGCCCCTTCCTGATGACGCCGAGTATGTAGTCCCTGGCCTCGGCGCCCGTTCTTGCGTAGAATACCTTGCAGTTGACGGCCTGCATCGCCGCGACGGCCCTCTTCACCAGGGCATCGAGGTTAGTGATCGAATACGCCTTTATTTCCCTGAGGCGCCGCGACAGGGCGGGATAATCCCGTACCTTCGCTATGTGCTTGGGGCAGATGACCTGCAGGGCGACGTTCCGCCCGCGCTGGGAGTCGCGGTCGGCCAGCCCGTCCCTGATCTTCTCGTTCAGCGCCTCGTGCGCAGTCACCCTCTGCTCGCTCATACGGCAGGCCCCTTTCTGATGAGTGTTCTCGACAGTGAGGCTTCCGGGCAGACCGGCCGGGCTGGTTGCCGGTCATCGCGGGTCCCCCGCGGCAAGACCGCCGCGACGGCTCCTACGCGGACCGCGCCGCGCATCTACCCCGAAACCGCCCTCGCAAGGATCTCGGAGACGTCCAGGACTCTGAGCTTCGCCTTGTCTTTCCTCGCCGACCCCTGGATAGTCCTCTTGCACTGCTGGCACGACGTTGCGACCACGGAGGCCCCGGTCGAGAGGACCTCCTGCACCTTCTTCTTCGCCAGCGCCTGCACCATATCCGGGAAATTCATCTCCATGTTCCCGCCGCCGCCGCAGCACACCGTGGCATCGCGCGTCGCCTTCATCTCGACGAGATCGATCCCCGGAATGCTCTTCAGCAGATTCCGCGGCGGGTCGTACACCCCGCTCTTCCTGCCGAGATCGCATGGGTCGTGGTACGTGACCGTCATCTCGACCGCAGCCGGTTTCAGCCGGCCCGACTCCACGAGCTCCAGCAACGCCTCGGATGAGTGCAATACCTTGAACCCGAGGTCCTCGCCCAGGAGCTCGGGGTAGCCGGTTTTCCACGTATGGTAGCACGACGGGCACGCCGCCACCAGGGCCTTGACGCCCGTCTCCCGCACCGCCGCGACATTGCGCCTGGCAAGTTGCCTCGCCCGCCCGGGCATTCCCCCCACGAGGAGCGGGAACCCGCAGCACCACTCGTCACCCTGCGCGGTGGCGAACCTGACACCGCCCGAGTCGAGAAGCGAGGCAACAGCGCGCGGGATATCGTACACCTGCGGGAAAAGCGCGGCCACGCATCCCACGAAATACAGGGCCTCCGCGCCTTGCGCCTGGGCCGCCACGCGCTCAGCCCAGGACTCACCTTCAGTCCACAGCCGGCGGCTCTCGTTGGCTTCCCCCGTGATGTTCTTGAATTCATCGATCGACTTCGCGAGCGTCTCCATCGCCCCGGGGGCGAACCCGCCCTGCGCGAATTCCTCCCTCGCGGCCTTCATGATGGTGTCCACATCCACGCCGCTCGGGCATGCCGTGACACACTGCCTGCACAGGAGGCACATGTATATCTTTGAAACCAGGTTGGGGGTGATGGGGAGTTCCCGCCTCAGCACCGCCTTGACCAGGCGGACCCTGCCGCGCGCGAGGTTCGATTCGACTCCCGTCTCCTTGTATATGGGGCACGCCGCCCTGCAGAGCCCGCACTTCATGCAGCGCACCATTTTTTCTTCGACAGCGGACAGCGCGCTCAACCGGCAACACCCCCAAAATCCCCCAGGTCCATCTTCCCGGGGTTAAGAATGTTACGCGGATCCATCGCCTTCTTTATCCGCCGCATGACCCCCACACCCTCGGGGCCCAGTTCCCACGCGAGGAACTTCGCCTTGGTGACCCCGATGCCGTGCTCCCCGCTCAGGGTCCCCCCGAGTTCGAGCGCCGCCTTGAAAAGGTCGTCGACTGCCATCTCGACGCGATGGATCTCGGCGGCATTGCGCTCGTCGGTGAGGAACGTGGGGTGGAGGTTGCCGTCGCCCGCGTGGCCGAACGTCCCGATCCCCAGGTCGTACTCCGCGGCGATCCGCCTTATGATCTCGATGATGTCGGGTATCCTGCTGCGCGGTACCGTAGCGTCCTCCAGGATCGTCGTGGGCATGACACGGGTGAGCGCGGCGAGCGCAGCGCGCCGGCCGGCCCACACGGCCGCCTTCTCGGCGTCGTCACGGGCGAAATCGACGCGCCTCGCCCCGCAGTCCTTCATGATCTTGCTCGCCGCAGCGGCTTCCCTCTCGGCGGCCTCTCGGTAGCCGTCGCACTCGCACAGCAGCACGGCCTCGGCATCCCTCGGCAGGCCGCACGGCTTGAAGTCCTCGACGGCGTTGACGGTTACCCTGTCGAGGTATTCCAGCGTGGCGGGCACCACGCCCGCCTCGATTATCTTCGATACAGCCCTGGCCGCGTTCATCGTTTCGTCGAATACCCCAAGCATGGCACGGCCGAATTCGGGCGCCGGTATAAGCCTGAGGGTCGCCCGGGTGACCACCCCGAGCGTCCCCTCGGAGCCGACCATGAGCCGCGTGAGGTCGAACCCCGTGACACACTTCACGGTCTTGCTTCCGGTCCTGAATACCTCGCCGGTCGGAGCCACAACCTCGAGTCCCATCACATAGTGCTGCGTGACCCCGTACTTCAGCCCGCGCAGCCCGCCCGCGTTCTCGGCGATATTGCCGCCGATGGTCGACGCGCTGTTCGAACCCGGGTCCGGCGGATAGAGTAGCTTGTCCACAGCGACCTGGTTCTGCAGGTCCAGCGTGATTACGCCGGGTTCCACCACGGCGTACAGGTCCTGGCTATTTACCTCCAGCACCGAGTTCATGCGGGTGAGGTCCATCACTATGCCGCCCGAGATGGCGACGCTGCCGCCGCTCAGGCCAGTTCCGGCGCCCCTGGGCACGACCGGCTTCATCGTGTCGTTGGCCAATCTCATTATCTCGATCACTTCGGAGGTCGTGCGGGGTCTAACTATGAATTCCGGGAGATGCTCGACGTGGGTCGAATCGTACGAGTAGCACAGGCGGTCCTCCATGTCGCTGAGGACGTTCGCGTCTCCGGCTATCCTCCGGAGCTCCTGTCCCAGTTCACACATCAGTCAATCTCACCCCCGCGTGATGAGGTCCGCGTCACCCGGTCCGCGTGTGTCTTGGGGCGGCACGGTGACCGCCCGCAGCCCAGCGGCGGATCACCGTGCCACGCCAATTGCCCGCGAGCGCCTGCCAGCCCTTACAGGAGCCCGGGAGCGAAAACGTACGCCATGAGAAGCCCGATTATCCCCGCTGCCAGACTATACATGACCGTCGGCACGAGGTTGCGCTTGATGACAGTGCCCTCGGCTGCCTGGATACCCACGGTGGTACATGCCGCCACAACGTTGTGGACGCAAATCATGTTGCCGACGGCGCCGCCGACAACCTGGAGGGCCACCACTATGAGCCTGGATATGCCGAGCTGCTTGGCCACCTCATACTGGAACCCGCTGAACAGGATGTTCGAAACGGTGTTCGAACCGGCCACGAACGCGCCGAGTACGCCGACGAAGGGCGCGCACAACGGCCAAGCAGCCCCGAACAGCGAGGCCGCGGCCTTCGCCATAGTGATCAGCATGCCATCGATCTTCAGGGCGTTGTTCCCAGAGGCCTTCATGACTTCAACGGCACCCACGGCGAACAGCAGCGCGATCGTCGCGGGGACCAGTTGCCTGAACGTCTGGTTGAGAGTCTTGTTGATGGCCTCCCCCTTCATCGAGTGAATGACCCAGGCGATCATCGCCACAGGAATGAACGGGAACAAGCCGGGGAGGTTAAGCGGCTGCACCGTGTAGGTTATCGAGGTCCCCAGTATCCTGGGGACAGTTATGACCCACGCAGCCTTCAGCATGTTGCCGTACGGCAGGTTGCGGAGCCTCGTCAGCACGAGCGCCGCGACGATGAGTATGTACGGCGCCCACGCCAGCGCGAGAGACATCGTCTTCTCCGCCGCGTCCCCTTTCCTTCCGGGTTCCAGGCTCCCCACCCAGTCGGATTCCCACTTGTTTCGCGCGGGGAAGTCCCACGGCTCCTTCGGCAGCAGAAAGTTCCTCGACGCCGCGTACATCACGATGAGCAGGCCGATGGTCGCGCCGGCGAGCGACGGGAGCTCCGGGCTTATCTGGGCTAGAAGCATGTAGGGGACGGTGAACGCCAGGCCCGAGAACACCGCGAACGGCCAGATCGCGAGACCGTCGCTGATCGAGCGTTTCTCACCAAAGAATTTGGTCATCATGCATATGCCCACGAGAGTGATGAACGTGCCGCAGATACCGTGAACGAGCGAGACGTAGATACCCTGCATCCTGAGGTAGTCGACCGGCAGCTCCTTTCCGGCCCCTATGAAGTTGCCTATGGCGGTATTGACGCCCGCCAGGATCGGGGTGCCGACGGCCCCGAACGAAACGGGGGTGCTATTGTATATGAGTGCAACCATTGCCGCAGCGAGTGGCGGGAATCCGAGGCCGACCATCAGGGGTCCGGCCAGCGCCGCCGGGGTGCCGAATCCCGCCGCCCCTTCGATCAGGGCTCCGAACAGCCAGCCCACGATGAGCGCCTGCGCGCGCCTGTCCCCGGTGATGCCGTAGAACCCGCGCTTGATGGCATTCATCGCGCCGCCGTTCTGCAACGTGTTCATTACGAAGATTGCGCCGAAAACGATGACGAGGATGTTCAGAGCGGAGAGGAAGCCGTTAATCGTTGAAGCCGCTATCCAGGTGAAATCCATTCTCCAGAAAACCACTGCGATGAGGACCGCTACCAGCCACGTCACCGGCATGGCCTTCTTGCCGGGCCATCTGTATGCAGTCATCAGGACGACTGCCGCGAGGATGGGCAACAGAGCAAGGATGGCCATAACCCCAAGGGGAAGTGGCATTAGGGAAACCTCCTTTCTATTGTCACGCGGGCACCTTCCAACCACAGAGAATCTACTGCCTTACTGATGCCTCCAGTGGCCGAATGCTCACCGTCGTCCTACCCCCATTTTCACCCCCTTCGCGCCTGCAACTGCGGTTTAGCAGGTCCCAGGTTCATTGGTCAGACCAGTATGATGTCTAGGCCACCGCGGCTATTCAGCGTGGTGGCGGATGATTCCTGCCGGAAAGAAAGTCTTACGGTAATGTTTCTCGAAAGTACTGCTCAAAATGCTGCTCACAGTGGTAAAACGCGGGCGACGCGGTTGGAGCGGCGGTAGAACTCGCCGGCGGCCACAAAACGACCAGCGGCCGAGCCGGCTCCAGGCCGGCCAACGGCCGCCGATCAGGTGACGTGGTTACGTCGCGGTGCTACAATACTGTGATCCTCGTCACGAGGTTCCCCTCGACCTTCAGTATCACCGAGTCACCTTCGTCGAGGTCACTGAACCTCAGGGTGTCGGAGCCCTTCTTAATGCTGGCCTCATTCCACACCTTGTAGGTCATGAGGTTCCCTGCCGAGTCGCGGACCGTTACCGTGCGCCCCGAGGTTGAGCTCGGGTTCAGTGCTGTTACCGTGCCCTGGATTTCACTGACCGGCCGCTCCTCGATCACGATCCTGGTCACCTTGGAGTCGGAGATCCTGAGGTCGACCTTGTCGCCGGGCACTACATCCTCGAGTTCCAGGTCGTCGTCATCGTGGAACTCGACGGTGGCGCTGGAGGTAACCTGGTAGTTCACGATGGAACCGCCGCTGACGCGTATCCAGATTCGCGCGCCGGAGCCGGTCTCGACCTGGGTTACCGTCCCCTCTCTCTCGGTGACCGAGCGTCGCTCGATGTCTATCTTCGTGACCAGCGAGTTCACAACCGTGAGATCGACTGTGTCACCGACCTTGACTTCGCTGAGGCTGACGGTATGCCCGTCGTACTTGACTACGACGCTGTCCGACAGGGTGGCGCTCATCGTCCGCGTCCCGTCCAACCTGATTGTGAGCCTCTTCGGCGATCCGCTGAAGTACACGTCCTGCACTACTCCGGTGTACTCACGGGCCTCCGATTCAAGTATGTCGATCCTTACAACATATCCGTCGCGCAGTTCGATGCGGACGTCGTCACCGACGTGCACGTCGCTGAGATACCGCGTCGAGCCGTCCTCCTTCACGACCACCGAGGAGGAGATGGCGGCGGTGAAGCTCGAGTCATCGGACAGCTCTATCGTGATCCTCGGTGTTGAACCCGCTCTTATGTCCGTGACTTCGCCGGTCTTCACCGAGTCCGCCACCGGCGCCTCCACAACAAGCTTGGTGATCTTGGAGTCAACGATCTTGATAGTGACCCTGTCGCCGACCCTCACATCGTCGAGGTCGATCTCGTCACCGTCCCTGAGGAACTGGCAATTCGACGCGATCTGGTACGTCCAGTCGATCCCTTGATTATCCCTGATGGTGACCTTGTTCGGGCTGCCCAGATCGATCGCCCTCACGGTGCCTTCCTTGCTGATGCTCCCCACGTCGGGCCAGTTCGGGGTCGGGCCGTTCCCGTTGGCGTCGATGAGGATGGCCTTGCCGTCGGAGTTCCTGAGTATCAACGCTCGCTGCCCTGTCTCGAGGTCCGACAGGTCGCCGAGCTTCTTGTTGACCAGGATCAGCGCGTCCTCTGACACCGGTATCGTGACCGTGCCTGTGAACAGGTTCCCCTTGTACGCGTTGCGGGTCATGACCTTCCAGTCCCACCACCGGTTGTCGAGCACCCTGACGGTTATGGCGGGGTTCTGCTCGTTAACGCCGGTTATGATCCCGCGAACCTCGTAGCCGATCTTCGGCGGGAGAGCCTCGTCGGCTCGGTCGAGCACCGCCGCGATCTCCGAGCGCTTGATCGGAGCGTTCGGCCTGAAGGCGTTGCCGTACCCCATCATGATCCCCCGTTCCAGGGCGACGGCCACGTAGCCGACCTTGTCGGAGGGGATCTCGTGGGCGTCTGAGTACGGGAGACTGGTGTTCATCATATCGTTGGCTTCCTGCTCCAGGCCCATGGCCTTTATGAATACCTCGGAAGCCCAGAGCCTGGTCGCGGCCTTCTCAGCCTGGAACGCCGCACGCGTCGACGAAATCAACCCCGCGCTAATCGCCGTGGCAAGATAGCCGACGGCCCACGCGTTTTTGCGGTAGATCTGCTCCGCGTCACTGAACGGGAGGACTGCGCCGCTGCGGTCTCTGGCCTCTTGCTCCAGCCCTTTCAGACGGACGGCCAGCACCACCAGTTCAACCCTGGAGACGGCCGCGTTGGGGAGGAACTTCCCCCCGGGATACCCCTGCATGAGCCCTCGTACCTTCATCTTGGCCATGTATCCCGTGGCCCACGGGGCATCATCCTCGTCTATAAACACCTTCTTGGCCCAGCCGACACTTACCCCTTTGCCCTGTGGCTTAAAAGCGACCTCCTTCTCGTACGCCGCGGCCGCCACGCTCGCCACGCCCCCTGCCGCCACCAGCAGCGACGCCACCACCGCCACGCAGATCAGTCTCCTAGCCCACGCCATACCAAGACCTCCTCCTCACTGCCTGTTCTTCCAGATACTTTCGCAGGGGACCGGGGCTTTATGAGGGTTGCCGGACACGATCTGGAAAATACCGGGGGCCGCGGCGCGGGCGACGGCTCACGGCGCCTGGACTACAGTATCTAACCCAATGCTTTGACTACCACGGTAGCGATGTCCTCCGGAGTAACGCCCGGGGAGTCGATCGACCTGGACGAGTAGTATGCGCCCACGGCCTTTTTGACGGCTTCCTTCTCGGGCGGCAGGCCGCTGACGGCCGCCGCCAGGCCGTCGAATTCATCCTTGGGGTGGAACGTGAAGTCTCCCGAAAGCGACAGCCACCTGATGGTCCCGTCTCCGGCCTCGACCTCGGCCGTTATCAGGCCGCCCGGGGCCTTGTAGTCCGCGCGCCCGAGTCTGACCCCCTCGCGGATGGTGACCCCGCGGGGCCTGGCGCCCTCTCTGAAGAGGAACTCCCTGGACGCGAGGTACTCCTCCATCGCGCGGACCTTCTGAAGGAACTCCGGCGACAGCGATTCCTCGTGCAGCGGCCCGAGCATCTTCTCGAATTCGCCTATCAGCACGTCCTCCACTTTCCGCCTGGGAGGGGCCTCGCCGAGCTCTCGCTTGAGGGTTGTCAGGTTGTCCTTCATGGTCTTGTAGACCTTGTCCCGGAACTTCTCGTCGGGCACGCGGAGCGCTCGGACCATGGTGTCGTAGTCGAAGTCGAGGATTATATTGCCGACGAAAACCTGCGAAGGCCCAATATCGGCTCCACCCTGGCCGGACACCTTCCTCCCATCGAGCGTCACGATGTCGTTGACGGGCCGGTGCCTCGCTGGAACGCCGAGGGCATTGTACGTCGCCACGGGGGGGCCCGAGAACCTCTCGTACATCTCCGCGACAGTACCGGGCAGGAGCGGGTTCCCCCTCCGGAGGATCAGCTGGTAGAACACCTGGTTAGAATCGAGGAGCACGACACCGCCCCCAACCTCCCTCCTGATTACCGGGATACCCTCGCTCTGACAGAACTCCAGGTCCACGCAGTTGTGCGGGTTCTGGAAGTAGCCGACGCACACGTAACTGCTGGCTGGCGACAGGATGACCAGCGATTCAATGCCTTCCCGCGCCAGAGCGTGGTAGACGGCTTGCGAGAAGGCGGGTGGGACGAGCCCGAGCCTGAAGATCTTCACTCTAATCTTCCTCCTGTACGTGGTCTGACCTATAGACCATCCTACCAGCATAAGGCACGCCTGGCAACTGCCCTCGCATGAACCAGCGGGGGGCCGACAGGTGGATCCGTAAAATTCGTAGAATCATGAGGACCATGAACGAGGATGCCGGTAACAGTAGTGATCTCAAGTGCCTCCTCGACGCAGCGCGTGGCGCCGGCGCCACGCGCGCCATTGTCACCAGCACGTCTTCAATCCGCGTGGATCCCAGGGTGCGGCTCAAATGCATGATCCCGCGGTGCCCCAGCTACGGCCGGAACCTGATGTGCCCCCCGAACCTTCCTGCTGTGAAGGAGTTTGAAGAAGCGCTGGCGCGGTACAGCAGGGTCGTCATGATCCAGGTTGAAGCGGCGCCGGCCACCGGGGGGTCCATCACCCGCCCTGAGGTCCACCAGGGGGCGTTGCGGCTTCACCGCGCCGTCAGCGCGGTCGAGAAGAAGGCGTTCGAGATGGGTTTCGTCCTCGCGGCAGGGTTGATCGGCGGGGCGTGCCGCCTGTGCGACACCTGTGTGGCGGCCGACGACGGCAAGGCGTGCAGGCACCCGTTCGAGGCGAGGCCTTCGATGGAAGGCATGGGGATCGACGTCATCCGTACCGTAAGGGAACTCGGATTGGACGCGGAATTCCCAGCCGGTAACCGAGCCGTGTGGACCGGGTGTGTACTTGTCCACTAGGCGGGGTGGCAGTCCGGGGGAGGGCGTTGACGTAATGCAGAGAGAACTGAACGCGGCGGAGCTGCGGGGCCTTATCGAGGATACCGTCCGGTCCGCCGCGCTGAACCATGCCGGCAGCACCAGGTATCGCGAGCCCGTCACCGGGTATGCCGACGCTGCCGACCCGCGGTGGAAGGATCTCGGCGACGGCCCTATCCCGGGCCACCTCCTCCCTACCGATCTGCTCCCGCAGGCACGCTCGGTGGTGTGCTTCTTCCTACCCTTCGATAAGGGCATAGTTGCGGCGAACGCTCGCGCCCCCCTCTGCGCGGACGAATGGGCCGCCTCCTACACCGAGACCAATGCCCTGCTCGCGGCGATATGTGAGGACCTGCAGCGCAGGCTTGCCGCGGTTGGCGTGGGCGCCGCCTTTCAGCAGCCCACCCACAACTACGACCCCGCGACGCTGCGCGCGAGGTGGTCGCACAAGAGTGCGGCGGCGATTGCCGGCGTCGGGCGGTTCGGGCTCAACCACCTGCTCATCACCGAACGCGGGTGCGCAGGACGCATTTCGAGTATCGTGGTAGACTCGGCCGTACACGACACCCGGTCCGCCAGAGGCGAGGGTGGCGGGGAGGAGCCATATTGTGGTTTCCTCGCGGGAGAACGCTGCAATACCTGCATCAGGCTATGCCCCGCGTCCGCCATATCCGGCGAAGGGCTGGACAAGAGCAAGTGTAACGACCACTGCCGCAGAGTCGGAAAGTACCTGAACACCGAGCGCGGTTTCCCGGGGTCCCTCGCCATCTGCGGCAAGTGCGCGACCGGCCCCTGCGCATTCCGGCCGTTCTCAGGCAGGCCCCGTAGCGCATAGCCTTGTTACCGGGTGTCCACAGGACCGTTCGGTCACTCGGTGTGGCTCCCCGGGGGCTTGCAGGGTTGCGATTACGGTGGGGAACCAGGATTCTTGCGGCTGTAGTGTGTTCCGGCCTTCTCTTTGGCGCCTTCTCCGTCGTGCGCGCGGGCTTTCTTCCACCCCTCACGATCCCACCTTCGCGGACGCCTTCACCGAGACTCCTGCCAGACGAGCCCCCGGTATCCCCGGCACACATTCGCATCTGGGCATACCGCTGGCCGGCGCCAGTCAATGGCCCCGAAGCGGGGCTCGGACAAGTAATTGGCGAATTCCGCGCGTCGCACCCTGGAGTTACGGTCGATCTGGTTATCCTGGGGTACCAGGCCTGCACCAGCGAGCTGACCAGGGCGCTGTTATCGGGCGACCCACCCGACATCTTTCTGCCGCCCCCCGGAGGGCTTGCCGTTTACGATGAGGTCCTGCAGTTGGACCTGAGGCCGTTCCTGGCCCGCCACGAGATCGAATCCTATCTGCCCCAGGCTATCTCCGGCTGCAGCCGCGGGGCAAGACTGCTCGCCCTGCCCAGGTGGGTGGAAGGCAGGGCATGGATCGCGAATGCCGGGGCGCTGCGAAGTGTGGGGTTTGACCCCGGGAAGACGATGAGCGGCTGGACCTGGCGGGAGTTCGAGAATCTGTGCGAGCAGCTCAAGGCGAAGAGATTCGTCCCGGCGATGGTCGACCCGTCGTCACCAGACCTGATGACCGACCTGGGTTACGAACCGCCAGGAGAACCCCAGCCACCCGGCCGGTCGCCTCCGCCGCCTACCGACACCGGGCCGCCCCGGGTGTTGTCGAGCGCGCCCGCCGAACTGGCTCGGTCTCTGGTCCGCCGGGGACTCGCCAGAGCACAGATCGTGGGCGGCGCGGAGTGGCGAACGCTCGATGCTCTGGCGGGCGGAAATGTTGGGTTCGCCGCCGGGCTGAGCCCGATCCTCGCCAGCGAGATCGTGGCGAGGCACTCTCGCGATTCGTTTTCCCCCGTCCTCATGCCCGTACCGACGTCGGGCCTTTTGCGGGGACACCCGGTCCGTACCGGTGGGATAATCGTTTTCAGGCAACAACAGTATAAGGGGGGCCAGCACACGAGGATCGTCGTCAATTTGGCCAAGGCTCTCTCGACCGCGCCATGGGATGGCGCCCTGCCAGTACTATTAACGCCTGCTTACAGGCCGAATCTTGGAGACTGGACGGAGGCTCACGGGTGGAATGCGGTGGTCGCGCTGGCCTCGGTCCAAAGGGGCAGCCCGCAGCCACTCTACGACTCCGCCGAGCTGCGGCTTAAGCAGCTCGCCCGCGAGAAGGCGAGGATCGAGCTGAAGAGGGGCTTCAGCCGCCTGCAATAGACTTGCGATATACTACGGTTCGGTTCGGTGGGGAAAGGGACGGTCAACCTCGTCTATGAGAACGTCGGTGACTCTGTCTATCAGATCCACAAACCCCTTTTCATCATCCATTACCGATAGCTTCTGAGACTCGATGAGGCCCCTGGCCTGGCCAAGGCCCGGTGTGCCCAGGTGGGCCTGCTCCATGATGTCTATCACCTGCCTGACCCGGAATACCATAGAACGGTCTCCCTCAACCCGTCGTCCAGCGACCACCCGGCTTTCCAGCCCAGATTCTCTCCGGCCCCGGAAACGTCCAGCACGCTGCGGTGTATGTCGCCCTCCCTGCGCTCGCCATACAGGGGTTCTACCCGGCGGCCGCACGCGGCCGCGGCCATTTCCAGCAGCCGGTTGACCGTAGTTTCCCTCCCGGTCCCGATGTTGAGTGTACCGGCGCCCCCGGATCCCCTGAGGGCTACAGACGCAGTAGCGGCCGCGACATCCTTTACGTAGACGAAATCCCTGGACTGAGTCCCGTCACCGTGTATGACCGGCCGTCCACCCCTGACGAGCAGATCCACGAACACGGCCACCACGCCGGCCTCGCCCTGTGTGTCCTGCCGGGGGCCGTACACGTTCGCGTATCTGAGAATGGCGCAATCGATGCCTCGCCGCGAGTACTCGCGGACGTACCGTTCCGCTGAGGCCTTTGACAGGCCGTAAAACGACAACGGTCCCACCGGGTGGTCTTCGGAAACCGGGATCTGTCCGGGCACTCCGTAGACCGCCGCGGACGAAGCGAACACGAACCTGCCGCACCCGCACCTGTGCGCCGCGTCCAGCATCCTCACGGTCCCCAACACGTTCGTGCGGCAGTCGAGAACGGGGTCTTTCGTTGAAACGCCGACCGACGCCTGCGCCGCCAGGTGCACCACGCAGTGCGGCCTGAACGTTTCGACAAGACGCGCGGCCTCCTCATCAGCCACGTCGGCCACGTGCAGCGGCACGCCGTCAGGCAGGTTCCTGGATTTGCCAGTCGACAGATTGTCAACGACCACGACGATCGAACCACTGTCAAGCAGCGCCTCGACGACATGTGAGCCGATGAAGCCGGCCCCTCCGGTGACGAGTATCCTGGACAACACCACACACCTCGCGTCCCTCAATCCTTCTCACAACCTCACCGGTGCGCGGAACAAAGGAAATGGGCGTTTCGTGGAAGAATATGAACGTCCATCCCGCCGGAGAGGGGTACGCATGGAGTTTCGCGCACAACACAGGCCTGTCCTGCTGCTCGTCCTGGCAACCCTGGCCGTCCTGGTCGGGGGTCTGGTGTTCTTTCAGGTTAACCTCATGCTCCGGCCGGCGTCACCAGGCGCCCCTGTGCCGCGGGTCGTGGAAGTCCCCCAGGGCGCCACCGCTGGGAAGATCGCGGAGATACTCGAGTCCAGCGGGGTGATCAGGAACGCGTTCGTGTTCAGGTTGCTGGCCGAGTACCGTGGGCTCGACGGCAAGATCAGGGCCGGTGAGTACGAGCTGAACGCCGCGATGTCCCCCGCCGAGATCCTCGAGTACCTCGTCAAGGGACCGATCCTGACGCGACCGTTCACGGTCCGGGAGGGCCTGACAGTCCTGCAGATCGCTGAATCCCTCGCCTCGCAGGGAGTGGTGAACAAGGAGGCATTCCTCAAGGCGGCCAGGGACCGCTCGGTCGTGGCGGACCTTGCACCGCCCGGCGTCAATCTAAAGGAGCCACTCGAAGGCTATCTCTCCCCCGAAACGTACAGGATACGCAAGGGCACTGCCGAAACCGAGGTAGTGGCGCTCATGGTCCAGCGGTTCAGGGATGTCTTCAACGACGATTTCAGGGTGCGCGCGAAGCAGATCGGAATGCGGCTGCACGACGTGGTGACCCTGGCCTCCATTATCGAGAAGGAAGCAGTGGTTGACGAGGAGAGGCCGCTTATCTCGGGGGTATTCCACAACAGGCTGCGTATCGGGATGAAACTCGACGCCGACCCCACGGTGAGGTACGCCACCGGCAAGTTCAGCGGCCCGGTCACCCTGGACGATACGAAGGCGCAGTCACCGTACAACACGTACAGGCAGCCGGGCCTGCCGCCTGGCCCGATCGCGGCGCCGGGGACGGCCTCGATACGCGCCGCGCTGTACCCCGCCGAGACCAAGTACCTGTACTTCGTGGCGAAGAACGACGGCACCCACCATTTCAGCATGACGTTGCGAGAGCACATCAACGCAATCAACAAGTACAGGCCTTACGGCCTCTGATAAAGCAGAAAGCCCCGCGGACCGTTCCGCAGGGCGTCCGTACGCTGGCAAACGCCGGTAGACTCAGGTCAATCCTCGTCGTCCTCATCGTCCTCGTCTTCCTCGTCCTCGATTATCTCCTCCCAGGCCCCGGCCACCCGCTCCCATTCGTCGTCATCATCTATCTCGACGAGCACCTCTTCGCCCTTGCCGTCGCTCTCTACCCTGAAGATGACGGCCCCTTCCTCTATGTCTTCAATGTCGGCGCCCTGGTCGAGTTCGTGGTCCATGGGCAGCAGGATAGCGTACTCCTTGCCGTCGACCTCGATCACGTCGACGACGCTGAATTCATGCTCCTCGCCGTCCTCATCCTTAAGGACGATAGTGTCGTCCATTCCTTCCTCTGTCAAACGACTCACCTCAGTTTTCCAGCGGATAGACCTATTGTAGTACGGGCGCTCGACGGGAGTCAATCGACTTCATCCCGAGCCTTAATTCTACCCACCGTTACGGATTTAATCCCGGGCGAGGCGCTCCTCCAGGAGCCGCCCGAGTCCTGTCCAGGTATGCCTGCAGGATGAGCACGGCGGACATCTTGTCGATGACCTCTTTCCTCCGCCTGCGCGAGACGTCGGCCTCGATCAGCGTGCGCTCCGCCTGTAATGTCGTGAGACGCTCATCCCACGGGTCGACCTCCACACCCGCCCGCGAGCGGAGCATCTCGATTACCTTCCGCGATTTCAGCGCCCGTTCACCCGCGCTACCGTCCATGTTGAGCGGCACCCCGACCACGACGCGTGATACCTCGTGCTCCCGGATGAGGGCGGCAGCCTGTTCAACGAGCGACCTCACGCCCGAGGCCTCGATGACGCACAACCCCTGTGCCGTCAGGCCCAGAGGGTCGCTGAGCGCAACCCCCGTTCTCCTGTCCCCCACGTCAAGCGCGAGGATACGCATAGCGGTCACCGGACTCAACCTACACCACCTTGATGTGGAACCCCGGGCACGTCGCAGCGCAGTAACCGCACAGCACGCAACGCGAGGGATCCACGCGCGCCGCACCGCCGACAACGCTCAGCGCGCCGAACTGGCAGGCTTTCACGCAGGCGCCGCAACCCTTGCACCATTCCTCTATGAACAGGCGCTTCGCGCGCTTCGCCACGGCCCTCCTGACGCTCTCCGGGACATCCCTCCCCTCGATGATGAACGCGTCCATCTCGATTTCGGCGGCGGTCACTGCCCCGACCGCGATCGCGTCCACGAATTCTAGGTCTCTCACCCAGCCGAGGTTCTTCTCGACGTCCTTGAGGAGGTTGCCGCCTCCCAGAGCCTTCATGGCGTAGACACCCTTGCCCGCGTCGTGCGCTTTCCCGACCGCAGCCATCATCTCGTCGAGCGTTCCGCCCTGGACGCCGAGCCCCTCGCGGTTGATGATGGGGTGCAACACGTCCACCTCAGGCATCTCCGCCACGACCGCCGCCACCTCCACGAAGTGGGTCGAGACCCCGGCGGCGCGCACGATCCCCCTGACCTTTGCGTCCAGGAGGTAGTCGAATGCCCGCCGGTGGCCCTCCAGCGTCCTGGCGGACTCCTGCTCGTGCAGGAGGAACACGTCTATCACGTCGCGGTCGACGCCGATTCGCGCCCTGTCCAGGCTGCGCTTCATGTCCTCCCAGGTGTACGCGAACGACTTCGTGGCGACCATCACCTCGTCGCCGGTCCCGCGGAGCGCCCGCTTGATGTACGGGTACGTGCGGTAGACCTCGGCGGTGTCCAGCATGTTGACACCCAGTTCCACAGCGCGGCGGATCAGGTCCGCACCCTGTTCCAGGTCCAGATTCGCCTGAAAGGGACCCATCGTCAGGGTCCCCAGGATTAGGCGTGAGACGTTGAGTCCCGTCTTACCGAGCTCGCGGTATGTCATAGGCGCTCCAACAGAGCCCACGGACGCAGCCCGCCGGCTTCAGTCGATGTCCTCGAATCTCCCGGCCAGCTTCTTCATCACGTCCGGTAGCGTAGTATACTCCATCTCGTCCAGCGGCAGTCTCGCGGGCTCGAACGGCCCGAGGCTGCGCATGTAGTTGGCTATTTCGTTGGCGGTCTGCCTGGCCTTGTCGAAGCTCTTGTCACCGAGGAAGTCCCTCGGCCCGACCAGTCTCCCGTGGCAAAGCTGGAACCCGAGCGCCACAGCCCTGGGCGGCCCGTCGAACCTGACGCAAACCGCGTCCTGCATCGAGACCGGCATGAGCGGCCCGTGGCTCGACCCGCGCATCCAGCCCGCCACGAGGTGAGGGTTCGCGAACGCCTCGAGCGCCTCGCCCACCGCAGGCATGCCGTTCTGGCAGCGCACTACCATCGCGGGGTCATCCTTGCCTATGTACCTGCCGGCCATCATGTTCAGTCTCTGCGTCGTCGACGTCGCCACTATCTCGTTCATAGCCCTGGAATAGACCGACTTTACGCAGTACCTGCCCGGTGCGCCGATGAACACGAGCATGTCGTACAGTTCATCGGGGCAGTCGAACATCACTTTCTTGTGCCCTATAAGGTCGTGCACCTCGAACCGGAATCCATCGTGCATCTTGGGGTCTATGATGAGCCCGATCGTGTTGAACGGGTCGGCGAACATCTTGTAGAGCGGAAAGTTCCACGCGCCGGGCTCCGTCTTGTCTGCCATGAACACGATGATGGGTTCGGCGGCCCTCTCCACGAACTCCATTTCGGCGACGCCGGGCCCCATGCCCTTGACGTTGCCGGAGAACGAGTCGGACAGCAGGTCTTGCCCCGCGCCGTAGAGTTTGAGCCCCTTGGCGACCGCCGTGCAGGCGACGAATGTCTCCCACGCGAGCTCGTGAATCGCGGGGCAGTCAACGCCGTTGCGGTGAGTCATTATGAGGTTTATGTCGTCGCCCACGTTAGCCACAAAGAAATCCACCAGCAAACCGGCGGCCCTTTGGTGCAAGGTCTCTCTTGCCTTCTCCAGAAGGTCCGGGTGCACGCACGAATGCCCGACGAACCCCCCCACATCGGCCTTGATTACGCTAACCGTTATCTTGTCCGGCACAGGACCGCCTCCCAACCATGTTCTGATGGGCGCAGGATAGGCTCCTGGCAAACCCTGATAGAGACAGGTACATTTTCTTTGTGGAGCCGTCTAGTCCTCCTGCCGGCGGAAACAATTATCAGCGTTGCCATCCACGCAAATACGTGATACACTCGTTTACGTGGAAGGTGCATTGGAGATGGACAACCAGAACATAACGCTTTCAATACCTAAAGACGTCCTGCGTAAGGCCAAAATTATCGCTGTCAAGCGCCAGACATCACTGTCGCGGCTGCTAACGGACATGGTGGAGGAACTCGTCAGCAGCGACGAACGTTACGAGCAAGCACGCGAGCGTCAGATTAAGATGATGCAGACGGGCTTCAACATGGGCATGAACGGCAAGATTACGTGGACGCGTGATGACCTACATGAGCGCTGACCCGCAACGCCGGTTCATCGACACCAACGTGCTTGTGTATGCGTACGACCCTTCGGTAAGATGGAAGCACGAGCGAGCCATGGCCCTAGTAGGGGGTTTCTGGGATTCAGGGGCGGGCTGTATCAGCATTCAGGTACTGCAGGAATTCTACGTCACCGTAACCCGCAAACTCTCAATCGGTCTCCCGCAGGAGACAGCGGCGCAAATCGTGGACGACCTTTCGACGTGGCACGTTCACTCTCCGGACGCCCAGGATGTGCTCAGAGCCATCGACATCGAGTGTCGCTATAAGATTTCGTTCTGGGACGCCATGATAATCCGCAGTGCGCTGAGGCTCCAGTGTGAGGTTATCCTGTCGGAGGACCTATCCTCAGGCGGTGTGTACGATGGAATCACGGTGATAAACCCGTTCACTACAGGGTTCGTCGCCGAGAAACCAGCCGGCTACTCCCGCTAGTAATACGGCCACCTGCGCCTGCCCTTGAACACGTTCACCAGGGCGGCGCCCGCGATGAACCCCCCTATGTGCGCCCACCAGGCCACCCCCGCGCCAACCTGTACCGCCGCCCTGAGGCTCGCCACGCCGCTCCCCAGCTGCAGGAGGAACCACAGGAAGAGGAATATCACGGCCGGGACTTCCGTAACCGTCCAGAACACGATCAGCGGGATCAGGGCCACCACACGCGACCGCGGGTACGATATGAAATAAGCGCCGAGGATTCCCGCAACCGCCCCTGAAGCCCCTATGGTGGGGATCGGCGACCCAACATTGAACAGCACGTGGGCGAGGCCGCTGAGACTACCCAGCAGCAGGTAGAACACGAGGTAGCGCAGGCGCCCCATCCTGTCCTCGACGTTGTCGCCGAAAACCCAGAGGTAGAGCATGTTGCCGGCGACGTGTACAGGCCCGCCGTGCATGAACTGGGAGGTAATGAGGGTCAGCACGGGCGTGAGGCCGGGCCCGGAAGAAGCGGGACCGCCCAGCATCGAAGCGAACCTGAGCGGCACCACGCCGTAATAGCGAAACAACAGCGCGAGTTGCCTGTCGGACAGGGTCCACTCAAAAAGGAAGACCAGGATGTTTACGGCGATCAGCAACACATTCACGACAGGGAAACGGCGTGAGCGGATGCTGTCTCTAAGGGGAATCACCCTAGGCTAGCCCTCCAGGTAGCTCTTCACGAGCTCTTCCAGCAGTTCATCTCTTTCGAGGCGCCGCACCAGGCTCCTGGCGTTCTTGTGGCTGGTGATGTACGCAGGGTCTCCGGACAACAGGTAACCGACGATCTGGTTGATCGGGTTGTACCCTTTTTCCTTCAACGCTTGATGAACCCGGGTCAGGACTTCCCTGGCGTCGCATGCCTCGTCCGGTTTTACCTTGAACATTCTGGTGCTTTCGCCCGGTTCGACCACGGTCAGCCCCCCCACAGGAATATTCGAGTAAACGAACTCAGGTGACATTTTGTTCTGCGTCCCACGTCGTTTATCCTTCACCGGCGCGGCGCGGTGGTTCTTCAAGACCCGAGCGCGGCCACGACCTGCCCACGCGCCACCTCCACACCCTTCCTGAGGGCTTCCTCCATCTTGTCGACGTCCCTGGCGCCCGCCTGGGCCATGTCCGGACGGCCACCACCGCCTCCTCCGGCCACCTGGGCCGCCTCATGTACTATCTTACCCGCATGAACCCCTTTTCCAACCAGATCCCTGGTCACCATGACAACGAGGTTCACCTTGCCGTCCAGGTCCGCCGCGAGAATGACGACGCCCGAACCGATCCGGTCCCTGACGGCGTCACCGGCCGCCCTCAGCGAGTCGACGCTCTGCGCGGCCACCCGGCCGGAGGCTATGCGCGATCCGCCGACGCCGGCAGCCGCCGCGATGATCTCGTCGACGCCCGACTGGGCGGCGCGGGATTGCGCGCGCTCGAGCTCGCGCTCGAGGGACTTGACCCGGGAAACGACCTCGGAAACCCTCGCGGGCACGTCCTGTGGCGATACCCTGAGCACAGAAGCCGCCTCGTTGAGCGTCTTCTCGACAGCGCCCAGGTATTCGAGCACTCCGAAGCCGGTGACGGCCTCGAGACGCCGCAGCCCCGACCCGATCCCCGACTCCGAAATTATCTTCACGAGGCCGATCTCCCCGGTGCGGCCGACGTGGGTCCCGCCGCACAGCTCCATGCTGAAATCGCCGGCCCTGACGGCGCGTACCCGCTCGCCATACTTCTCGCCGAACAGGGCGATCGCCCCCGCTGCCTTCGCTTCGTCGAGGCCCATCTCGCTCGCGTCGACGCGCAGGTCCTCCATCACCCTGGAATTGACCAGCCGCTCGACACGGGCGGTTTCTTCCTCCGTGAGCGGGGTGAAATGCGTGAAGTCGAACCTGAGCCTATCGTGGGTCACGAGCGAGCCCGCCTGGTTAACGTGCTCCCCCACTACGGTCTTGAGCGCCTTGTGGATCAGGTGCGTGGCGGTGTGATTGCGCGCCGTCGACGCCCTGCGCTCCCTGTCGACGACGGCCGAGACGGCGTCGCCCTGCGTAAGCTGGCCCTCCCGTACGGTGAGGGTGTGAACGACCTTGCCGCCGGGGAGCCTGCGGACCCCCTCCACGGAGGCGCAACCGCCGGCCCACGAGATCGTCCCCGAGTCGGCCGCCTGCCCGCCGGACTCGGCGTAGAACGGGGTCGTGTCCAGCACGCACTCCCCCGTATCGCCCGTGCCGAGAGCCGGCACCCTGTCGTCGCCTTTCACCACGGCGAGAACCCTCGACTCCGAACGCAGCGCTGAGTAGCCCACGAACACTGTCGGGGGAACGTCCGCGAGCACGGCGGAGACGCCCGCGGTGTACTCCAGGCCCTCCGCTTTCCTCGCGGCGCGGGCGCGTTCCCGTTGTTCCTCCATGGCGTGATCGAATCCCTCGCGGTCGACCGTCAGGTTGTTCTCTCTGGCGATGTCCCTCGTCAGGTCGAACGGGAAACCGTAGGTGTCGTACAGGGTGAACGCGTCCTGGCCGTCGATCCGGGTCCTCCCCGCGGCTTTTGCCGCTTCCACCAGTCCGTTCACCATCCTGATACCCTGCTCGAGCGTCTGGAGGAACCTCTCCTCCTCGACGCGGATGACCCTCGACGCAAGGTCCGACTTCTCGACGACCCCGGGGTATGCGTCGCCCATGGCCTTACCGACGACCGGGACCAGCCGGTGCATGAACGCGCCTTCGATGCCGAGCACCCTGCCGTACCTCACGGCGCGCCGCAAGATCCTGCGCAGGACGTATCCACGCCCCTCGTTGCTCGGGATGACGCCGTCGGAGACGAGGAATGTGCACGCCCTGGCGTGGTCCGCGATCACCCTGTACGGGAACACCTCGGCACCTTTGCCCGCGGGCCTTCCAGCAAGTTCCTCGATCGCTCCTATGATGGGGGTGAACAGGTCCGTATCGAAGTTGGTCTCAACATCCTGCATAATTGATGTAATGCGCTCGAGTCCCATGCCCGTGTCCACGCTCGGTTTGGGCAGCGGCGCCAGCGTGCCGTCCTGGCTCCGGTTGAACTGCATGAACACGAGGTTCCATATCTCGAGCCACCGGTCGCAGTCGCATTTCCCGATGAAGCACTCGGGGGCGTCACAGCCGTACTGCTCACCGCGGTCGAATATGATCTCGCTGCACGGCCCGCACGGTCCCGTGTCGCCCATCGCCCAGAAGTTGTCCTTCTCCCCCATGCGGATGATCCGGTCCGGCCCGACTCCCGCAGTCTCCTGCCAGAGCCCGCCCGCCTCGTCGTCGTCCCTGAATATGGTGAACCACAGCCTGTCCTCCGGCAGCCCCAGCACCCCGGTGAGGAACTCCCAGCTGAAGCGGATCGCGTCCTTTTTGAAGTAGTCGCCGAACGAGAAGTTCCCGAGCATCTCGAAGAACGTGTGGTGCCTCGCCGTGTAGCCCACGTTCTCGAGGTCGTTGTGCTTGCCGCCGGCGCGAACGCATTTCTGCGAAGTGGTCGCGCGTGTGTACGGCCGCTTGTCGGTGCCCAGGAATACGTCCTTGAACTGCACCATGCCGGCGTTCGTGAACAGGAGCGTGGGATCGTTGTGCGGGACGAGTGACGAGCTCCGGACTATCGTGTGCCCGTTTCGCTCGAAGTAGTGCAGGAACTCGCTGCGAATCTGGTCACCAGTCATGTAGCGGATCACGGTCATACCCCCTGTCGGCCGTTTCTCGGCCCCAGCCGGGCCGGCGCCGGCGGCTCGGACCGGCCGGACACCGGCGGCTCGCGACAAATGATAAACCCCTCGCCCCGCTCAGGGACGAGAGGCTTCTCTCGCGGTACCACCCTGATTCGCCGGCCCAGCCACTGTGTGGACGGCTCCGCCGGCGCATCTCCAGGCGCTCTATGGGGCGCTCCCCCCGGCCTTCACGGCCGCAGCTCCGGGGTGGCCTCCCGGTCGCGGCGCAGGGACTCGCACCATCCGTCCCCTCTCTGGAATCGGCCTGAACCGGTTGACCCCGTCATTGCCCTAGCATTTTCAAACGGCCAATCGCTCGGCGCTGGACTCCCGGGCGCCCGCGCCTTTCGATGCGTCTGGCTCATATTATCCCCGCCGTCGCCTGCGTTGTCAATTCTGCTGGCGCACCACACATCGGGAGAACGTCCTGTGCGCCACAGCAGCAGTCGATCCGCCATGGCTGCACCAGGGCAGCAATCCTCCCCGCTTTGCTGCGCAGGCGCAACGATCCGGCCGTCGATTGCGCCACGGCAGCAACTTACTCGACTTTGCTGCACTGCAGCAGCAATTCCCCGGCTTTCGCTGCCCTATTGCAGCAGTTTACCGTTCATCCGTGCCCTACGGCAGCAGTTTCCCACCGACAGACCGGGCGGCGGAAAAGCCCCGCAGGCTCTCCCGCCGCCTTGCTGCCGCGCACGCACATGGTGGGCATGCACCCCGTGCGCGTCGCCCGGCCTCCGGTATTCCCTCAGAACAGCCCCGCCTGCTCCATCAGCCTCTTGATCACCGTCGCCGACTGCGCCCGGGTCGCGTTATCGGCCGGGGCGAACGACGCCGGCGTCATCCCCTTGATGAGGCCCGATTTCAAGGCCTTCGCCACGTCAGACTTCGCCCACGATTGAACGAGTCCCGCGTCGCCGAAACCCTGCAGCAGGCTCGTCTCTTCAGCGGCCGAGACCGACGCGTCCTTGCCGACTACTTTCAGCGCGCGGACTATCATCGCGGCCATCTCCTGCCTGGTGATCGTCCGGTTGGCGCGGAACGTCCCATCGTCATACCCGTTCACCAGCCGTGCCTTGACAGCCGCCTCGACGAATCCCGCGCACCAGTCGGTCGCCGAGATGTCGATGAAGCCGGGCTGCGGCCTCGCCGGAACGCTCAGGCCGAGCGCCCGGACGAGCATGGTGGCAAATTCGGCTCTCGTCACCTTGTTCTCCGGAACGAACTGGTCGGCAGTCATCCCCTTGACGACGTGCCTGGAGGCGACGAGTTCGACATCAGCCTTCGCCCAGTGGCCAGCGAGGTCCGCGAACGACTTCTCGTATGCCATCACAGTGTACTTGCTGAAGCTGGGCGTGAAGAATATGACCTTCATGTTCTCAAGGTCGACGCGGCTCTGCACCGGAGCCCACTGCCTGGTCTGCTCGTCGTACCTGTAGACACAGAGTTTCCGCGGGTCGCTCACCTGGCCTGCGTCGCCCGACCCGAGCGGGAACTCACCTCGCACCAGCTTGCCGCCGAACGACTCCACCGTCACCCGCCTGTCGCCGGCAACCGCCTCGATGGTGAACTCCAGGGCGCGCGTCACCGGTTTCAAAGCGGGGTCGGCGCTTGTGGCGCGCCGGCGGAGATACTGGTCATCGTCCCCGGACACCTCGCGAACCGACACCCTGACCTGCATGTCGGAGGCGCTCACGCCGAGCTGTCGCGCGAGGCCGGCGACATCGATCGCCTCCGCGGGAACGTGCAGCGTGCCGCGGGCCGTCTCCACCACCAGATTGGCCTGGCTGCCGGCCATGGCCGCGAACGCATTGGCCGGGACTATGGCAGCCTGTTCGGTCGCGGCCTGGGTGACCTGCACGACGATGTCGCGCACCCCGCTGCCGGAGGCCAGCGCACTCTGGATGACGTCAGCCCTGACGGTAACCCCGGCGGTCGTGCTGCCATCGGCGTTGGTCGAGGTGCTTACCTGGGCTCCCGCGTTCACGTCAGCCCTGTCGCCACTTATCGTCGGCCGGTAGGCAGGCGTCGACGAGGAGCTCGACCCATTGCCGCCGCTGGAAGCAGCCCGCGTCACGGTGATGGTGTAGGTCTCCGTGGTCGAGCCGTCCTCCGCTGTGACTACAACCGTCACCGTGTTGGCCCCGACGCTCAGGTTCACCGTCTTCGCGGAACCGCTGTCGCACGCACTGTCGTTGACCTTGATCGCCGCGAACTCGTGGCCGGCCGTGGGCGTAATCTGAATGCTCGACACAGAATTGCCCACGCTGACTGTGTAGCTCGTCTCCCCAGCCGAGAAGGCCGGCGACAAAGAGCCGCTCGAGACCGTGAGGTTGCCGAGGGTGGCGTCGCTGGACACATCCGCCCTCTGGATGGACACGACATATTCCTTCTCTGCGCCGGTTTCGGCGATTACGGTGATGGTGACCGTCGTCGTCCCCCCCGACAGGTCTATTGTAGCGGGCGTTCCACTGGAGTGGTCCTCGCCGTCGATCTTGAGCGTCGCTCCCGGGTCCGCCACCGTGGGAGTCAGGTCGATACTGTATACACTGTGCGCAACGCTGACAGTGTAGTCCTGGATGCCCGAAGAGAACGACGGGGTGAGCGAACCCCTGGTCAGCGTCAGAGACGCGAGGTTATTGTTACTGGAAGGTTGGTGGGGCTGAACATAAGCGGTAACGGGTTCCGAATCGATGGCATTGGCCTGGGTCACCGCACTGCCCTTCACGACAACGTCGACAGCCACTGGCGTCGTGACCGCCGCGCTCGCCGTACCGGACACCGTAATCTGAATCGAATTATCCGACCCCTTCGCAGCCGCAATGCTGAGGCCCGAGGGAAGATTGCTCACGGAAAGGTCGGCCGCGGATACGCCGGTCTTCACCGTACCGTCCGTCACCTGGAGCACCCACTTGTTGTCGGACGAAAGGGTCGTGTTTCCCGAGGCCATCGTGACATAAACGTCCGAGGCGACAGCGGCCACTTTCGGGAACGTGGAGTAACCGCTCCATCCACCGACAGTGAGCGTTAGGGATCTCTGGTCCGAATTCCATGAGAGTCCGCTGATTTTCCCGGTCGTGTCTTGGCTCGCATCCTCACCAGGGTCTAGCGCGACGGTGCGGGTGCCGTAGTTATCCTCATATACGATCCCGGGCGAGCTAATGTATGGCAGGTTATACATGGTGAGTGACGCTGGCTGATTCAGGGCCGCCAGAGCGTCGGCGGCGGTATTGATGTTCATCTCGCCTGATTCGATCTCGAGGTTGTTGTCCAGCTCCAGGAGAGCCCGCGCAGTCGTCGGCTGCCCTCCATCGTCCACCTCGCAGAGGTTGATCGGCCCCTGTATGACGAGCTTGCCGACGGCGGTGCCTCCTTCGAACCGCTCGAACGTCAGGCTCGGTATCGCGGTGAAGTCCTCGATGGTCTCCCAGTCGGTGGTTTCTCCCCCAAGGCCGGAGTCGGGTATGTCCCTCGGGTTCAGGTCTATCACTGCGATCATCGTCCCCACCTGAACCGTTTGAGACTGTGGAAAATCGAATTCGCAGTAGATGGGGATCTGGCAGACGGGGCTTTCGCCCACCTCCCAGCTGGAGTTTATCGCGTACTGGATATCCCAGTAACTCCCGCTATTCCAAACTCCGTTCACGCGGTTGCTGGTACCGTCAACCGACGCAAAACTCGCATAGACGCGGTACTGGGTCTGTGGTTCCGGCAGCGAAACCCCTGGCCTGGGTGCAACACGCAGCCTTATCGTCTGCCCGGGAAAATAGTAGTACAGCCCGAAGGGCACCAGGCCGACGCCGGGAACGCCGATGTCCTTCGTGGCCTGCCCCGCAGTTGGATCGCCTGAAGGGGTCAGGATCTGGAGAGTGAACGGCGAATCATCCGCCGACGCGACGGCGGAGAATGAGATGAGCAGGGCCATCGTAAGGAGCAGGACGAGCGATCTACGGAGCATTGAGGCTTATTCCCCCTTTTTCACTGAGCATACTGTATGACTTCGAGCAAGGACGACTTCCAAATCCCGCGGCCTCGAGCCTACGGCGGGATCGCGATTGACGAATCCTGACGAGTCGTTCCCTCCCCCTTCCAGACTTCTAGACGACCCCTGGCACACCAGCAGGCCGGACTGACTTTACCGCAACCTACCAGTAATGTAAAAGCAGGGCGATGATGTTTACAATCATCCGCGCGGATGATTATGAAATGCGCACCTCGCATGTGCAGATCATCCCGACGGATGATATACTGTTCGACGAGGGGGTCGCCCGGTGTCGAGACGCGCCGAATCAGCCCGGGTAGTGCTCGGGATTGGCTTCTTCTTCGGATGGCTGTTGTCGTTCCCGCTGTACGGCCCGTTTCTGGCAGGTCTTGAGGCCCTGCGAGGGGGAGTGGCAGCTTCAGCAGGGAAGGCCTTCACGGTCTCGCATGCCGGTGCTCTCTTCACCCTCGGCCTCTGGTTTTCGCGTGGTGGCATCTCTTCTCGAGCTATCCACGTTCTCTCAAGAGCTGGCCTGGCGGGTTCGGTGGCTGCTACGCTTGCCCTGTGTTACGGGCCTCCGCGTTTATGGATGTATCCGCAGGTCGTAGCCGGAGTGTCGGCAGCCGCGTACGTGCTGTGGTGGGGACCGCGTTTTCGTTCCACCATCCCGGTCAGCCATCGCGGAAGGATGATGGCGATAGGGATGATCGTGGCCAACGTCTTCTACGCGCTTGCAGTCCTAGCCCTACCCATCGCGGGAGTGCATGGCATCGCGCTGGCGAACCTGGCGTTGCTCGCCCTGGCCCTCTGGGCCAGCGAGGGTCTCACGCAACAGCCGGCCGGGGTGACGGGCCGGTCCACTGCTGCGGACAAGGGGATCGGAGCCAGAGACGGCGTCATCCCCTGGTTTGGCGTGATGGTCCTGGCCTTCTGCGTGGTAGGAGGGCTGTACTACGAGGTTGCACTCCCATACTTCAATCAGGTCCCCTTTGACAAGTCCCTGCAGGCGCTGCCGTACATAGCGGCGCTGGGGCTCGCGGGACGGTATGCTGACTCTCGCGGTCGCAAGCCCCTCGCAGTGGTTGCTGTTCTGGCGATGGGTGTGAGCTACGCGCTTGCACCGATGGTCCCGCCGCTGGCGAGGTACTTCGGCAGCCTGTTTCTGATCAACGTCGCGTTTGCCGCATTCGACCTGTTCCTATGGGTAAGCCTTGCGGACCTCTCCGATTCTCGCGACCCCTACTGGATGTACGGATGGGGGCTCGGTCTCAACGTGACGGGGATCCTCCTCGGAAGCCTGCTGTCCGCATGGCTCCTTCCGCACACGGGGACCGACATCATCGTGGCATGCGCCCTGACGGCGGTGACGGCCCTGTTTCTTGCCACGTACGGGTTGATACGGGTGCTGGGCGCCGAGTCCCTTCGCGCGAGCTACCCGTTGCACCAACCCCGGCTCTCAACTCCAGGGGTGTCGCTTCCTCCGGACGTAGCGGCCAGGCTGACGCCACGCGAGAGGGAGATCGCTCAGTTGATGCTCCATGCGGTGCCTAATTCCGCAATCGAAGTGCGCCTGAACCTGGCGCCAGGCACACTGAAGACGCACATCGCCCACATATACCAGAAACTCGGGGTTAACAGCAGGCAAAGACTCACGCTGCTCGCCCTGAACGGTGAGGCAGGCCGAGACCCCGCGTGCAGGGCGTAGATTTCACACGATTTGGCGACAGCGTGAAAAGACGGCCTCAGCCCACCGGCCTCGGGGGAGGCGCTCGGCCACGACAAGGATATTGATGTCGGAATCAACCGTCGCCGTGCCCCTGGCCCACGACCCGTACAACACCAGAGACACGAGGTCCGACCCGAGCACCTCCCGCCACGCGTTGACATGAGCAGCCAGGGTCCCCTCAAATAGATCATGCAGCCTGACAGGCGTAACTCGGCGTTCACTGGTTCTCTTGTGCTCGGCGGATGTCATCTCTGTCTACCACCCGGAGACTCGTCTTGGAGAGCCAACTCACCTGTCCCAACCTATTCTCTCCATACCACGTCGCTCTCCTGCAACCACCCGAGCCCCAGCCGATCGAGGGTCTCCTTCGTGGGGATGCCCTCTTCATTCCAGCCCCTGTGCCGGTAGTAATCGCTAAGTATCCTGCCGAGGTGGGGCAGGCTCCCGGCCGCCCGCCCCGTCTTGCGATCGTGCACGAGGAGCCTGGGGGGCAGCGTGTCATCTTTCCTGCTTATCCCGAGGCGGACGTTGTACATCCGCTTCAGGTTGTGGATCTTCTCTCCCAGTCTCAGGAGGTCGTCGACGCTAAGGTCCCAGCCCGTAACGGCGTTGCACCAGTCCGTGATGTTCTCGACCGACACCCTGCCCCTGAGCAGGAACTTGCACAGGCCGAGACCGTTGAAAACCTCCATCAGGTCCTGCATGTGGGCGGCAAGCCATCCCTTGTTCTCAGCCGAGTGCGGCTCAACCTGGCCGGTGAAGCCGACCACCGACCCGGGCACGCCGCCGCTCTCCACGAAGTAGCTCAGGGCCTCGAGGTGACACCCCCCGCGGTTCGCCGTGGCGTAGTTCCCCGCCATGCCCGTGAAGGCGCGCGGGTCATGGTAGGCGACCTCCAGCCCCTTGCACTCGACCGCATACTCCGCAGCCAGCCCGCCAAGCCTTCGCGCGAGCGCCCTGGACCCGTGGCAGAGGGCCTCGCCGATGCCCTGCCGCGAAGCGATCAGATATATCGCCTCTAGCATGGCCTCGCCGTTCCCCCACCTGAGGTCCGGCTCGCGACCCTCGCCTGCCGGGCCGCCTGCCAAACCACCACCCGACCCGCCACCCGACCCACCGTCAGACGGGATGCAAATCCCTCGCTCGCGGACCTCCATCGCCATGGCGATGACGGAGCTGGTCGAGATCGTGTCGAGCCCGAGCCTGTTGCACAGGTCATTGGCCGCAGCCACGTAGTTGACGTCGTCTACGAGAAGCATCGAGCCGAACCCGGCGCACGTCTCGTACTCCGGCCCGTGCGCGGTCGCGCCGGCGTACGGCCCCGCGTCCAGCCTGACGATCTTGCCGCAGTGGATCGGGCACGCCCAGCAGGCGTAATGATCGAGGAGGATCGTCTTGGCTTGCGCCTGGCCGCTTATCTTCGCGGCGCCTTCGGTCCAGGAACCCATCGTCCAGTTCTTTATCGGGAGGTCCCCCGACACCTCGACGCCGGGGATCCCGCCCGCGGTGCCGAATTCACCCAGGGCCCTGGCGAACTCGCGGATGGAGCCCAGAACGCCTTTCTGTGACTCGGCCAGAGCGCCGGGCCGGGCGACGGCCGGGCGGCCGGTCCCCCTGACCGCGATGGCCTTGAGGTTCTTCGAACCCCACACCGCGCCAACCCCGCACCTGCCGGCGGCGCGACAGTCGTGGCCGCCGAACATTACGCTCGCGATCTCGACGAGGTTCTCGCCGGCGGGGCCGATACACGCCACCTGCGCTTTGGGGTCCGTCCGCTCGCGCACGGCGTCCGAGGTCTCGTACGTCTGCTTCCCCCACAGGTCCTTCGCGGGCCGGATCTCCGCGGCTCCATCCCTGATCCAGAGGTAGACGGGCTCGGCCGCGCGGCCGCGCAGCACTATCCCGTCATACCCGGCGGCCTTGAGCTGCGCACCCCAGAACCCGCCCACGGTCGATTCGCCCCAGATCCCCGTGAGCGGCGACCTGAAGCACAGCGACACCTTGCAGCTCGTGAGGGCAGGCGTCCCCGTGAGAAGGCCCGCGATCACGAAGATCGGGCTTTCCGCAGCAAGCGGCGGTAGGGCAGGATCTGCAGCGCCATACAGCAGGTATGACCCGAGCCCGCTGCCCCCGAGATAATCGCGCCAGAGACCTTCGGGCACGGGGCTATCGCCCAGCCTGCCCGAACCCAGATCCACCTCAAGCACGCGACCGTTGACTGCGTACACGCTCACCCCTCCACCCTCCAGGCCGTTTTCCCGCTGGTTCGGGCCGTCGTAAGCGCCCTGACCAGCAGAGTCATGATTTCGTTCGCGGGAGCAGGCACGCCAAGCGAGGCAGCCTCGCGGACGATGGCGCCGTTTATGTAGTCGATCTCAGTTTGACGGCCCGCCGACACATCCTGCAGCATCGACGACCGGTTCTGCGCCGTGGCGGCCGCGACCGATTCCACCTTGCCGGCGACATCGCTGTATGGGAGCCGGATCCCCTTGGCGGAGCAAGCGTCGCGGGCCTCAAGCACCAGCGTCCGCATGAGTCGCCGGGCCTCGGGGATCTCGAGGATCTCCCCGTTTCTCACGCCGAGCAGGGCGGTGAGCGCGTTTATCCCCACGTTGACAATAACCTTGCCCCAGATGTGGCTCAGGATACCGGCATCGGCCCTCGCCTCTATGCCCGATGCGTTGAATGCCTCCACGATTCGCTCGACCCGCGGCGAGACACCCCCGTCCGGCTCGCCCACGATCGTCTCGCCGGACCCGCCGTGCCTCACCCTCCCGGGGCCGAGCATGGTTGCGCCCTGGGCGGTGGTCCCGAGCAGTACCCTTTCACGCCCGATTACCGCGGACATCGCCTCCAGCTGGCCGACGCCGTTCTGGAGCGACAGGGCCACGGTGCCCTCGCCGAACAGGGCGGAGGCGCCCCCCAGCGCCGCCCCGGTGTGGTAGGACTTCACGAACACGATGACGAGATCGCTCGGCCCCGCCGCCGACGGGTCGGAGACCGCCCTGACCGCGTAAGAGCGTGGACCGCCGGCCTCCTCGATCACGAGGCCGCCGGAGTTCATCGCGTTCACGTGGCCGGCCCACGTATCGATGAGCCACACATCGTGCCCGCCCGCGGTCAGATACCCCCCGAAGAGCGAACCCATGGCGCCCGCCCCGAGGATGGCTATCTTCACTGCTAGATGACCCCCTCCTTCTTGAGCTCTTCGATGAGGGCGTTGACCTCCTCATCCTTCATCGAGAACGTGTGCTCCTTCGCCGGGAACGCCCCGCCCGCAACTTCGGTCGAGTACTGGTTGAGTCCCTCGACGATCTGCGGCGCGAGGTTCACGTACTGCTTGACGAACTTTGGGAGGAATCTCTGGAACAACCCCATCATGTCGTGGAAGACCAGCACCTGCCCGTCGCAGTGCGGGCCCGCGCCGATCCCTATGGTCGGGACCTTCACCCTCTCGGTGATGATCCTGGCGACAGGCGTGGGTACGGCTTCCAGCACCATGGAGAAGACGCCGGCGTCCTCCAGGGCGATTGCGTCGTCCACTATCGCCCGCGCTGCGCTCCGGTCCTTCCCCTGCACCTTGAACCCCCCGAGCTGAGCCGCGGTTTGTGGAGTAAGCCCTATGTGGCCCATCACGGGGATGCCCGCCTGGACTATCGCCGACACGGTCGCAGCCACCCTGCGGCCGCCCTCGAGCTTCACGGCGTCGCAGCCGGCTTCCTTGAGGTACCTCCCGCAGTTCTCGATGGCCTTGTCCTTGTTGACCTCGTACGACAGGAACGGCATGTCGCCGACGATGAACGTGTTGTGCCCTGCGCCCTTGACCACCGCGGTTGCCATGATCATCAGCGCGTCCAGCGTAATAGGGACGGTGCCGGGGTGTCCCAGCATGACCATGGCCGCCGAGTCGCCAACCAGGATCGTGTCGACGTTCGACTTCGACACGAGGACGGCCGTGGAGTAGTCGTACGACGTCACCATGGTGATCTTCCGCCCCTGCTTCTTCGCCGCGAGCATCTCCGGTATGGTGATCTTCTTCTTCTCCTCCGCCACAGTGCAACACCCCCGGCTTTCAGAACTGGCTTGCCACCTTTGCGAGCGCCCTCTCGAACCTGTCCATGCCGTCGGCAGCGTCTTCCGCGGAAATGGTCATCGGCGGCGCAATACGTATGGCGTTCGAATACAGCCCGCCCCGGCCGATCAGGATTCCTTCTTCCCTGGCGGCCTCCATCAGCGCCGTGGTCGCGTCGGGCGCCGGCGCCCTGTTTTCGCCGGTGATCTCGACGCCCATCATCAGGCCCTTGCCGCGGACCTCGCCCACGAACGGGAACCTGTCCTGCATCGATCTGAGGCGCCCGAAGCACATCTCTCCCACCTTCGCAACGTGCGCCGGCAGGTTGTTGTCCACGATCACGTCCATGGTCGCCATCGCGGCGGCCATGGTCACGGGGTTCCCGCCAAACGTGGAAATGGTGGCCGCCGTGAACGCCTCGGCTATCTCGGCCCTCGCCACGGTCGCCCCAATGGGAGAGCCGTTCGCCAGGCCCTTGGCGAACGTCATGATGTCCGGCTCGACGCCCCAGTGCTCGATCCCGAACAGCTTCCCGCCCGTGCGGCCCCACCCGGTTTGCACTTCGTCGCAGATGAACACGCCGCCGTACCTGCGCACGATCTCCACCGCGATCTTGAAGTACTCGGGCGGCGGCGTCACGAAACCCCCGACGCCCTGGATGGGTTCGGCGATGAACGCCGCGATGCGGCCGCAGGTGCACGTCCTGATGAGCTCCTCGATGTCGTAAGCGCAAGCGAGGCCGCACGACGGGTACTCGAGGTGGAATGCGCAGCGGAAGCAGTACGGGCTGTGCGCGTGGACTATGCCGGGGATCTCGGTGTCAACCGGTCTCCACGCCGAGTTGCCCGTCAACATCGCCGCCAGGGTGGAACGCCCGTGGTAGCTGTGGCGGACCGCGATGACGTCGTGGTTACCCGTGTAGATCTTGGCCAGGAAGACGGCGGTCTCGTTCGCCTCGGTGCCGCTGTTGGAGAAGAACGTCTTCTTCAGGTTCCCCGGCGTGATCTTCGCCAGCCTCTCCGCGAGGCGGAGCATGGGTTCGTTAAGGTAGCAGGTCGAGGTGTGAGATATCTTATCTACCTGCTCCTTTACGGCCTCGACCACGTGCGGGTGTGCGTGGCCGACCGAGACGGTCAGGATGCCCCCGTAGAGATCGAGGTACTCGCGCCCCGTGGAATCGTGGACCCTCACCCCGTTGCCGTCCACCAGTACGAGCGGCTTTGAGTAATACGCGCGGACCCCGGGGAAAAGGTACTCCTGCTTGAGACGCACCGCCTCGTCGACTGTCAAGTACAACACCCCTTCCGTGTCGCTGTCTGCCGTTACGCTATGCCCAGAACTTCTCCTCTATCTCCCGTGACGGTTTCCTGGTCACACAAGACACCACCACAAACGCGACGAGCGCCAGTATGAGCGGGAGAACCACCGTGTGCATGCCCAGCGGTTTCTTCCACAGGATTACCTGGTCGAAGTAGAGGTAGCTGCCCACGCCGGCCAGCATGGACGCGATCGCGCCCGGGGCGTTGGCCCGCCTCCAGTAGAGGCCGAGGAGGATCGGCCAGAAGAACGTGGCCTCGAGACCGGCGATCGCGAACAGGTTCAACCACACGAGGAGGGGCGGCGGCTTCAGCGCTGTCACGTACACCACCACGCCCACGATGATGGTCACGATGGTGCTCATGTTCGCGATGCCCCTGTCGGACATCTTCGGGTTGACGTAGTTGAGCCAGATGTCCTTGACTATGGACGACGCCACGAGTATGAGCATCGAGTCGACGGTGGACATGATGGCGGCGAGCGGGCCCGCGAGGAACATCCCCGCCAGCCACTCGGGCAGCACCTTCGTCGTCACGGTCGGCACCACCAGGTCGCCGGCCTTGATGCCGGGGACAACCGCCGCTCCGAACGCCCCCACGAGATGCATACCCAGCATGAGGAAGCCGGCCACCGGGGTGCCGATAATGATCGCCCTGTGCATGGCCTTGCTGTCCCGGTACGCCATCGCACGCACCGCTATCTGTGGAAGGCCGACGAGTCCGATGCCCACGAGCACCCAGAACGACGACACCCACGGTACGGAGATGAAGTTCTTCACGCCGAAAGGTGTGATGAGGTCGGGGTTGGTCTTGTACATCGTGCGGACGATGTTCTCGACGCCGCCGCCGGCCGAGACCGCCCCTATGATTATGGCGATGGTACCGACTAACATCACCATGCCCTGGAGGGCGTCGGTGAGCGCCACCGCCCTGAACCCGCCGACTGTCACGTAGATGAGCAGCGTGATGGCGAATATCGCGAGGCCCAGTTCGTAACTCATGCCGACCGCCTGCAGGACGCGCGCGGCACCGACCCACTGCGCGGTCATTGAAGCCATGAGGAACGCTACTATAGAGATGGAAGCCAGTATGACTACGAGATCGCTTTCGTACCGGGCCTTGAGATAATCGACAATGGTCACGGCGTTGATCTTCCGCGCCAGGATGGCGAACCTCTTGCCGAGCAGGGCAAGCGTGAGGTAGCCTGTCGGCATCTGCGCCATGGCGAGGAACACCCAGCCGAGACCCTGCGTGTACGCGGTACCGGGGCCGCCGATGAAGCTGCCGGCGCTGACGTACGTGGCGACGAGCGTCATGGCCAGGACGAACCCTCCGAGGTCCCTGCCGCTGATGAAGTACTCTCTCATGAAACCAGCGCCCGTGCCGGCCCTGGCCCTGGCGACGAACGCCCAGCTGTAGTAGCCAAGGAGGTAGACGCCAACCAGGTACACTACCAGCGCGGACATCATTGTCCAGTTAATGGTCATTCAGCCCACCCCCTCAGTCCAGTGGAATGTCCTTGAAGAACCTGGCCACCACCCAGGTTGCCGCTATCGAGAACACGACGAATCCCACGATGCAACTCCAGAAGAACCACGCCGGAAAACCGAGGACATAGGTGTACTTGTCGGGCGATCCGGAGCCGAGCGTGTACGCGAAACCATACCACCACAGGAAATTCAGCACGAACAGGATCAGGCCGATGACCGCCTCCTTCGTCGCCTGGACGTACCTGGGGTCGACGCGAAGCCCTTTCCGGTCGTCTTCCACTTCCCTGAGCACCTCCTCGACAGATTATCGCTTCTCCCGCCTGTAACCCAGCAATCTGAGCGCCGCGACCGCCATCACCTTCGTCGAGGCGATAAGGTCGTCTACGGGCTGGTACTCGTCGTTCTGGTGAGCCAGGTTCAGCGGGCCCGGACCGTAGACGATGCACTGTTTCAGTCCGGCTTTCTGCACGACGAACTTCTGATCGTCGCTGCCGGGGCTCACCGAGAACCCCATCCTCCTCCCTATGACCCTCTCGCCCGCTTCGAGGAACGCGCTGACCACCTCCGTATCCGTAGGCACGATCGTGGGCGGTGTCTCCAGCAGCTTTCTGGCACTGTACGCAAACTCCGGATCTGACCGCCTGATCCCTTCGAGCGCCGAGACGAGCTCGTCCCAGCAGGCGTCCACATCCTGCTCCGGCACAAGCCTCCAGTCGAACTCGGCGCGGCACTCGTCGGGGATGACGTTTGTCTTCACGCCGGCCTGAACAACGGTTACGGCCATTGTGCTGCGCCTGGCGCTGTCGGGCACGACGGGGTACGATGAAACCAGCGACTCCGCTTTCGCGCGGACACCCGAGTTCAGGACGTTGATCGCCTTGACCATCTTGTCAATCGCGTTGACGCCGAGACCCGGCATGCTGCCGTGAGCCTTCCTGCCGAAGGTCTTGATCTCGAACCACACGGTCCCGCGATGGCCGATGCATACCTTGTCGTAGTCGAGGCATTCAGTGATGACGCAGTAGTCCGTGTTGGACGTAGAGATGATGTCGCGGTCGACGAGATAGCCGATGCCTGCGAACCCCCCGGTCTCCTCGTCGGGTGTGGCGCTGGACACGACGGTGCCAAGTGGCTTCAGTCCAGCCCGGCGGACAGCCTCGATGGCGAAGACCTGGGCCGCTATCCCGGACTTCTGGTCCGAGGCGCCGCGCCCGTATACGCGGCCGTCCTTGACGAGCCCCCCATACGGGTCGACCGACCATCCATCCCCCGCGGGGACAACGTCAAAATGGCCCGTAAAATGTAGCACCGGCCTCCTGGTCTGACCCTCGAGGCGGCCTACCACGCTTACCCTCTCCAGACCTTCCCCGAGAGGGGCGAGCCGGCCGAGGAGTTCGGCGGGTACGGATAAGTACTCGACCTCGTAGCCGAATTCCTTGAGCTTGTCGCCGATTGCCTCCGCACAGCGCCGGTAGTTCCTGCCCGGCGGGTTCTCGGTGTCGATCCGGACGATGTCGCTGAGGAAGCCCGCGATCTCGTCCCTCATGCTGTCAACAGTTGCGCTAACCATCTCCACGACCCCTGGTTCAACATCGAACAACGACAACACCTCCACCCGGATCACACGCAAGAGACATGCCACCGGCCACCTGTTGGACGCTTCGGTCAAGCAGGAGGAATTCCCTCCACCGGCGGCCAAGACTGCGGCTAGGACTTGAGTCGATTTAAGTCAGTCATCGAGGTTGGATAAGTCACGTTTCGAACCGGACGTCTAACCCGGATGGAGGCGTTCATCGTGGCCGTAGGCCTGCCCGATCAGTTCTACAAGGTGGTTTGCGATCATTCGTGCGACGAAATCTGGGTGACGGACGCCGAGGGCAACACCCTCTATGTTAACCCGGCGTGCGAGGAGCTGTACGGGGAAAAGCTCGAGAACCTGATCGGCCGGAACGTGCGCGACCTGGAGCTCGAGGGATACTTCCACCCCGCCGTTGCCCCGCTGGTCATCGCCGAAAAGAAGAGCATCACCCTGACGCAGCGGATTAGAACCGGCAGGGTGATGCTCATCACGGGGACCCCCGTGTTCGATGCGCACGGGAACCTCCAGTACGTCGTCGAGAACTCGAGGGATGTCACCTCGCTGGAGTACATGAGGGAGACCTACGAGAGCGTTCAGGCGGCGCAGGCCGCCGGCGGGGCGGCGCAGGCGGCCGGCGGAGCGGCGCAGGCCGCCGGCGGGGCGGCGGACCCGCGCGGCACCACCGGGCGCCCCAGCGACGACCGCAAGGAAGGCCACATCGAACCCGTGTGTACCGGGAAGGTCATGCGGGACGTGCTCAGGCTGGCCACCCGCGCCGCGGCTTTCGACGCGAACATACTCATCACCGGCGAATCGGGGACGGGCAAGGACGTCCTGGCCCATTTCGTTCACCGCAAGAGCCCGAGGCGAGGCGGCCCATTCCTGAAGCTGAGCTGCCCGGCTCTACCCGAGGAGATCCTCGAATCGGAGCTGTTCGGCTACAAGCCGGGCGCCTTCACGGGCGCCAACAGGCAGGGCAAGCCAGGGCTGCTGGAGCTCGCTAATGGCGGCACCGTCTTCCTCGACGAGGTCGGGGATCTCCCGCTCTCGATCCAGGCCAAGCTACTGCAGGTAATCGAGGACAGGACGTTCATACCGGTGGGCGGGACCAAGTCGAGCCACGCCGACTTCCGGATCATCGCCGCCACCAACCAGGACCTCGACGCGCTGGTGAAGGCGGGGCGATTCCGCGCGGACCTGAACTACCGCCTCAACGTGATCGCGCTGAGCATGCCACCGCTCAGGAGCCGGAAGGAAGAGATCCCCGGGCTCGTCTCGCACTTCACCAGGGCGTTCAGCCGGAAATACAGGGGGACGAAGGAGATCGCTCCGGCGGCGATGGAGGCGCTCAAGCAGTACGACTGGCCAGGCAACATACGCGAGTTGCAGCATCTCCTGGAATACCTGTTCGTGACCTGCGAATCGAGGCAAATAGACTGGGGTGATCTTCCAGAACGCGTCAGGTGCTCCGTTACGCGCGGTTACCCGCAAGCCTCACCGGCGGAGGCGCCCGGCACGGCGATGCAGCCCCAGTTGCCTTCCGACGCCACAGTTGCCGGCGTGGGGCCAGCCGCGGCCGTGGCCCCGCCCCGTCCCGCGCCGGACGCAGCGGAGCTCCTGCGCCTGTACGAAACCCTCGGCAGCACCTACAAGGTGGCGCGGGCGACCGGGCTCAGCCAGAGCACCGTGTACAGGCGGATCTCGGGGCACCGGAGACGGGGGGACGGGCGTCCGTAGGCAAGGACGCCCTTGCGGCCAGTTCTTGACGGTCCTTTACTGCCCATGCTATGCTTTACTAAGTAAAGGAGGGGGCCTCGTGCAAACGCGTATATCCTCTAAAGGACAGATTACCTTGCCATCAGACGTCCGGCGCCAACTGAGAATTGGGGCAGGGGATGTGCTGCAGGTGAAAGCAGTGGGGGAAAACAGCATCGTACTCGAGGTTGGGAGAAAACCTGCAGTCAGGGACCGGATGACAGATGAAGACATAATCACCGCAACAGCTGGTTTGTGGAAAAACCGGGATGACATTAGCGCCCAGTTCACTGCGGAGTTGCGCCAGTCAGATTCCGGGCGCCTGGAGAGAATCCTGGATGACTAGCATCCTCATCGATACCGATATTCTCGTCGATCACCTGCGCGGCTACCAACCCGCCGGCGATTTCCTGCGCAGGGTTTTTACGGGTGAATACTCGGGTCAGATATCCGTGCTAACGGAAATGGAACTCATGGCCGGCGCTCTGCCCGCAAAAGGCGAAAAGGAACTGCTGGAAAGCCTGCTGAGCCGTTTCTCCTCCATCCCTGTTTCATCGTCCATCTCCCGGCGAGCCGGACAACTATTGAGGAACTACAGGGCCAAGGGCTTGACCCCGGTGGATGCAATCATCGCCAGTACCTGCCTGGAATTGAAAGCGGTCCTCGTCACCAGAAACGCAAGGCACTTCAACATCATCGAGGGCTTGCTGACGTTGCAGCCGTATACCAAGACGCAACCATGAGAACTTACGGCAGTTGAGCATGCATCCGCCAGCGCCGACCTTTTATCCGCCCGAAGCAGGAGCCTTCATCGTTCGAGATGCTCTTCGAGGCTCCCTTTGACCTCCTCCAGAACTCGAATCGGGCCCCGACAGGACGCGTGCCACCGGCGGCATAGTCCTGGCCAGGCGAATCAGGTGGTCGCCGTCCGCGCCGGTCAACCGGATCCCAGCATGCCCGGTAGACGGCGCCCTAGCCCAGAACCCTGATGCCTGCATGCAGAATAATCATGGGTTCGCAGCATTTCTTGAATTTCTTGCCGCTGCCACACGGGCAAGGGTCATTTCTCCCCAGCTTTCTGGGAATCGTAGAACCAAGCATGTTGAGCCGCACTTCACCACCATCGGTTACGTCATCTACGAGAACCGGGCCAACATCCGAGCTGAGCGGGCCTCGCGCTACCGCCGGGAACGCGAGGCGCCCTAAAATGGCCGAGCTCGCAGAATCATGGTTGGATTCCAACGTTGTGTTGCGGTACTTGCTGAACGACCATCCAGACCACAGCCCCCGCGCCAAGTACCTTTTCGAAGAAGCCGAACGCGGTTCGCACAGGCTCAAGGTTGCCGCACACATCCTGCGCGAGATAGTGTACGTTCTCGAAGGCGAGGGCTACTCACGCCCCGACATATGTAACGCGCTCAGGCAATTCTTCGCGCTCAGGGGTGTCCTGGTAGAAGACAAGCGCGCTGTCCACGAGGCGCTGCTGGAATTCAGAGACAAGGGTGTAGACTTCTCAGACGCTCTGCTGGCTGCCATCGCAAGGGGCAAACAGCAGCGAGTCTGGACGTTCAACAAGAGACAGTTCTCGAGGATGAGCGTGGCCTGGGACGAACCCCCTGCCCATTTCGGTTGAAGCACACGCTCGTGATTGACAAACGCAGCCGGGCTCATCAGGCTCAGCCGACTTAGCTGGGCAACATCTCAAAACCTATCCGGCGAAAATGAAGCGGGATCTACCGGGGATACGCCCGCCGGTAATTGCCCATGAGACGTTCGCTCGCCTTGATGAGCTACGGACGTTCCGCCAGCTCGTAGCCAACATATACGACTACAACCTGATCCCCCAGCGCGTGTTGAGATTTGCCTACGATCTGCAAGACGCCCATGGAGCGTTGCGCGACGACCTCACACGCTTCCTCGATGCGCTTCAGAAGGCCGCCGAGGAACGGCTCCGTCGAGGCTAGTCGTCGAGACCCTCGAAGAGCTCGCCCGCCCGGCGGACGTCCACGTTGCCGCCGCTCAGGATAACGCCCACCCTCTCTCCCTCGATTGGGAGATTCCGGTGGAACAGCGGTGCCAGCGCAACCGCCCCCGACGGCTCAACCACGATCTTCAGCCTGGTCCAGAGGTAGTACATCGTGCTGATGATTTCTTCCTCAGTCACGGTGAGCATGTCGTCGACGTACTGCCTGACCAGGGGGAAAGTGACCTTGCCGAGCGACGTTTTCAGGCCGTCGGCCACCGTCTGCGGGTTGTGAATCGTCTGCAGGATGCCGGTCTTGAACGAGCGGGTCGCGTCGTCGGCGTTCGCCGGCTCAGACCCGATCACTTTGCAGCCGGGTCGCAGGTGTTTCGCAGCGACGGCGGTACCGCTAAGCAGCCCGCCACCGCCGCACGGCGCGAACACGTAGTCCAGGTCGCCGACATCCTCAATGAGTTCCTTTGCGGCGGTGCCCTGCCCGGCTACGATTTCGACCTGATCGCTCGGGTGGATCAGCGTGTAGCCGTGCGCCGCAATCAGCTCATCACACACCTGTTCACGACTGTTAGCCGCCTGGTCCACCGGCACCACGGTGGCGCCGTAGCCCTCTGTGGCGGCCCGCTTAACCGCAGGGGCGTCCTTCGGCATCACGACAGTCACAGCCACGCCGAGGAGCCTCCCGGCCAGCGCGAGCGCCTGCGCATGATTTCCGGAGGAATGGGTGATGACCCCTCGCTCCCGCGCTTCGGCTGTCAGAGAACTGATCGCGTTGTACGCCCCGCGGAACTTGAACGCCCCCGCACGCTGGAAGTTCTCGCACTTGAGGTAGATGGTGTTGCCGGTGCGCTCATTCAGAAACCTTGACGTGATAACCGGGGTCCTGTGGGCCACTCCATCCAGGCGCTTCGCTGCGGCCAGGACCCCCGCGAAAATGTCACGCTTGGATGATTCTTCTCGGGACAGTCTCTCAGACAATGCAAAGCCCCCCTCATCGCCTGTTGATTATGGACGAGGGGGGTTTCCCCCTTCTTGCAGTACGCCTATCCTCGTGGTAGGCCGTCGTGGGCCGAGGTGGGCCGAGCCCCGCGCATGGCCCCGAGCGCCCCTACATCGATACCCTCGAGCCGGGACTCAGTGCCGAGAACGGCAGTACCCTGACAAGCGTCCCATTGATGAAGCACCTCACCTCGTAGCTCCCCGGCGGAAGGGCCATAAGGTTGTAGCCTGTGAACGGTCCGGGCTTTAGGGGTGGCGTCTCGCCAGCCGAGCCAACCAACCTCCCGGAGTTCACATCGACGTAAGCGATAGTCAGGCGGACCTCTTTCAGGACCTCACCGGTCATGGCGAAGATATCGCCGTACGAGAACATGTCCGTCTGGATAAGGTGATTACGCCAGTTGGCCTTATCCTGCTTCGTGACTTCGGCCGGAAGTCGTCCGACCGAGAGGTTCTTGAAGTACTGGGAGAACAGCGCGGTGTCCGGGGTCAATTGATCTCCAGGAGCCGCGGCGGCCGGCTGAACGCTGGTCACCAAGTTCCGGCCTGTGATGGTCGCAACGGCCTGCCGCAGCAGGTCGCACGTGGTGTTCAGCCTGTCGTCGCCGCCGGTGGCGTCACCGCCCGCGTACTTGCCAAAAGTCAGCACTATGTCGGAATACACCATCGCGACCAGAGCCGCATCACCCGTGATCCGCCCCCAGAGTTCTGGGTTTTTCGTATTGGTCACCGAGGTGCTGTCCCTCAATACCTCCGCCGCCGCGATCGACAACTCCATGAGCCGCTGGCGGAACTGGTCCTGGGTGAGATTCTTCCCGGTGAACGCCTTCAGTGAGCCTTCGTACGCGGTCAGCAGCGCCTCGAGCTTGGCGGCGAGGGCCTGGTGCCAGATGACGTACTCCTGGACCGTGATCTCACGCGGGGGAACTGCAGGGACTATCTCGGCCGACGCGTGCGCCACCTGAGTGCCCAGCATTACCATCAACGCGAGCAGGGTAGCACATAGCCTTCTCATACTGGTTCCCCCCATCATGAGCCGCGCGCGCCGGGCAGCCCGGCTGTCGCTTCATTGCCGCAGCTATCGCCGGCGCAGGGCAGGCGTGAAGCCTCTACAGCAAATATCGGGGGGAATCGACGGGGAGTTTATGATGAGAAGAAGCCGGGGACGCGTGGTCAAATGCGACGTATTCGGAGGCAACTTGCAGACGATGGCAACACAATCACGGCCGATTTGTGGGTAGAAGCCGCATTCTCGATGTATATCCGTCGGCGGCCGCCACGCTTGCGATTCACCTGCTGGCATTGGCCACGGATTTGGGGTTGATCCGTCGGCCTGGGCCACACACCTGCAGGGACGAACTGTAATGGGTTCTAGCCGCTCGCTTTTTCCCTGTATTCGGCCGACGCGCGCTCCAGGGTCCTCACGTACGGCGAACCCGTGTCAACGAAGCCACGGGGCAGCCGGTCGGGGATTTTCCTGCGCATTTCCTCCAACGAAAGGTCTTGCGCAGTGATGGTGACCAGCACTATGCCCTTCTCCTGGCTTAACCCCCGTTTCAACAGGTCTCTCGTCCGCACCTCCCTGAACGCGCGTTCATCGGGATACACGACTGTGGGGCCGTAGTGTTGGGGGCCGTTGAATTCGAAGGCCACTCCGAGGAGGTAATAGCGGTCGAATTCGAGGGGTTCACCCGAGACGGGGTTCAACAGGAATTCCGGCCTTGCGTTGTCGAGATAGTCGTCACTGGGAACCATGAGGTCAAGCCAGCACTTCATGAGGAACTCGCCCTTGTGACGCACCATCGCGAGGATTTTGCGGAGACTCTCCGCGCGCTCAGCCTGCAATGCCCCGGGAATGACCGCGACGGGGGCGTGTTCCCTCCTCGATTTCACGATTTTCATCCAACCGGCCCGGGCGAGCTCGGCGCAGGCTTCGGATGCTGTGCTTCGGTCGACCCCGGCGTGTCTTGCGAGCTCACTGATCGACCTCGGCTGCAGGGCCTGCGCGACGAAATACAGGGTCTTCGCTACAGGCCGCAACTTTCTCGAATTCAGCATATCTGGAGGCAAGAACGCTCGATACCTCAACCGGCTGACAAAACCTCCTCATCACAGCTTTCCAGGACTAATTGTGTTGAAGGCGCGCCAAGCAACCGCGTGGCTGCTTGCTGCTGTCACACGTGGTCTGGCTTTCGAGCAGGGCCGTGCGACTGTGCTGTACCTGCGACGTCGGCGTTTGGACACGCTCCGGCTGACGCCCTAACCATAGTCTACCATATATTGCCATGTATTTCCATGGCGGCGCGTGGCCTGTCGGCCTGATGAACCATTGGTCGAAGGGCGCGACCGCGCGGGGGGCCGGGATCCGACTCCGGCGACACGTGGTCACGTGCCACGTGTTCGGTGGCAACCTGCGGGGGAAGGCAACACTATCGCAGCGGATCTGCCGGCGGAAACCGCAATGTCGGAATTCACCCGTCGGCGGACAGCACGCTTGCGATTTGCCTGCCGGCAGTGGCCACGAACTTGGGGTTGATCCGTCGGCGTAGACCACACAACTGCGGCTGGCGGCACCGGAGTATCGCTGACGGAGGCTGCGGACAGGCTCGTGAGGTCCTTCGGAATCAGGAATCAGGAGCCAGGAGCCAGGAGTCAGGTAGTCAGGGCTTGGGCGAAGATGTCGCCTACCCGAGCAGCGTCAACGTCAAGGCATACAGTGGCGTTAGGTTTACAGCCCGATATTCCCGAGTAATCGACAGCCGTCAGTCCCCTCGATACCGAACCACCTGTTTCCACAGCCACATAGGATTGAACTGCGGACCTCGCGAGTCCAGGCTCGATGGCCAGGGCTGCGGCAACCAGGTCGCACAATACCAGGCCGCGAGCGCCCCGTTGTCGCTCCACCCGCCTGACCACAGGCCCACAAATGCTCGAGAAGAATTGAGCCAGCGGGGCCTTCGACCGCTCGAGCATTTCGAGGAACTCAACACCCAATAGCACCTTACGCGCAGTCTCGAGGGGGACCATGGTTATGGGGATCCCCGAACCCAAAACGATCGCCGCAGCTTCCGGGTCTGCGTAGATATTGAATTCCGAGACCATTGTGGCATTGCCCCGAGCACCAGATGTCCCACCCATGATTACGATTTGGCTGACGGAATCACAGAAGCAGCGATCCCGGGCTATGGCCAGGGCCACATTCGTCAAAGGACCTATGACCAACAGGCTCAGGTTCCCCGCAAAACGCCGGGCGCTCTCCAGCAAGAAATCGATCGCGTGACCTCCCTCCTCGCGACGATTTGGGGCAGGCAAGAAGTTGTCGCCGAAACCGTCTTCCCCGTGTGCGACAGCCGCACGATGCAGTTGCCCGAGCAGCGGGCGGTCAACACCGGGGTAAACCGGAATTCGGACATCCAGCAATTCTATAAGTCGCAAGGCATTCTTCAGCGTGTGCTCCAGCGAAGCATTCCCGTACACCACTGAGATGCCGGTGACATCCAGCCCCGACCGGACCGACGCGATTATCGCCGCCGCATCATCAATTCCGGGGTCCGTATCGATGATCCACTTCACAGCCTCGCCCCCCTGTGGATTGACCGTGAGCAACCTGCGGGTGAAAACAACACCATCGCGTCTGGTCTGTCGGCAGAAGCCGCACTGCCGGCGTCTGGTCTGTCGGCAGAAGCCGCACTGCTGGCGTCTGTCCGTGGGCAGAAGCCACACCTGCGGCGTCCGTTTGTAGGCAATGACTACGGTCGGGGTCGACCTGACGGCGCAGGGAACGCTTCCGGCGCAGGTCTGTCGGCAGCGCCCACGCTTGCGCGAGTAGTCCGTCGGATTTCGCCGCACCAAGCACCTGCTGCCTCACCATGAACCGCGCACTGCGCGGAGCACCGCAAGAAGCATGGAAGCCGCCGCGAAGCCAGCCAGATCGATGCACACGTCGACAGCAAGTCCCGACCTGCCGGGGACCAGGGTCTGATGCCATTCATCCAGGCCGCCGACGAGTGTGACGAAGGCCGCCGAGGCAAGCCAGCGGCGGCGCGCGGCGGGTATCGATGGTTCAACAGCATAGCTGAACGACAGGCCGAGCGCAGCGTACACTCCAGCGTGAGCGCCCTTCCTCAGAAAGAAATGGATGAACTGGACGGGGTCCTTCTTGTTGTCGATTACCTTCTTCGAGTAGCGGAAACTCACGCGGGGAAGCGCCTGCGCGCCCTTCACCAGCACCCGGCACTTCCCAATCGGCCCGCGCAGGTCCTGTCTGAAGGCATCCTGTGAAGAGAAGAACGCGATCAGGGCCAGGCACACGACGACGGGAAGCCACCGGACTACTTTCCGGGCTGCAGAAGTCTCCTTCAAATTCCGGCCATGTTCCTCCGTAAGTCTATATGCGCCTATCCTATTCCATGTCGAGCGGCCCGTCAAATCTCCGTGCGCCAGTCAATTGCCGTCTTGTGGTTCTCGATTCGATACAAGGACCCTGGCGATCCTCTCCGAGGCATCGCCCAAGCCGTAGGGTTTCACTGGCGTGCCGCGCCGGTCGAGGGACTCGATGATGCCCTGGGACACCTCGCTCGCTGAGCGGGGCGGCACCAGCCGGTTCCACTCCGATTCCACGAGCTCCGTCCACTCCGTCTCGCCGCGCAGCGTCACACAGGGGACTGAATAGAAGAAGGCCTCCTTCTGCACCCCGCCTGAGTCTGTGGCGATGAGACGCGCATGCTTCTCGAGCATCAGCATATCGAGGTAGCCGACGGGGTCGGTGAGGTGCACAGCCCCGGCGTGCGGCCTGGGCAGAGGGGCGGCCCCCGCATGTGGCTCGGTCAGGCGGACGGCCCCCGCGCACGGCTCGGCCAGACGTACGGCCCCCGCATACCGGTCGAGCAGCCCGTGCTCCGCGAGGCGGGTCCTCGTGCGAGGGTGAAGCGGCATGACGACAGGGATCTCCCGACCGGCAAGCGCGAGCCCCTCGAAGATGCTGCGCAGGGCGACAGGGTCGTCGGTATTCTCGGCCCTGTGCACTGTGGCCAGCACGTACCCGCGCGACGAAAGGTCCAGCCGCCGCAAAACGTCGCTCCGGCGTTCGGCCCTGTCGCCGTAGTAGAGCGCCGCGTCGTACATAACGTCCCCAACGAGGTGAACACGGTCCGCGGGGATGCCCTCGCGCTGGAGGTTTGCCACGCCGGCATCCGTCGGGACGAACAGAAGGTCGGACAGGTGGTCGGCGACGACCCTGTTGATTTCCTCGGGCATCCCGCGGTTGAACGAGCGAAGCCCCGCCTCGACGTGGGCCACCGGGAGGTGGATCTTGGCGGCCGCGAGAGCGCCCGCGAGGGTGGAGTTCGTGTCACCGTATACGACCACCCAGTCCGGCTTTATGTCGATGAGGTATCTCTCCAGCGCCTCGAGCATCCGGCCGGTTTGCGCGCCGTGCCCGCCCGAGCCTATATCCAGGCTGACGGCCGGCTCGGGCATTTCGAGGTCGTCGAAGAAGACCTTCGACATGTTGTCATCGTAGTGCTGGCCGGTGTGGATGAGCGTCTCCTGGACGCCGGCGTCCCGCAGCGCCCGCAGCGCACGCGAGACCATCGCCGCCTTCACGAACTGCGGCCGCGCGCCGACGATGGAAGCAATACTAACAGCCCGCCGCGACCCTGCCTTCTGCGACACCGCGGCCTCCCGAGACGGCGTGGCCGCTGCCCCCCGGACACACGGCGCGCTCATATCCAGCGGGTCCTTCCCGGCGCAGTGCGCAGGCCCTCCTCGAGCGCGCCAGCCACGTACTCGATCTCGGCCTCTGTCAGGTTATTGTGGAACGGAATCGCGATGCTCGTCCTGCCAGCGAGCTCGGTAATGGGGAAATCCCCTTCCTTGAAGCCGAACATCTCGCGGTAGAACGGCTGGAGGTGGATCGGCGTGAAGTACGGCCGGCAGCCGATCTCGTTGTCGATGAGCACCTTCATCACGTGGTCCCTGACCGCCTCCTGGCGCGCGGGCTCCTTCTCCTCCAGCCCGACGCGGATGACGTATACGAACCAGCTCATCCGCGTGACCTCGGAGGCGATGTACGGCAGGCGCACGCCATCGATCCTCGACAGGCGCTCGCGGTATATCTCGGCCACACGGGCGCGCTTCTCAATGATCTCCTCTATCCTTCTCATCTGGGCGACACCCAGCGCGGCGGACATCTCGTCCATCCGGTAGTTGAAGCCCAGGCGTTCGTGCGACAGCCAGACCCCCTCCTCGCCGCGGCCCTGGTTGCACATGCTGCGGCAGAGCCGCATAAGGCGGTCGTCGTCGGTGACGACCATGCCGCCCTCGCCGGTGGTTATCTGCTTATTCGGGTAGAACGCGAACACCGCCCCGTGGGCGAAAGCCCCGTTGCCGGCCCTGACGCCCTTATACTCCGAACCCAGGGATTCGCAGGAGTCCTCGATGACGAACAGCCCGCGGCGGTCCGCGATTTCGCGGATGGCGTCGAGCCGCGCGGGCTGACCGAAGGCGTCCACCGGGAGGATGGCCTTCGTGCGCGGGGTGATGGTGGCCTCGATGAGATCGGGGTCGATGTTGCCGGTGTCGGGCTCGATGTCCACGAACACGGGCCTTGCGCGCTCGTACAGGATACAGTTGCTCGAGGCGATAAAGCTGAACGGGGTCGTGATGACCTCGTCGCCATCGCCGATGCCCAGCGCCCGCACGAGGAGGTGGAGGCCGCTCGTGCCGCTGTTGCAGGCGATGCCGTGCCTGCGGCCGACGTAGCCGGCGACGGCCCGCTCGAACTCGGTGATGTTGGGGCCGAGGGCGAGGACGGGGGAACGGATGACCGCCTCAAGGACCGCGATTTCCTGCTCAGTTACGTCTGGCCGGGAGAGATGGACCTGCAACTGGGAAGCCCTCCTTTGGCTGGGGCTACAACGGATGTATCACTTACTGGTCCAGGGTCTTGATGGGGGTTGCCGGCACCCCCACGGCAACCACCCTCGGAGGGATGTCCTTCACTACTGCGGCGCCTGCGCCGATGATGCTCCACTCACCCACAGACACCCGGTTTATGACGCAGGCATTGAGGCCCAAAAAACATCCACTTCCGACAGTCACTTCACCGGCTATGCTGACACCGATCATCAAGCTCGCGTAGTCCCCCAGCCGAGTGTCATGGCCGATTCTGCAGCCGGTATTTATCAAACAATGTCGGCCGATGGCAATGTTCGTAGTGAGAATGGTCCCTGCCGACACCATTGAACCCTCTCCAATTGTGACAAACCTTGAGGTCACCACGCTCGGGTGGACGAGCGTAGCGAACCTCAGGCCAGCTTGTTCCAGCATCGTCGCAATTCTTTTACGAGTTCGGGGATTGCCTATTGCGCAGACTACCCAAGGCTTCGTGTCCATCGGCACGAGGCTCCCGACGTCACCCAGTATTCGGTCGCCCTCGACGGTCTCTCCCTGAACACTATCATCTACAAACCCCAGCAATTCCCACTGCTCTCCCGAGCATCGGTTGATATCTTCGACCATGCGAGCAACCTCGCGGCCGTGTCCACCTGCCCCGACTATAACCAGTGGCTTGCCAGCATTAACTTTAGCCATCAGGAACCCCTCTGGGCAACTGTGATTCTTGTACGACAAAGCTACACTAAAGTAGGCTCAACTAATTCCTGGCCTGGCCCCTGAAAACCCATACCGAATCAGGGCCTCGCTCAAGAGTCTCCAACCGTACAGCTGACCCGCTGTAGCACCGTACCCGCGGCCAACTACAACTCTTCTCTGGTTCCGTGCTCCAGCATGCATGCGTAGACACATACTGAACCATCCGGGAAAACAGCTAGAGTGCTTTCCTCCTTCCCTTGATCCTTTTGCAGCGCCCGGATTTCCATCTCCGGTCCTACCTTGTTGGAAAGTCTCACGGTTCGCACGCGCTCAAAAGCAGGAATACTAGCCCATTCCCGTTGGCTAGCTGGGTTGCGAGCGAATTCAAGCAACTTGACCAGTCTATGCCTCTCTATCCCAAAACGCAAGCAACAAGGTGGGCACTGTGCTGTGGGCTTCCTACCGTGTAAGCAACATTCGGGCGCAGGCGTGACGCACTCACTGTCGGAGGAGTGTTCTGATGTATCAAGAAAGCTGAAATCTTGTTCTTGCATTCTTACTGTAAGGACGGGAAACAACTTATCCGTTTGCAATGACTGAAAAGTCAGAGCATCAGCTAATCCCTCGAAACCGATGAATTCGAGCCAATTCCCGTAGCTTACTCTCCGAAACATGTCGAAGAGAACCTCAGCAAGGTCACCTGCCGCACCGTCTTGCTCCTCAGGATCACACACGAAAATCCGTGATTCTTCGCCGCGAATCCCACGTTCACAGAGCACCGAGACTATTACGTACGCATTACTGACATGAGGACCTTGAACTGCTCGGATTATGTCTTTCCCGGCTTCAACCTGCTTAAGAGCACTTTTCATGTAGTCCTGCCAGCGTACGCGCGTAGCGTAGCTCCTTAGAGAGCCTTTGAATTCGGCTACGACCAGAGAACCCCCTCGACTAAACACAAAGTCGGGCCTGGGCGATCTTTTCTTGGTGAATGTTCTGGCCGCCGCAACTAGCGGCGCTGGCAAGGGCATTCGCTGTAGAATGCGGTTCTCAACGATTTGAAGCCATGTTGAGAAATGAGCAACCTCGGTGCAGTCATATAACCCAGTCATAGCAAGATAGCCTAATGCTTCGCCCAGATCACCGACAAGTGCCGAACGCTCTCGTTCAACGGTCCAACCAGCGTATCCCATCCGAACTTTCAGATCAATTACCGAATCCAGCGCTGACCTAAACCGAAAATGCCGAGCCAACCGGTCGAACCGGGCACATTGCCCCCGGATCATCCTGACAGACGCCATCCTTGCTGACGCTCCGACAAGTGACGGAAAGTCAAATTGAAGCAAGTGTGACACAGTACTCAGACCCCCGGTCGAAAACCTGCCCGAAGCCTTATCTACTGCAGAGACTTCGTAACAACGCACACCTTTATTTGTCGCTAGTCCCATATGCTATCGCGTCTCCTCCGGACAAACAGTCGGCCTCTCTTACAGCTAGCCTGTTCGACATCTTGGCTCTTCAAACCACTTTTGGCTCCGGTTCTGCTCTTCCTCAACCCTTCAGGCTGCGCCCGGTGCCCATGAACTCGGGCATGGTTGCATGCCCTTCCGCGCTTATCCCCTCACGTTTAAGGACGGAAACTAGTGTCATCCCCAAGATCTTGAAGTCGAGCCACAGGCTCCAGTTGTCCACGTACCAAACATCAAACTCAAATTTCTTCTCCCACGAAATCGCATTGCGACCGTTAACCTGGGCCCAACCTGTGATGCCCGGTTTCATTTCGTGACGACGCGCCTGCTCGGGGGTATACCTCTCGAGGTACTGCATCAGAAGCGGTCTCGGACCGACAAGACTCATGTCGCCCTTGAGCACGTTCCAGAGTTCAGGAAGCTCGTCCATACTGGTGTTCCGCAAGAAACGGCCCAATGAAGTCAGGCGCTGTTCATCTGGTAGAAGCCGCCCTTGCTCGTCTCGCGCATCTGTCATGGTACGAAACTTTAGTAGTCTAAAAGGTCGCCCGTGGAGCCCCGCTCTAGTCTGACAGTAAAGGATTGGACGGCCAATGCTCAGTGCAATGGGTACGGCTATCAGCAGAACCAACGGACTTAGCAGAAGAACACCTGCCATGGCCGACACTACATCGAAAAGGCGTTTCAGCGTCAGGGATGGTAGACTCCCTCGAGAGTCCTTTCTTGCTGCGCGCCTTGACCTGCCCTCTCGAGAAAACGACAAGATCATAATTCTTGGCTCCTATCAACTTGATAGCCCGGAACTACATGTTCAGTGCATGGAGTCTTATCTCAATCTTTCGGCTGGGCCTCCAAAACCTCGCGAAGCAGTTGCTCCAATTTGCTGGCCAGTATGGAGAAATTGTGATTCTCCTCAACATACCTCCTCCCACGTAACCCCATCTCAATCCGCTCTGCCTTGGGCAACTGCAAGAACGCCTCGATTGCTTCGGCAAGTCCTGCAGCATCCTCTGCAGGCACGGAAAAACCACACCCTGCGCTCCTTACAATGTCGTAAGGTGTGTTGCCAGAAAAGATAACCGGACGCGCAGAAGCCATGTAGTCAAAAATCTTGTTTGTACTCATTCCCCAATCATAGAGCGGAGAATCGCGCATGACTAATAGGCCCGCATCGGCCTTAGCGATTTCCGAATAGACCTGGCCCTTCGGTACCGGATCATCAAAAACCACATTCTGAAAACCAATCCGAGACGCTTTATCCCGCAACCGTGATTTCTCCGGGCCATCGCCGACGAATCTGAACCTCAAGGAGTCATATCCTTTGTCGCGCAGAATACACGCCGCCTCCAGCACAGTGTCAAGTGCGTTTGCTACGCCGTGGGCCCCCACATAAATGAAGGTCGCTCTCGATTCAGCTGGTGGCATCGCCGGCTTTGCAGCCAGACTGAAATCAGTTCCGTTGGGAATGTGCACTATGTGCTCTGAGGGTACCCCTTTCGAGGCAATGTATTTGGATGCTCCCGGAAGCAATGTAATAATCCTACTCGCACGCCGGTAGAGCCATCTCTCGAGCATTGACATGAGCAAAACAAGGGGGTGCCATCTGGGCATCTTCCCTATCCTGACAAGCGTCTCCGGCCACAGATCACGAACCTCCAAAACAAATGGCACTCCGTAGCATTGTGCCAACCGTTCACCTGCCCACGCTGCGAACAGATGGGGCGACGAGCCAATTACCACGTCCGGACACTCCATGTCGTGTGATCTTAATAGACCAAGAGTCCTAAGCGCAAATACAATCATGTTCCAGACCCGGGCCACACTGTTGCCTTGGTATGCGGGCACCCTGAGCCAAACAAACCGAGCTCCATCAATTGACTCGAAGAACCAACAACTATTATCTGCCTCGGGTCTCCGACGACGAGTCATGTGATGAAAACTGGCAGCTACTATTGCAACTTCGTGTCCCCTACTAACGAGTTCCTTGGCTAAGCTGTGGTGTCTCGTTCCGCCAGGTTCTGTTGGGGGAATTGCATAATGATTGATGATCAATACTCGCATTGGTTCGCCCCGCCAGGTGCGTTATTTGGAAAATCTGATCGACTCACTGATTTTCGATTCCTCTTCTGATTTGTGGCAGTTTTGCTTTTTCTCTACAATGCTTCGTGGGACTCGTCACACAATCTTCAGCCGCCGCTTACCAATTCACGTTTCATGATGCACGGTTGAGTGCTGCTATAGCGTCATGTGCAGCAGATCAGGATTCTTTCATCTCTACCGCCCACAACTGTTTCGGCTCAGTCACTTCAGGGTTCTTCACCAGCTTCTATGGCAGGTAGTCTCCAACCGCTCAATTTCCCGTACTTCCTATCTTGGCCCCCTCCACCTCATCCCACTGGCGTAGATATTCCTGGATTTCCTTTCTCAACCGCTCCATTTACGTCTTCGTCCGGCCGCGACTCATGGCTGAGTGCTTGCGCGCGTTCGCCTTCGGCTTCGTCCTGTCCGTAACAACGTGGGCCAACCTGATCGATCTCGCCCTGTCCGTAATCCTTGCCGTCTGCAAGAAAAGATCCCCCAGCGCTTTGTGGTACCTCAGTCGAAATCCAGCTATCGCCAAAAGTCCGGATGCTGGTTCGCCGACATGACCCTGAATCCCACGTCTTCGTGCAGCGCCCGCTTGATCTTCTACGACGACCCAATACTCTTGATGTTTACGCCGAACAACAAAAACAGCCCTGGATGAGTATCCCGAACCATGAATCAAGTTAGTGGAGATTCGTCACCCTTTCTTGCAGTCGTAACCGGTTGACAACGTTACGCACCTTATTGTTGCTGCCAATTAGGTCATCAACGTGCTCCACCTCAATCACAACTTGCTCGGGAACAAAAGCGCGGAACTCCTCCCTTATTCGAGCCGCGCGTAGAGCGGATACAGAGCCCGTCAATTCCACCTTCACTACTGTTTCGTCCTCCTGAATGACTCGGTAGTTCTCGCCTGGCACCAGGAGGGGTTTCATGAACATGCGTACAGTCACTGGAAGTACAGTCCTGCCCGCAAAGATGAGGCTGTCGTCCACACGCCCGATTACCCGCGTAAATCTTATTGGGAGTCCGCGCCTACACTTGCACTGAGCACTCGTAGTCGGTTGAACCAGGTCACCAGTCCGGTATCTTATGAACGGCATCGCAAAGTTCAGTAATGACGTCCCCACTATCTCGTACAAGCCGTTGCCAGCTGGCTGCATCTCAATAACGCAGTCTTCAGATACCTCGTGGTAGCCCGCATGTTCTGCACACTCCTGTGCCTCAGCTGCACGCTCACCCATTCCATATGAATCAAGAACATCACACTCAAACGCCTTTTCTATTAACACTCTGTCATCGTCGTAAATCGTCTCGCCCGTAGTGAATACTGCCTTCATTGGAATTGGACGACCCTCTTGCAGGACGTGCTCAGCCAGGACCCTGATGGCAGAGGGGTGACCTTGGATGAAAACCACTCGAAACCTTCTGAGCAGGGCACAATACTCCCTGAGGTTTTCCGGGTATAGATGGTGTGACGAGAGAAGAAGCTGGTTTTCCCATTTGTTCCACGCCCAATAGGGTGGCCTAACGGTAAACACGCGAGCCCCCAGTGTGGCGCGACGGTCACCTGGCTTCACGCCTCCCCAACTATAGAAGCGCCACAGCACAGCACTGCCCAATCCCCATTTCAGCTCAGACGGAAGATAGAACCGGAGTTTCTGTCCAGTACTCCCACTTGTCTTGCAGAAGACTGGCCTATAAGCCCTCATTTCATCACTACACAAGTCCTCGAATCGCGACGCCACGGATTCCCTGGTGAGTAATGGTATCTTCGTTAGATCTTCCACGCTGGTAATATCAGATGGGCTGATTCCTGCTTCAGCGAAAACCCGCTGATAGTATGGCACGTGATTGCATGCATGTTCTAACAGTCTTGCAAGCTGCTCCATCTGCCATTGCTGCGTCTCACCTACATCGCGCCACTGTGATTGCATCAGCCTACCATACCGGTACATGAACCCCCGGTCAAAGCGCTTCCTGGCTTGCCAGAACCCATATCCGCTGAGGGCAGCGTTTCTTACAAAGGGGGGCAACCTAAAGTACATTGTGGTCAAATCCATGAACGCTAATCCCTTCCCATCTCGCCGCTTGTAAATACTCGTTCAGGCACAGCATTACGATGCACGCGGTCCTCGTTTCGCCTGGAATTCGCGGCGTGTAACGGACTCCCCCTGTGGCCCCGAAATAGGATTCACTCTTCTCGACCTTGCACCCGCTTCGTGTAGAGTATCAGTTCCAGTGCGCTTCAAGATTGCCAGCAGAGCGAACAGCATCCGATTATCGTTCAGGTCCCCAGAGACACATGCATTTACCAAAGCGTACAAGGCGAGCACACTAACTAGGCGCACGGATTCCTTGGACTGCTCGTCTCCAGTCGACGCGACATACCGAAAGGCGTACAACGCGGAAACAATAACCATCAAGAACGATGCCAAGCCAACAATACCCAACTCGCTCGCAATCTCGAGAAACAGATTGTGTGGGTATTCATGGGCATCCGAGCCTACAGCCCAGCGAGAAAAGCCCCCTGTTCCCACGCCCATAACTGGATTCTGTATGAACAACGAGGAGGCCAACTTCCAGTAGTCGAGCCGAGTCAGAGTGGAACTCCCGACGTCCGGCCCGAGCGCCAAGGAGAAGCGCGATCGGAGCACGTCAAACAATCCTCGTGGTGAGACTACAATCAGGACCGTCAGAACACCAATAAGAACTAGGACCAACAGTGCTCCCGCGAGACGTCTGATTCTCAGTTGCCCCGTTGCAACGCGGGACAGCACAGCGTCATATGGGAACAGGTAGCTCAAGGCTATCAAGCAAGAGACAACCGGGCCCCGCCCCCCCGCTGCCAACAAAGCAAAGGCCAAAGGGACATTCAGAATCATGACCAGTGCTCTTCCCATACTCGTCCGCTGCTTGGGAAGCAAGTACAGTGTGCCAATGAGCAATCCATAGCCGGATTGACGGGCCAGCCCAAGATAGTTCGACGAAAACGCCGTTAGATGGTATCTCCCCTCGCCCATGCGTGACAACGCATCGAGAGCCATAGCCAGTGAAAGCCCAAACAAGACCCTGTAAAAAAGCTCCGTCTGACGGTTTTCCCAGATCAGTGGAACCAGTACCGCCAGCCCACCTATCACGACAAAATGCAGCGCTTTGGCATATCCGTATTCCGGACTCGGAGTCCTAGTAAGGCCCAAGGACAAGATCATGAGGAATATGGCCCATGAGGCGAGAAAAACACGTTCTTGCCATAGTCTGCGAAGAACGTTCCTGGACTTGAGGACTTCAACGAGCAGGACCAATACAAGAGATAGGGCGAAAAGTAGCGTGAGATCAAATCCCCCTGGAACCGTTACGCGCGGGTCGGCCTTGTACAATCCAGCCGTTAGCATTCCCGCGAGAGACACACATGGCCACACTAGCGGAACGGCAATAGCTGGCAGCACCAACAGGAAAGCGCCTGTCGTCCCAGTCGCCGCCACTCCAGCAACACACCCCACGGCAGTCGCAACCAACACCCGCAGGACAGTAGATAGACCGTCCACAGCACCTGTAAACAAGCAAACACCTCCAGTCTAGGTATTCGCGTCTTGGACTGCGTCGATGGCCCGGCAAATGGCCGCACCCTGCCCCAAGGCGTAGTCGAGCATTCGCTCATACAAGTCACCCCAGAACCTTGGTGGGCCAAAATGATTCGTATGGACTAAGACGGTCACGGTGTCCTCTTCTGCGCGTGCTTTGTCAAGCCGCTTCTTGATCTCAGACCACGCAATCTCCATGTTTTGGTTCGCTAAGACATCTTTGTCCTGAACGGCTATCGGAAGAACTACCAGGCACCGATCAGCCACATGAACTACATCCCGACCTTTGCAGCCGTCCGAAACCCGGGTTGAGGAATCATACGCATATCCGGCCTCAATCAAGTTCCAGTAAAGAAGCGGCGAGGTAATCAGCCAGTGACTGCGATGACCCCACACTTTGACACCCAACGACTCGATCGCCTCCCGTTCCGAGCGCGCACTTTGACTGGACAAATGCCCTTTCAGCCCATGAACTCCAATTTCCCAGCCTTGTTTCTCGATTGCGCGCAGAAGAGGCGCAAGGCATGAAGCATCATATAACGCTGCCCTTGCGCGCGGCGATGGGGTGCCATTTGGATCTAGACCAGGATCTTCCCTAAAGGGAATAACGAATACTGTGGATCTCAGTCCACGTTGTTGCTCGATTTCGATCATGCGGTGGAAGCTCCTTATCCACGGGTCTGGGGCGATTCTCAAGAGCGTTCTAACTGCAGAAAGAACACCATGACCATATTGCATGGGGTTCAAATCCCTGCCAATTCTCGGGAAGTTATCTATCACACATCGCTTCATGAATGACAAGTGACGCCGCCCAAGAAATCCCGTTTCCCACACTGACCAGAAATCCAGATCGTGCGACAGAACCAGAGTATACATGACCAATCCATCACCTTCCCGGGCCCAACACCAATTATCGAAGATTCGTTCGAGTCAGGCGTTTGCCTGCTAGCAGAATCGCGGACGCAGGGGCATATGCCACCACATATGGCCCCAACCCGCAACCAAGCTGAGGGCTTTTGACCTGGCAACAGACGGAATGGTGGCACCGACCAAGTCCCGAACTCTCTCCCGTACGCTACAGGTCTTGAAACAACAACTGCTATATCCGAAACCGTGTCAGGCCCTCCCTGCCGCTTGATCTTAGCCGGAAACCACTCATCATTGCGCGCGCTATTCGGCGTATTACGTAGGCCACTCCTCGCATTCCATATGTCGATATCAGGTCGGCTGTACGTTCACAGTAATACGTGAGCCTATCTATAATCTGTCTCGGCTTCTGCCACGAGTCTGGCACAGACGGAAGGTCACCATAGCTTCCACTTATTAGGGGATTATGATCCGTGTCCCTTCGGACGAGAACATGTCTTACGCTGATACGAGAGTCCTCCACCGTAATGTGTGCAAGAGCCCCCGTGCGCCTTCTTCGCACACTGCTATCAAAGATGAAATCCCCCAATCCATACAACACCAGCGACGACTCGAGCCTTTCACATCCTTGGATGACATGAGCATGGGAACGGATAACCACTGTCACCCCCATCTCGACCAACCTCCGGGGCAACGCCCTCTCAGCCTTGCTGGGGAATCTCGTCATCTCGCTGCCTGCATGCAATATACACACCGTGATATCTGACTGTTCGCGAATACTACCGATTTCTTTCTGGACTAGACTGAGGTCAGAACACGTCGCCAGAATCGAAGGAGGTTCTTCTACCAACAGCGCCCTCTCCACATAACCGACTATTCCAACCTTAGTGTCACCAATCGTGATGACTGCGCCATTTTGCTTTCCTTCGGACCCGCGATATCCAACCACCTGGATACCAAGTCCCTTGAGAAAGGCAACCGTCTCCTCAAGCCCTTCAACACCACAATCCATCGCATGGTTGTTGGCTACGGATAGCACGTCAAACATTCGTAGGATTTCCTTGCACTCCCCAGGATCAGCTCGGAAGCCATTCTGATAACGTAACGGAGCTGTACAAACGGGAGACTCAAGATTCGCCACCAAAGCGCATCCTGGAAAACTGGACTTCAAGGCCTGAAGGCTCGCAGCGATCCCCGCTATTCGGTGCCTGACGTTCCGTGATAGCATCACATCGCCCGCAACAAGCAAACCCATGACTAAAGATCTCCTTCAAAGGTCATAGAAAGATATAATCTCGATGTTCGCCATAGCAAAACTAGCCCGCAATTCCTCACTGGTCAATACTTCAACCTCGATTCGTCTTTCTTCCACATAGGTAGCGTACCGCCGCAAAATGTCGTCAGGGTAAGCCGGATGACAGTATATCTCACTGGTTCCACTGGGAAGGATCTTGGCCAACTCCATCCAAGAGCTGAGCAAGTACTTCCTGGACGAGTCCGCGTATCCAGGACTAATCAGTCTGTCAGCGCACCTTAAGCCTTTGACGCGAGCATAATCGGTGAGCACTCGCCCAGCCATGTGCGTTGCGAGTCGCTGAGGATGTGCAACGTAATAGTTCAATTTCTGTCGCGGACTCCCGGTCAAGAACCGCCTGTGGCTTCGTATGCGCTTAATGCCATACTTCTTGGCCGTCTCTAGAACAGCGAAAAACAACGGGGGATAAAGGTGTTTGTTCTGGTGACCGTCAACATGGGTGATCTGTATCCCGAAATCAATCATCTTCTTAACCTGTGATTCCAACTCAAGACAAATCTCGTTCCATTTGACCCGGCCGCTCATCAGCAAGAATGGCAGTCTGTTTCCGTAGAACTCTCCGCTCTGCGGATCAATAAGAGAGCGGACTCTACTGGGCTCTGCGACAGGTCGACCGACAGTAAGGTTTAGGTGGATTCCAATTGAAACCATGGGAAAGTCTCGTGCAAATTGCGGAATTTCTTCGGCTGCTTCAAAATTCACAAGCGCGCTCGTGCTCTTGACAAGCCCAAATGCGGCCGTCTCACGGATCCCTCTGTTTACGCCCGGGCTGAAGCCCAACCCATCTGCATTGATAATAAGCCTACGCAACTGCAAGACCCCTTTTGCCCAGGAGCTGCCGATAGAGTCCGACAAGCTTGACAGACTCCCGCTCCCAGTTGTACTCGCGGGTAATCAGTTCCCGCCCTCTCTGTCCCATCTGTGCAGTTCCAACTTGATCATCCAGCAAGCTGGTAATCGCAGCCACGAACGACGGCACTGTGTTTTCTTCTACTAGTAGGCCAGTACCTGAATCACCAAGAAGCCTCTTCAGAGGTGGCAACGCTGTGGAGACAAAAGGCAAGCCGTGGCGCATGTACTCGAATACTTTCATCGGTATGGCTACCATGAACCGTTGTTGGTACGGATGATAGTTGATCCCAATCCTCGACCGCTCAAGAAATCCCGGCACCTCCGTCTCACTCACCCTGCCAACACAGTCCACCAGGCTCCTAGCCTTTGCATCGCTGTTCACCCAGGACCTGACCTCATCCGAAACTCCCAAAAGACAGAACTTGATGCTACGGCCTGTATCCCTGATTGACCTAGCGATGTCCAACATGACCTCCAGTCTGGGCCGGGACACCGTCCCTGTGTGTATCAGATCCCAAGTCTTCTCCCCAGACTCCGTGCAAGTCGTCCATCCATCCACAGGGGCAAAATTGCGGATAGAGACAACTGTTTTCGCAAGCGTTTTATAAACCCGGGCGAGTTCTTCTGTAGGAACGATTACAGCATCCAGTCTGGGTATCACAATCCGCTCAACAAGCGAGAGCCCGATTGCTGCGCCTTTGGCTAACAACGGGCGATACCCTTTGTGCGGGAACACCTGTTGATACCATTCATGGCAATCATAGATGATGATGCTATCGCGCGAACTCATTAGCCCTGCCACTGGTAACAGATCTGGGTCATGAAAATGGTAGACGTCCGCTTCCAGTCCCCTGAGGAAGCGGGCAACTCGGTCTGGCCGAGTCAGCACACCAACTCGGGTGAAGTCCCGCGGGAACTCGACAAAGTCTATCCCATCGTCCAATTTGCTGACTGGTGCAACACGAGCAACGACACACACTTTCATGCCTGCTCGCCGCAAAGCCCTACATTCGCGAAAGTAGATTCGCCCATCCGTCGGCCCATGCGTGCTCGTGACGTGTACAACACGGTTACAACAAATCTGATTCATGGACTTCTCCTCGATCTCGACTTGACAGCAAATGATCCAGGTTCCCAGGGGGATCCGTAAAGACTTTCGGCTATAATCTCCAGAGGGTGCCGTGCCCCCTGCAACTCGACTCTACCTCACGAGTGGCATTCCTCACATCCAGCACCGCCTGCGCCTGCTCCACCACCCGCGCATAGTCCACGCAAGAGTGGTCCGTCGTGATGATCACCATGTCCGCACCCCGCAGCACCTCGTCCTCCAGCGGCACCGACCAAAGCCTGACCGTCTTCGCCGCAGGGCCGTAGTCACCGTTCGTCACCTCTATCTGCGGTATGTACGGGTCGTGGTACGAAACCTCGGCCCCCTCTTTCAGGAGGATCTGGATGACCTTCAGCGCAGGCGACTCCCGCTCATCAGGTATGTCCTTCTTGTATGCCACGCCCAGAATGAGCACCTTGGCTCCGCGAAGCGACTTCCTCTGAGTCCCGAGGATCCTCGCCGCCTTCTCCACCACGAAATACGGCATCCTCAGGTTTATCTCGCCCGCCAGTTCAATGAACCTGGTCGAGAAGTCGTACTCCCTTGCCTTCCACGTCAGGTAGAACGGGTCTATCGGGATGCAGTGCCCGCCCACCCCCGGGCCCGGGTAGAACGGCTGGATCCCGAACGGCTTCGTGAACGCGGCGTCCAGCACTTCCCACACGCTCAGGCCCATACGGTCGCACAACAGGGCCATCTCGTTCACGAGGGCTATGTTCACCGCGCGGTACGTGTTCTCGAACACCTTCGCCATCTCGGCCACCGCGGGCGATGATACCGGTATGACCTTCAATATCGTCTGGGAGTAGAACGTGGAGGCCACGTCCAGGCACGCCGGCGTCACCCCGCCCACCAGCTTGTTCGTGTTCTGCGTCGTGTACCTCGCGTTCCCGGGGTCCACCCTCTCCGGCGAAAACGCCAGGAAGAAATCCTCCCCCACCTTGAGGCCGCTTCTCTCGAGCCTCGGCAGCACTACCTCCTGCGTCGTCCCGGGGTACGTCGTGCTCTCCAGCGATACGAGCTGACCCCGCCGCAATCGCTCACCAATCTTGTCCGCCACGTGCACCACGTACTGGAGGTCCGGCTCCCTGTTCACCGTGAGCGGCGTCGGCACGCAGATTATCACCACGTCGCACTCGTCCAGCGCGTCGAACTCCGTCGTTGCCCTAATTCTCCCCTGGCCGACCAGGCTCGCGAGCTCGTCCGGCTTCACGTCGAGGATGTAGTTCTCGCCGCGGTTCAGCATCTCCACTCTACGGGGGTTGCGGTCGATGCACCACACGCGGAAGCCCACCTTCGCCTTCTCCACGGCAAGCGGCAGCCCCACGTACCCGGCCCCCACCACGGCCACGACCGCGGCCTTCGCGCGTATCTTCTCTTTCAGCATCTCGGCGGTGGCGCCCCTCGCCTCAACCGCATTCGCTGCAGCTGCACCCGCCGCAACGGCACCCGCCTCAACCACTGTACTCTCCATATTGAATCCCCTCATTTGAACTGCGCCAGCGCATCCGCCACGTATTCGACCTGCTCCGCAGTCATCTCCGGGTACACCGGCAAGGACAGCACGCCCTCCGCCGCCCGCTCCGCCACGGGGAAATCCCCATTCCGGTACCCCAGGCCCGCGAAGGCCTTCTGCAGGTGTAGCGGCAGCGGGTAGTACACGGTGCTGCCTATCCCCTTTTCCGCGAGGTAAGCCTTCAGCTTGTCGCGGTCTCTCGCCGCTATCGTGTACTGGTGGTACACGTGCTTGCATCCTTCCGTCTCCGACGGCAGGCGCAAGAGCCAGCCCGCCGCCGCGCCCGGGTGAGCAGCACCCGAGGCGCCCGAGGCCCCCGCGTCCGAGGACTGCAACCCCGGCTCCAGGAGCGGCGCAAGCCTCTCCGCATACGCCGTCGCGATGGCGCGCCTTTTCTCCGTCCACTCGCCGAGGTGCTTCATCTTCAGACTCAGGATCCTCGCCTGCAGCGTATCCAGCCTGCTGTTTATCCCCAGCATCTCGTGGTAGTATCTCTGCCGGCTCCCGTGGACGCGGAGCATCCGGAGCCTCTCCGCAAGCTCGTCGTCGTCCGTGACCACCGCGCCGGCGTCGCCGAACGCCCCCAGGTTCTTCGTGGGGAAGAAGCTGATGCACGCCAGGTCCCCGAGGCTCCCCACCTTCCGCTCGTGGTACTCCGCCCCGATGGCCTGGGCCGCATCCTCGATGACCTTCAGCCCGTTCCGCCTGGCCACCTCGCAGATCGGGTCCATGTCCGCGGGGTGCCCGTACAGGTGCACGGGGATGATGGCCTTCGTCCGCGGTCCGACCCTCTTCTCGATTTCCGCGGGGTCGATGTTGTACGTCACGGGATCTATGTCTGCAAAGACCGGCGTCGCCCCAGCGCGGGCAACAGCACCCGCCGTGGCGAAGAACGTGAACGGGGTGGTTATTACCTCGTCCCCCGGGCCGATGCGGCACGCGGCCAGCGCGAGATACAGCGCGTCGCTCCCGTTGGCGACGCCGACCGCGTGCCGGACGCCGCACAGCCTCGCGAGCCCCGCCTCGAACTCCGCCACCGGCTCGCCGAGGATGAAGTGGCCGCTGTCCACGGCCTCGCCGATCGCCTCCATGAGCTTCGCCCGCAGGCACCTGTTCTGTTCCGTCAGGTCGAACGCCGGTACCTTCAATTCAAGTTCCCCTTTCTGTCCGCCCCGGTCTGTCCACTTTGAAGAGGTAACCCTCAGCGAGCGATGCCTCAGGGAGCCATACCCCACCCGCTCGCCAGGCGCGCAAGTTCAACCGCCGTCCTGGCCTCATCCGAGGCCCCCGTCTCGCCCGAGCGAACCTGCCGCACGAACTCCAGCACCGCCTGGGCGTGGGCCCACCCCGGGCCGAGACCTGGCGGGGCGGACTCCCCGAATCGATCGAGCACTGCCTTTTCGTCGTCATCGGGCAGTCTCCACAGCCTAATCGCGTCCACTCTCGAGCCGCCGAGGATTATTGCGCCCGTCTCTCCAAACACCGCGATGCTCTGCTCCAGGTTCTTCGGGTAGATGTTGGTTGTGGCCTCGACAAGCCCCAGCGCGCCGCTCTCGAACCTCATCGTCAGGATGGCGACGTCCTCAGCCTCCATCTCGTGCGCCCTGCATGCAGCCACTTTGTGTGCGTCGCTCACGGGTCCCATCAGCCAGACGAGCATGTCCATCGCATGCCACGCCTGGTTGAACAGCACCCCGCCGTCTAAATCCCGCGACTTGCGCCACGGCGCTTCGTCGTAGTAGGCCTGGGTCCTGTTCAGCCGCACCGTCGCCACCCCGTGACTCAGCCTCCCCAGCCGGCCCTCCTGGACTGCAGAGTGGACCATCCGGCTCGCCGGGTAGTACCTGTTGGGGTGCACAGTGCCGAGACACCTGCCAGCCTCGTTCGCCTTTTCGATGAGTCGCCGCACCTCGACCGGGCTCAGCGCAAGGGGCTTTTCGACGAGCACGTGCTTTCCCGAATCGAGCGCCTCCATCCCCAGGCACGCGTGAAGGCCGCTGGGCGTCGCCACTATCACAGCGTCTACCTCCGGGTCATCCAGGAGGCCGCGGTAGTCGCCACACACCCTACCCCCGTACCTCGAGGCGAACACCCTCGCGTTATCCTCAACCACGTCGAAGCACGCCACGAGCCTCGCCTCCGGTATCCCGGAGATGGCCTCCGCGTGCCTTTTCGCTATGGCGCCACACCCTATGACCCCAAACCGTACGGATTCCATCAGTTCACCCGCGCGTCCCTGCGCCGCCCCTGGGATAGAGGATCTGCTCCTCCGGGACATCCCCCGCAGGCCTGGCGGGAACCCCCATCACCCTGGTATAAGGCGGCACGTCCCTGGTGACGACGCTGCCCGCCGCCACCATGGCCTCCTCGCCCACGGTCACGCCCGGCAATATCACCGCGTTGCCGCCTATCCTCGAGCCCCTCTTCGCAGCGACCCCTTTGGTCCTGGAGAACCTCACCTCGGTGCGTCCCATGTAGTTGTCGTTGGTGGTGGTCACCATGGGGGCCACGAACACGTCCTCTTCAAGGACCGAATGGGCCGTAATATAGGCCCCGGTCTGAATGCGGGTCCGGTCGCCAACCCGGCAGTCGTTCTCCACAGTACCGGCGTGACCGACGATGACACGGCTTCCTATCGTGCAGCGCTCACGCACCTGCGCTGAATCGGCTATGAAACAGTCGTTTCCTATGGTAGTGCCCGCATAGACTATCGCCCCGGCCCCAATGACCGTTCCTGAACCGACTCTGAGCCCGCCAAGGTCTCCTGAAACCTTCAGGGTGCTGGACTTAGCCTTCGTCGGCCTCTGTCCAAGGACTGCATTGGGGCCAACCTTGACGCCGTCACCCAGGACGGTTCCTGAATAGACCACGGCATTAGGCCCGATTTCGACGTCCCCGCCCAGGCTCACGCCTTCTTCGACATAGGCCCGGCTATGTATAGCACGTGTGTCCAAATGCTTGTCCACCTGCCGCAACCTCCACTGGTGGCTTATGCGGTCATCCCCGGGTCTCGAGCCAGGCGCTGGCGCCTGGCCTTGCCCGGTTCACTCTGAGGGGTTTCAGCCTGGGGCCCCCGTGGTTCACCGGGGCGAGAGGCACGGGAGCTGTCAACCGACCACGGGTTATACGTAGGGATGAGTTCCTTGAGGATCCACTTGATCGTGTCCTTCGGTCCCCTTCCACCGTCAAACGAGAACTTCTCCAGCCGTGACAGGCTATCGCGAAGCTTGTCCGCATCGACTACACAGTCCTTGGCCACGAATATCTTCGGGTGAGCCGTACGCTCGAATTTCTCCTCATCAGAAAAGATCTCCTCAAAGAGTTTCTCGCCGTTCCGCATCCCGCTGAACTCCACCGTGATGTCTTTGCCCGGCTCCAATCCGGATAGCCGGATCAGCGTCTCAGCCAGGTCCACTATCCGTACGGGGTCGCCCATATCCAGCACGAAGACCTCCCGCCCATCCCCCAGGGCGCCCGACTGGATGACAAGCTGTACAGCCTCGGGTATGGTCATGAAGTACCTCTTCATCTCGGGGTGCGTGACCGTCACCGGCCCGCCGCGGGCGATCTGCTCCTTGAACAAGGGTATGACGCTGCCGCGGCTGCCGAGGACGTTCCCGAAGCGGACAGCCATGAACTTCGTTCGCCGCTCTCCGTTGCCGAGACCCTCAACAGGATGCCAGCCTTTGTCCAGCGTCACGACGATATGCTCGGCGACGGCCTTGGTGGCCCCCATCACGCTGGTGGGGTTTACGGCCTTGTCGGTGGATATCAGCACAAACCGGTCGGTCCTGCCGCGCCAGGCGGCGAGCGCCACGTTGAGCGTGCCGAATACATTGGTCTTGACTGCCTGCTCCGGGTGTTCCTCCATCAGCGGCACATGCTTGTGCGCCGCGGCATGAAAGACGACACCGGGTTTGTACTCCTCAAAGGTCGCGTGGACCTTGTGGATATCCCTCACGTCGCCTACCACAATCGCGAGGTTCACCGCCGGGAACCTGAATCCGACCTCGTGCGAGAGCTCGAAAATCGAGTTCTCGTCGTGGTCGAACAGTACGATCTTGGCCGGCCGGAATTTGGCAATCTGGCGACAAATCTCGGAGCCGATCGAGCCGCCAGCCCCGGTCACCAGTACGCACTTCCCCTGTATGTACCCCGAGATCTGCTGCATGTTCAGGTTCACTGGTTCCCTGCCAAGCAGGTCCTCGACGTCGACGTCGCGTATCTCGCCCACCTTGACATTCCCGTTGATAATCTCGTAGAGCCCGGGGACCGTCTTCATCTTGACGCCGGCACCCTCGCACAGTGCGAACACCCGGCGGATGACCGAACCGCTGGCCGACGGGATCGCCACGATCACTTCCTCCACGGCGTAACGCCTGAGCAGGTCGGGGATTTGCGAAATCTCACCGAGTACAGGTACTCCGTTCAGGCGCATCCCCTGTTTCCGTCCGTCATCGTCCACCAGGCCCACGAGGTCGTATTCATTCTTCAGGCGTCCCTTGAGCTCGCGCACCACCATCGCGCCCGCGTCGCCGGCGCCGACCAGGATTACCCTCCTGACAGCGCACGAACGGTTCGCCCTGACCCAGGGCCAGGTGTCGCTGAGATACATCCTCGCGAGGATTCTAATACCGCCCGACAGAAGGAAGCTTGCGCTTGCGGCGACGAACGGGACGCTACGCGGGAACCCCCGCGCCGGAGGGAAGAAGGTGATTAACCCGATGAAGGTGACGACCGAAACCGTGACACCCTTGGCCAGGCTCAGCGCCTCGTCTATGCTGGAATACCGGATGATGCTGCTGTACAGGCGACTTGCTGCGTACGACACAGCTACGAGAGCGGACTGGACCAGCCCGAGTGGTCCAACGTACTGGCGTATGTACTGGAGCGGTACGCTACCTTCAAAGCGAGCAGCGAGTCCAAGGAGGACTCCCATATTGAAAAACACCAGGTCCGCCAGCGCCAACGCGGACCTGCGCCTCAACGTATTCAGCTTGCCGTTGACTTCAATTGCCATTTGACCCGACCCCCATACGATAGCGGCGTCAGGGACTGGAAACCTGTCCGGTACACTCCAAGATATACCAAAACGCCGGAAAATTCAACACAATTGCCATTAAGACTGTGCTAATTGTGAATTACCCTACAGCGTTCGCCCCCGGATCTTACCACCTGACCCCCGGTCTCGACATCGCCCCTGAGGGGTGATATCGCCTGCTATTCGAACGTTACCTGCCAGAAGTCGCTCGATGCCCGCGAACCTGGATCTGAGCACCTCGACCAGGCTGTTCGGTTCGCTGGGGCTGTGCCAGTCTGAACCGATTGCTGAGTAGAGGCCCCCGGCCAACCATCGTTCGGCAGCCTGCTTCACCCGCCGGCCATACACGCCCAACAGGCTGCCTGCGTTGAGCTGGAGCAGTGCGCCGGCATCAGCAAGTTCGTTGGCGATAGCCTGGTTGTCTCTCAGGGCCGCGTTGCGCTCCGGATGCGCGAGAATTGGAGTGTAACCTGCGAGAGAGATCCTGAAGAGAAGTTCGCGTGTATAGTGCGGCATGTCGTGCTGTGGCAATTCAATCAGCAGGTACTTCCCGCTGCGACCCACCGGAACCAGGTCGCCACCCTTAAGCAGCGATGGTGTCCTCTCATCCAGGTAGACCTCGGATCCCGGGAGGAGCACGATCTCTGCGCCGGATTCATCGCACCTCGCCTGCAGGGTCGATACGGCCTCAGTGATACTGGTGGGCGTCCCGTCGAACACCCCGGCCATCACGTGCGGCGTTGCGACTATCGCCTTGAACCCGGCGATGGCCGCAGCCCTGGCCATTTCGAGCGCCTCCGTTGCGTTGCGGGGTCCGTCGTCGAGCCCTGGCAGGATGTGGCAGTGAACGTCCACTAAGGGGATACCGCAGGTGTGAGCGGGGTCGCGGTTCATTTCTCGCCTTTCGACCGGCCGTAATAGTAGTAATAATGGTAGCCGTCAGCCGAGTGCCGGACTTCGTTCAGGACGGCGCCCAGGATCTTGCCCTTGGCGTTCTCTATCACGTTCCTCGCGGTTACGGCAGATTCAATACGGGTGACGCCGGCGCGCATCACGAGGATTACCGCGTCCACCATGGAAGACATCACGACTGCGTCGGTCACTGCCATCACCGGCGGCGAGTCCACGATCACGTAGTCGTACATTGATTTGAGCCTGGCGAAGATGTCCCGGGTGGCTTCCGTGCCGAGGATCTCCGACGGGTTCGGGGGTATGGGACCCGACGCGATGATGTCGAGGTGGTCCATGCCGCTGGACTGTATCCCGGATTCAACTGGACAGTCCCCAACCAGGATGTTGGTGAGACCGGGTTGCTGCTCTGTCTCGAATATCCTGTGGAGTATCGGCTTCCGGAGGTCTGCGTCGATGGCCAGCACGCGCTTTTCAGCCTGGGCCATCGCGACCGCGAGGTTGGACATGATGGTCGACTTCCCCTCGAACGGTCCGGGACTCGTGACGAGGATCATCTTCATACTCTGACTGATGTCCGCGAACCGCAAAGACGTCCTGAGCGCCCTGAACGCCTCGGATATCGGCGAGCGCGGGTGTGTTTTCGTGATCAGCCTGTCCTTCGGTTCCCTTTTTCCATTGAGGAAGCCTGGCTTCACCATGGGCAGTCGCTCCTATTCGATAACCGGGATGTTGCCGAGAGTGGGCAATCCCAGGTGCTTTCTCACGTCGTCGGGGTTCTTCATCGTGTTATCCAGGTACTCGAGAACGAATACGAGGCCCAGCGAAAGGAAGATGCCCAACACCCCTGCCACTGCCACGTTCAGCTTCTTGTTCGGCCGGACCGGGGTCGTCGGTATCAGCGCGGGCGACACCACCGAGATGTTCGCCTCGCCCATGTTCAGCGACCGCGCCATCTGCGCCTGAAGTATGCGTTCCGACAGGACCTTGTATGTCTCCTCGAGCTGCTGGATCTGCTTGTCAAGCTGCTCGTATTCCGTTTTCTTGTAAACGAGCTGCCGCTGGATTTGCTCGACCTCAAGGCTCACCTGGGCGACCCGCTCCTCGATCGCGGCCACCTGCGCGTTCTTCTGCGCGAGTTCGACGTCTTTGGTGTTGACGATTTGCTCGAGTCCCGCAACCCTGGCCCTGGTCTCCTTGTCGTCAGTCATGGGGATCCCCATGAGTTCCTTATCCTTCTTGAAGTCGTCGAGGATCTGCTTCGCTTTCTCATAGCCGGCGGCGGTCAGCGCCTGCTCCGCCTTTGCGTTGGCGAGCTGTTCCCTCGCCTTCGCCAGCATATCGAACCTCGCGTTGACCTCGTTCTGCAGAATCTCGATCGACGACGACTCGGTCTTGAGGTTCTTCATCTTGTTATTGGCAGCGTCGAGGTCTTTCTTGACCAGAGCGATCTGGTCCTGGAGGAACCTGACCGATTTGCCCATCTGGTCCTGGACGTTCTTGGATATGAACTCGAGGAATTCACGCGCCATGGTGTTCGCAATGTCGGCCGCGAGAACGCGATCGGTGTTCCTGACCCTGACTTCGATGAGATTCGTATCCTTGATCACGCGGGCGTCCATCATGGTGGCGAGCTCCTTGGCGCCCACGATCGTTTTGTCGAACTTCATGGAGGTGGCTACCTGGTCGAGGAAGTACGGGCTCAGTACCTGGCCGACGTACGTGTTCAGCGTCATTTCGGGGAGTCTCGAGATTGCGCTGGCGACTTCCTCGACGCCGGTCTCCTGCCGCACGGGCCGCTGGGCGGCGGGCTGGCTCACCAGCATGGTCACCTTGGTCTCGTAAACGGGCGGAAGGACGAAGAACGACACTACACCCGCAGTCGCCATGCTCATGATCGTAATCAAAACCACGACCCAGCGCCACTTCCGGAGTATGGCGACGTATTGTCTGAGGTCTATCGTATCCATCATCTCAGGGACTTCCTGCAACTGCTGTACCCCCTTCGACGCACCCGCGCATCCATGAAAGCCGGTTACCGGTCTCCACACGCGCCCCTTACTGGTTCGGCCGCCGGAGGGGCCGGCGGGGCCGCCGTCCTGTTACCGTAGGGCGCCGGCAAGGCTCCTGATCTCTCTGTAACGCAAGTCAAAGAGGTTAGCACCCAGCGCCGTCCTTGCCGAGTTCAGGACCCTCTTCGCGCGGGCGGTGTCGCCCGCCATCTCGTACGACACACCCAGCCAGACCTGGGCGTCCGCCTGAATGCTTTTCAGCCGCGCCGCTTTCTCGAACATTCTAGCAGCCTCTGCATAATCACCCAGAAAGAGGGATGCCTGTCCAACAGCATAACCCATTGGTGGAGTCTCGGCAAGTTGTACCAGTGCTTCCGGGATTTTCGGGCCGGGGTTAGGGTTGATGGATTGAGCTGCCGCGGGAACGATTTCGCGCGCCTTTCCCGCGTACTCCCGTCCTGCCGCCCTGTCTCCGGCGCCCAGTGCCCGCACCGCCATGGTCACGTAGACCCTCGCCAGGCCTTCGTACACGCGGACATCACGCGGAATCCACTTCGTCGTATCCACGGCAAGACGCAGGGCCCTGTCGAGGTCCCCCATCGACGACAGGATCTCCGTCGCGCGGATCCTCGCCGCGAGGTTCGACGGCTGGACTTTGACGGCCCTGTCGCAGTAATCCCTCACCTGCTCCAGGCGCCACGGCTGTGCGTCAACGGTATAGCTCGCGAGCGAGAGCTGCGCGAGATCGATCCAGTATGAAGCGGTAAACGGGTCAAGCCGGATGGCTTCGCGGTAAAGCTTGTCGGCCGCGGCGTAGTCACCCGATATCATCGCCCTGGCCGCTGACGTGCCCTTCGCGCTAGCCTCGGTTAACCTCAGAGTAGGAGTGAACACCACGGCACACACGGCGAGCCCGACAATCCCCTGCACGAGCAGCGAGCGCGTCCTGACGACGGGACCCGCCGCGTCAGGGCCGTGCGCGCTGTTCGCGCCGTTCGCCCCGGTGGCGTTGTTCGCGCCGTTCGCCCCGCGTGGCTGCGCCGTTCGCGCCACGCCGTTGACGCACGCCATCAGCCCCCACGCCACTGCGGCGATGGCCGCGAGTGAGAAGTCGAAGTCCATGGCAGAGTGAAGTCCCATCGCGACGGCTCCAGAAAACGCGGGCAGGCACGCCGCCCACGCGGCTTCAGTATCGGAGTCTAGTTCCCCATACGCCTCCGCGACCGACCTCCTGCGCCACAGTGCCCACGCGTTTCGTACCATGACGACCCACATCGCTGTGTATATCAGGAAGCCGGGAACGCCGGTCTCCACCGCCACCTCGAGTGGGTGGCTGTGGACGAGGGCCGATGAATAGAGCTTTCTCTGGTAGATATGGTAGAGCGCGTTCCATCCGCCGCCGCCCGCACCGAGCAGCGGGCGGTCCCGCACGATCCGGATGGCATCTGACCAGAACAACTCCCGGGCCACGAGGCCTTGTGCGCCTACGTCAATACTTTCTAACTCCGCCGCGGTGTGCGGAGTGAAGAACCCCCGCGCTGCACTCGGATATGCAGAGCCGGCATAGACCGCGTACCATACCGTCACTCCGATGGCCCAGGTCGTGAGCACTACCCTGGCCACACGCTGCGTTTCGGGCGCCGTGTTGGCCCTCCTCAGCGCCGCTGCGAGCATGCGAAGGGCCACGACCCCGGCGAGGACCGCCAGGGTCGCGATGCCGACGTATGCTGCGATTCTGAACGCCGCAACCTGCGCAACCGGTTTGTCTACGACGCCGGGAGTCGCCGGCGCCGCACCGGAAGCCGCCTTATTGGCGGCTGCAATGATCCCGTCGATCCGCCGCAGGATTACGAGCGTGGCTACAACCCCCGCGGAGGCCCTGAGGCTTGCCTGAAACCGCTGTCCCGTTGGGAGCCCCCACAGGGCTATTGCCCCAGCGACGGGCAGGAGCACCCACGAACCCCTGGACCTGGTCGACAGCAGGACAACCGCGCACAGCACAAACGCGAAGGCGTACCAGGCCTCGGCGAGCCACGACACCTCATAATCGAGCTGCTGGGGCTGCTCGCCTCCGCGCTGCCCCTGACCGGCCGCCCTGGGCCTGGGGCTGGGCCTGGGCCTGGGGCCCCACAACGCAAGAATTATGACACACGCGGCCGCGAGGAAACCCGCAAGGGCATTGGAGTACTGGAACGTGGACAGGATTTCACCCCGGACGAAGGCACCGGGGAAGTCTATCAGCCCGACCGCTGCCCCAAGGCCGATAACCGAAAGCAGCACACCGATGAAAACGACCAGGTTCGCGAACCGCACGGCCCACGCCCTGGTGTACGCCAATCGCGACACGACCCAGTAGACCATGAAAAGCGTCAGGTACTTCAGGGCTTCGCTCGCCCCCGCTCGCTTGTCCACCGCGACGGCAAGACTTGCACAGTACGCCAGCCCGAGAAGGAGTGGAAGCGCATCCTCCCAGCCCGCCAGGATCGTCCCATCGCCCCGGGCCATCCGGTCGAGCCATTCGAGGGCGAATATCACTACAACGGCTATCTGGAACTGCAGTAGGTCTGTCTGGAAAAACAGCCCTCTGGCCAGCGAGCCCAATATCAGCAGGAGGAATATGAATGGTCCAGTGACGGGTTCGAGGCTCAGATTGAGCCTCCGCCCCGTCCCTTCGGAAACCAATCGCCTATCGCCATCCTTTCAAGATCGCGCCCTACCAGGAAGTTCGTTAGCCTCAACTACCCGGGTTCGTCCTGGTCCGGCGAAGTGGGGAAACATGCTGCGAATTCACCGTTGGAAGCGGCAATTCCTCCTATCCCGGCCACAATTTCCCTTCCCAGGCTGGTACTGGGCGGATCTCCAGTGGAATTGCCTGCCACCAGCAATCCCGCTGGATGAAGACTCGGGGGCCCCGCCTCTGCCGCGGGACCCCCGGTGTCTCGTTCGAGACTTATCAGTTGCCTATCAGTCGGGTTCTTGGGTTAGATCTGGCCGGTATTGGCCATGAACCGCTTCATCATGACCGCGGCTTCGGCCCTCGTGCCGGTGCCCTGCGGCACGAACGTGGTCGCGGTCCTGCCGTTCAGGATACCTGTCTTTGCGGTGTACGCCGCAGCTTCGGCCGCCCATCCGGATATCTTGTTCCTGTCGGCGAACTTCGAGAGCGCCTCAATGTCTGCCGCGTTCACCGCCGTGTTCACGCCGGCCTTGCCGAGCGCCCTTACCAGCATAGTCGCCATCTCTTCGCGCGTCACCCTGGCGTCAGGCTTGAAGGTACCGTCGCTGTATCCCTTGATGATACCCGCCTTGAAGGCGCCCTCAACCGCACCGAAGTACCACGAGCTGCGCGATACATCGAGGAACGTCTCCATCGCCGGTTTGTGCTCCTCCAGCCCGAGGCTCCTGAGAAGCAGCGACGCAAACTGGGCCCTGGTTACTGGCGCTTCGGGCGCGAACTGCGTGTCGCTCACGCCTTTGACCACGTGCCTGGAGGCCATCAGTTCCACGTCGGTCTTCGCCCAGTGCGTCGCCACGTCGACGAACGTCTTGTCGTAGAGCATGACGGCATACTGGCTGAAGTGCCACAGGTTGGCCGTGATCTGGTTCGTGTCCGGGTTCACCTTGCCTCCGACGTACGTCCAGGTGTTGGTGACGGGATCGAGGCCATACACGCCGAGCTTGTTCTCGTCGATACCCGGCTGCGGGTTGTACGAGAACGTCACGCGCACCGGGCTGTTGAAGCGCGAGATATCGCCCACCGTCTGCGATCCCTGCACAAGCGTAGCATCGAGCGAGAACACCGTGGACTGCGGGATGAAGCCCTGGTCCGCCGCCTGCGTTCCGCTGACCAGCTGCACGCTGGCGGTGTCGCCCATGATGCCGACGACGACCCTGAACGCGGCGCCCGCTCCGGCCTGTCCGACGATAGATGGATCGATCGAGCCGCTCGGGAACGTGATCACGACCTGGCCGTTGTTGACGACGAGGTCTTTGGCGAGGTTCAGTGCTGCCTGGAGAATCCCCGACCCGATGACCGTGGCCTTTTCCGAGGCGTCGGTCGCCGAGAGATCGGCGATCGTGAACTCCCTGATACTAGCTGCGAGGGATTGCAGAGCGCTCACCACGAGGGATTCGTCTACATTGTATGTAGCGCTGCCGAGCGCCGGCAGCACCACGATGGTGCCATATTGGCCCGTGAGGATTTGCTGCGCGGTTCCGCCGCCACCGCCGCCTCCACCGCCGGTCGACGGTGGCCTGTACAGGAGGTCAACGTAGACGGCGTGCTGGGCAATTAGCTCGCGGACCTGGCTGTACTCAACCCGGTAACCGGGCTGAAGGTTCCAGCTGGATGGCGGAGCATAAACGAGCTCGAGGAGGTTGCGATACGCGGTGTCGTACGCACTTCCGATGACGCTCTTCTGAGTAGCCTCCACCGTATAGTCGCCAGTCGGCGTACCTACCAACTTTATGTAGTAGGTAAACAGGCTGGGCCCCTCGGTGGCGCTCGTCAATGGCGACATCCAGACAGCAGGTTTTATCTGCGTCGTCGAATACTGCGAGCTGGATCCCGAATACGTCCAAGTATACGGGTCAGCGTATGCCTTGCCGGCCTCGACTATGCCCACCGCCGTCATCGCCAGAAAAGCCGCGAAGAGCAGGAGGCAGATGTTGCCGGCCACGTACTTGCTTCTGAATCCTGGCATTTCCGTTCACCTCCTTTCCCCTTTGGATGTTATAGGAATCCAAGATAATATTACCATTGTCCAACGAAGTTTTCCAGCACTGCTTCGCCACAATCTCATGCAGTCTTTTCTGCGCTGCAGCATGATTCGGCCGAAGACTTCTGCGTCAGAGCATTACTCGCCTCAGAATCTCTGCACCACAGCATGACGCCGGCTGATACTGCACTCACGCACAGGAATTCGCGCGATTTGCTGCGTCCATGCACAATACGCCGGACTTGTACTGCGTGTGCGCACGCGAGACCGTGTTTGTCGTCGGCTTTCAGCAGACGCCGGGACTGTCGCCTGGTGCTGCGCGTGCACACCCAGGACTCATCCAGGACTCATCGGATAGCCCACATTCGGTAGGCCCGCAGGGTACCGGCTCGACCGCACCGTGTCTGGCGATTAGCGTCCGGTGATTAGTGTCCAGCCTTCGCACGGTAATCCTGGGAGGCGCGAGCGAGCGCCTTTGCGTACAGGCCGTCCCTGTCGATTATGTTCCTCGGTAGCACGTCCGGGATTTTTCTTTCCATATTGTCGAAGGTCAGGTCTTCGCTGATCACTTCTACCAACACAATGCCCTGTTCCTGGCTCAACCCCTTCTTCAGGAGGTCTCTCGCTCTCAGCTCTCTGAACGCCTGCTCATCTGGATACGCCGCGGTTGGGCCGTAGTGCTGTCTTCCGTTGAATTCAAAAGCAACCCCCTCCAGATAGTACCGGTCGAATTCGAGCGGTTCTCCTGTGAGAGGGTTGCAGAGGAACCCAGGTCTCGCGTTGTCGATTAGATTGTTACTAGCCACGAGAAGATCGAGCCAGCACTTCATGAGGAACTCTCCCTTCTGCGGGGCCATCGCGAGCATCTTGAACAGCCGCCTGGCGTGTTGCTCCTGCAGCGCGTCTGGCATTGCCGGCACAGGTAGCAGTCCCCGCCTACTCCCGGTCGTACGCATCCACCCTGCTCTCACCAGCTCGGCACAGACTCTGCTTGCATGCCCCGGGTCCACCCCCGCCGCCCGCGCAAGCTGGCTTATGGACCGCGGTTGAACTGCCAACGCCGTCAGGTAGAGGATCTTGCCCATGTGGCTGACCTCATTCGAACGTGCGAGTTCAACCGGGAACGTGATTCCACACCTCAATCCGCCTGTTTCTCCCCCCTCCACCTAACTTCGCAGGCCACCCACCGCACCGCCAACCGCCGAGAACGCATGACCACACGTGGCTCACCAACAGACCATCGCTTACCTGGGACGTCAGCCGGTTGGCTTAGCCGGTGCGGTCAGCCGCGCATTCCGCCTGCTGTCACATTTTACCATATCGTAGGGTTGTGTCGTACCTGAGCCCGGTATGCAGGTCGTACACGATGGCATCGCCGTTGTTGACACCGGCGTTTTCGCCAGGGCCCGGGACTGCTGGGGGGACAAGACTTCGTGCGGCGAGCTCGAGCGCACCCCATCGGGCTGGCGTCAGTTAAGAATCGGGGCCGGAGATGTCCTGCAGGTGAAAGCAGTAGGTGAAAACAGCATCGTACTCGAGGTAGGAAGAAAACCCGCAGTGAGGGGCCGGATGACGGATGAAGACATAATCACCGCAACGGCCGGCCTGTGGAAAGACGCGCGTACTCCTCTCTGTCGAAGCGGGTTTCCTCCTTCAAGATGTGGTAGATGTACCATACGATCAGGCCCGCGATGGAGGCACGCGCAGCGTGGCCGCTGAGCCCGGCGCGTTTGAGCCGTTCGAAAGCTTCTTTGGCCTCAGGCGGGCTCCCCGTCTGAATCTGCGTCTCCGCCACAGCCTCAACGTATACGTGGAAGATCGGGTTGACCTCGTTTATCACTATTTCCCCCGTCAGTACGGGGTATTTCTCCCAGAGGATCCGGAGGTCGGGGTGTTCGGCGAGTACTGCGGAAATGGCCGATTCTTCAGTATCAATGTCTAACTCGGGGCATTCGGCAATTTCTTTCAACCGCACCTTGCTTCACCGCCATCAGTCGTGTAGCTATTCCGCTGTGTGTTTGCGCAATGCGAACCTGCGTGCATTGTACAACCCAAGCGCAAGTGCTGGAAGCCCTGGCGCCGCTACCTTGATGGGCCAGTTTTCGCCTTGGCCCTTTCGATCACCCTTCGAGCCAGTCCAGGAGCCAGATCGAGTGCTGCCCGTGAGCACCAGGCACTTTCATGACAGGAGTATACCACACAAGTGCGACACGACGACGTGTGCGGCGCACAGCAGTGACAAACACAGCCGGGCTCAGTCAGGCAACATGTCAAAACCCATCTGCCGAAAGTGAGAATCAAACGCAAATGCCTTCCGGCAGCCAAGTCTGGACATAACGACGAAACTCAAGCAGTCGACAAAACTGAAATCCTTATCGTGGTACTCTTGCGCCAGATTCCACGCTGCGTCCTCGTCTGCGGGACCCGGGCGAAGATATCGCAGGATCTTGCTTTCACGAATATGCCTGCCCACAATCGTGGCACGGCCGTGGTCCCTACAAAAATATGTGTATACCTCAGCAAAGACGAAATTCGTGGTCACCAGTTGTACCCGGAGGGCCCGGATCCGTTCCGCCGTGAAGAAGTCCTTTGCCGCCTCGTGATGGCGGTCGCTCGCGTCGTACAGGGCTATGAATGCAGAGGTGTCGATGAATAGAGAATCTGTCGACCGGATCATGACGACCTGTCCCCGCCTTCCCCGGGCACCTGTTGATCGCCGCTCTGCTGAGGTTGTTGGCGATAAATGTAGCGATCATGGGCTACAGACCCATCCGTGCGCCCTGTCCTGACAGCGGATTGGCTTATGCGAAACAATGGGTCATCTTCGTCCACGGACTCCATGCTCCCCATCTCCTTATCAATGAGGTCTCTCACTACAGCAGCAATGCTCGTTTCGTATCTTGCCGCAGTCTCCCTGAGAAAACGGTACTGAGTCTCATCGAGGTAGAGCTGAGTCCGGTATCTGTTCTTATCCACCTTCTCCGACCTCCTGCGTTACAGTATACAGCATTACAGCAGTTGTATCAACGAAGCTGTCTGTGCAGTGCCTGGAAAACAGTGGGAGGTTGCTACGACACGTGTGGCGCACCAGCTCAGGCTGCGCCTGGTTCGTCTGGGCCAAGCTTCGCCTTGACTGTATCGATGACCTTACGAAAGTCCGCCGGCTGCCTGAGGAGGAACCGCATCTTGTCTAGAGAACAGTAGCCTGTGGCAGTCCGCGATAGCCTGAAGAAGCGGCCACTGCGCCGGATTTTGCTGGGCCAGCTTCGGCTGGGCCAGCTTTACCTGGGTGGTTGCCTGGAGGTGCACGCATTGGTCCTGGTCACCGGGGGCGCCGGATACGTCGGAAGCCACGTGGTGCGCGAACTACTCCGCGCCGGCAGACGCGTGGTCGTGTACGACAACCTGTCAACCGGACACAGGAGCCTCGTCGAGGCACAGCCACCGGGCATCGAGGTATTCATCGCCGGCGATGTGCGTGACGCGGACCTCCTGAGCAGGGTTATGCAGGATTACGGGGTGACCGCCGTGGTCCACCTGGCCGCGTCCAGCCTCGTCGGGGAGTCGATGAGGAACCCTTCGCCGGCGTTCGAGAATAACATGGTCGGCGGGGTAAGGCTGCTCGAAGCGATACGGCGTTGCGGCGTGAAGGACATCGTTTTTTCCTCCAGCGCGGCGGTTTACGGAGAACCGGAGTCCATCCCGATTGAGGAGAACCATCCCTGCCGGCCGGTAAACCCCTACGGGGAAACGAAACTCTTCATCGAGCGGATGCTGGCCTGGCACGCGAAAGCCTACGGCCTGCGGTACATCAGCCTGAGGTACTTCAACGCAGCTGGCGCGGACGAAGCCGGTGACATCGGCGAGGACCACAATCCGGAGACCCATCTGATTCCCCTACTGATGCGGGCAGCTCTGGGAGCGATCGACAAGGCCTCAATATTCGGGACCGACTATCCCACGAAGGACGGCACGGCAGTCAGGGATTTCGTCCACGTGTCTGACCTGGCGACAGCGCACGTCCTGGCTCTGGACGCCCTGGAGCGTGGAGTCACCGGCCCCGTCAACCTTGGCGCCGAAACGGGCAACACGGTTCTCGAAGTGCTGGCCGCCTGCGAGAGGGCGGCCGGTAAGCGTATTCCCGTCGAGATGGCGCCCAGGCGGGAAGGCGACCCGGTGGCTCTGGTGGCTTCGACGAGGCGCGCGGCCGAGATCCTCTCCTGGAAACCGCAGCGCCCTTCTCTTGAGGATATTGTAGCCTCGGCGTGGAAGTGGCACAGCAGAAACCCTCATGGATTTGCCGGGAAATCGAGGAGGCCCTAGAAGCATGACCATCGGCCAGCACGGAAAGCGAGTCAGAAAGGCAGTCATCCCCGCAGCCGGCCTCGGCACAAGGTTTCTCCCGTCAACCAAGGCGCAGCCAAAAGAGATGTTGCCGATAATCGACAAGCCGATCATCCAGTATGTGGTGGAAGAAGTCGTCGCAGCCGGAATCGAAGACGTGATCATCGTGACTGGCAGGTCCAAGCGGGCTATTGAAGACCACTTCGACCGCTGTATCGAGGTGGAACTCGCTCTCGAACGCTCGGGCAAGGATGACATGCTGAGGACGGTCCGCAGCATCGCAGACCTCGCCGATATTCATTACATACGCCAGAAGGAACCCCTCGGCCTCGGGCATGCCGTACTGCAGGCGAAGCACCATGTCGGCGACGAACCCTTTGTCGTGTTACTGGGAGATGAAGTGTTCGTGGCCGATCCGCCCGCCATAAGGCAGTTGATGGACGCTCACAGCGAAGCCGGCGGGAGTATCGTCGCAGTTCAAGAAGTTCAGCCGGAAGATACAAGCCGGTATGGAATCGTTGATGCCGTGATGGGCGAGGGTCTCCCCCGCGTCCGGCGCCTGGTCGAAAAGCCAGGACCGCAGGCCGCCCCGTCCAATCTCGCCGTCATCGGCAGATATGTGCTGGAGGCTGCAATATTCGACATACTGGAAGACCTCCCGCCGGGCAAGAACGGCGAAATTCAGCTTACAGACGCGCTGGACAGACTTGCGCGGGAAGGCGGGGTCCATGCAACGACAATCACCGGACAGAGGTATGACGTGGGAGACGCCGCGGGCCTGATACGGGCCACTCTGGAATTCGCCCTGAAGAGGGACGATCTCAGGGAAGCGGTGGCCAGGACTTTACGAGAAGTGGCAGCGTCGATAAACCTACACTGAGTCCCGTCAATGGGTGAGGAAACCGACACCCGGTCGTCGTCGTTCTGTTCCCGTGCTTGACACCACCATGAACCGGAGTGTTGTACATGTGACAGCGGGTTTCTCTAGGAATGCACTATGCTACACTGGACTCAAACTCGGAGTGTCAGATGGCAGGTAGAAAATGCAGTCAGACGCGTCTAAAAGGTGTGGCTTCCTGCCGACCAGTACGTTTATTACCGTAGATTCTCGCAAGGGCAGGCCAGCCTCCAACGTCATCCCACCCAAAACTACCGGGCACCATCGCAACCTCGGTGCCTTTTCCATGACGGCATAATCGACAGAGGTTTTCGTAAGTCGCGAGAAAGCGTCGGCGTATTCCTCGCTTCGATAAGGTCTGACGCCTTGGTGAGCCTCAGAGATTCGTCAACCCTGTGTGCCGGACCGAGAGTGGCTACACGGTTGTGGAGGATTCGCGCGTGCCCGCCAAGAATCACTGCGCGGATTGTCGTTTCGATTCTTTGGGGGCCGATGGATTTCGCCAGGAGGCGGCTCGGGATCGTCTGACAAGTGCCGGCTTCGATTCGCTTGGTTGAACGCTGAGCCGGGTGACAGGTTACGGGACAGGGGTGGAGAGCATTTGCAGGCGAGTCTCGGCAAGCTCAAGCAGTACTTCTTGCCGGTCCCTCGCGGTCTGGTTCTGCTGACGGACTGTGTTTTGACGGTCGCCGGATACTATCTAGCGTTTGTGTTCCGGTTCTCCTTACCATTGCCTGAAAGCAACGCGGAGGCTTTTCGGATACTACTACCCTGGATCCTCCTTGTGACAGCCACGGTTTTCGCTGCGCTCGGCCTATACGGAATGCCACCGTTCAACGCCAACAATGGGATGCGGTCAACTGTCGTAGCCGTCTTCCTGTCCGTCCTCGCTACCATGGCGGGAGCCTACTGGTTCCGCGGGTTTGCGTTTCCGCGAACCGTGTTTGCCATTGCCCTGGCAATCAATTCGATACTGATCGCAGCGTGGAGGCACATTGTTGCACACCTGGACACAAAAGCCGGGGGAATCCAGCGACTTCTTGTGGTATCGCGCAACGCAACACAGGATCTCCTGCTCAACCTGCGGCTGACGGGGTCGAACCGGGTACTGGTAGCCGGCGTAGTGAACCCCGAAGAAGCCCTGCGTATGGCCGAGCACTCTCATACCTGCTCTTCACCCACAGGTGGGTACGATGGGGTACTCCTCGTAGACGTGCCCGAACCCGATAGACGGCAGATCATCGAAACGTTCGCTGGTCGAGGAAAGCAGGTCCTGGTCCAGCCCGGACCACTCGACATCCTAATGGCAAGCGCGCGCACCGGCAGAATCGATGATCATCCGCTCTTGCTGCTCGCCGGACTGGGCCTGAACCCTGGGCAGGCCTTTGTGAAAAGGGCATTCGACGTCGCTGTAACAACCCTCGCCCTCAGCGTATCGCTGCCCGTCATGGCTCTCATATCGGCAGTAATCCTGCTAACCTCCGGCCCCCCAATCCTTTATCGTCAGCAGAGGGTGGGCCTGCGAGGAAGGGTCTTCGAAGTGTGGAAGTTCAGGACAATGCACCGCAATGCCGAGGCTGAAACGGGCCCTGTACTCTCGTTGAAAGGAGATCCTCGCGTAACGCCCGCTGGGAGGGTCTTGCGCGCCCTTCGACTGGACGAGACTCCCCAACTCTTCAACGTGTTGCGGGGTGACATGAGCATTGTGGGTCCACGCCCTGAACGGCCTGAGTTCGTTGAAGAGTTCGCAGCCTCTATCCCCGGCTACAAATACCGGCTCTCAGTCACGCCAGGCCTCACGGGGCTAGCTCAGGTCAGGGGCAAATACTCGACAGATCCCGAGGACAAACTGCTTTATGACCTGCTTTACATAGCTAACTATTCCCTTGCGGCAGATCTTTCGGTGATAATGCAGACAATCGTGACGGTCCTCACTCCTCAGAGTGCGGAAGGAATTGCATCTCCAGTAGCTGGGCAGCATGGTTTGGACAGACCCAGTCCGCCTCCCGTGGACTCCTGACATGAGTGGCACACCGACCAGGGTCTTGTACGTGATAACGAGGTCTGAGCCTGGGGGCGCCCAAACCCATGTACTGAACCTCCTGGAAGGCCTCAACGATGTGGAGCGGGGGTTGGTGACCGGGGAAGAAGAAATGCTGGCTTCCAGGGCAAGAACGCTTGGGAGCACAGTATGGATACTGCCTCACCTGGTCCGCCGCATCAGCCCCTGGAACGATGTCCGCACGGTAGTCGACCTGCGCCGCATCATCCGCGAATTCCGTCCTGATGTTGTTCACTGTCACTCATCCAAGGCGGGGTTCCTCGGCCGCCTGGCGGCGCGCCTGGAAGGGGTCCCTGCCATATTCACCGCACACGGCTGGGCCTTTTCGGAGGGGACACCCTGGCCACGGCGGCTCGTTGCCCTCCTTGCCGAGAAGGTGGCAGCCCGTTGGTCCAGTGCCATCATTGTCGTGTCGAAGCACGACCGAGGTCTGGCTGACAGATGTCGCGTGGCCCCACCAGGTCTCTTGCACCTGATCCACAACGCCATCCCGGACTGCGGGCAGAGGGCGAAGCCCGGCAATGGCCGCCCGGTCACTATCTCCATGGTCGCCAGGTTCGCTCATCCGAAAGACCACATCGCACTGGTGAAAGCCCTGGAGCCCCTGGACGGCGACTGGCGCCTCTGGTTCATCGGGGACGGGCCGTTACTCCCGGCAGTGCACAAGTACGTGGACCGGCGAGGCTTGTCCGGGAGGGTTGAGTTCCTGGGCCAAAGACATGACGTCGCCTCTCTTCTTGCACAGTCGCACATCTTCTGCCTGATATCAAGGTACGAGGGGCTACCCATCAGCATAATCGAGGCGCTGATGGCAGGTTTGCCGGTTGTGGCGTCTGACGTGGGCGGGGTGAGTGAACTGGTCAGTGACGGCGTCAACGGCTACCTTATACCGGCCGGAGATAGGTCCGTCAGCGTGCTGCGTGAGCGCCTCGCGTGTCTCATCAAGAAGCCCGACTTGCGTCGACAGTATGGAGCGATGGGCAGGCGGTTGTACGAACACCTCTTCCGGTTCGAAGACCATCTGGGCAAGACAAGGAGCCTCTACTACAGGGTTGCCCAGTTGGCTGGGGGAACAGCAGATCGAACTCCATAGAAAAGACTGGCCACCCGTGACTCCTCCTGACCCCAAGGACAAGCATAAATCAATGAAAAGGGTAATCATGTTGCAGGTTTGCTCGCGGCCACGAGCTGGTTCAACCCAAACTGGAACCTCTTGTAGACAACGCCTGTAAAACTTTTGTCACCCAACAGCGCTCGGAGATCTGTTTCGGAATAGTAGCGTTTGTGGTCTCGTATCTCCTCAGCGGAGATCAACTGAAGACGAAAAGCCAAGAATTCCAGTAGCGCTTTCGAGCAAGGACTAGGAGTGGTAAGGATGATTCTCCCGCCCGGCTTCAGAACCCGAAAAACGTCTTCAATCACCGCAGCAGGTTTGCTCAGATGCTCTAGCAGCGCCAGCATGGTAACGCAGTCGATGCTTGCACCCTGCAAGGGAATACCACTATTCAGGTCCAGGGGGGACAACACCATCTCTCCCCTCTCCCTCACCCGGTCAACGTTCCGGTCGAATCCGTAGCCCTTGCTGATTGTTCCAGAATCTAGTAGTGCCTGCAGAAAACGCCCATCAGGGCCACAGCCAAGATCGCAGAGTACACTACCGGCAGGTACCAGTCTTCTTACCTTCGCATAACGCATGTTGGCGATCATTTGATCCCAGAGCGTCCACCTTTCCCGCAATAGCATCCGCCTCCAGGCAATCCTTGGCAAAGACTTTTCCAATGATGCTTGTGTAGACTCCTTGCAGCCCGAGAAGGAACCCGGTTAGTGAGAGCATCCAACTTCTGGTGGCCACGAAGGGTCCGTACCCGCCACGTTGCCAGCACATGAAATGGTACCCCAGAATTGGCACGCTAAGACAAACGAGAAAGAGACTGAAGTTGCGCGTGCCCGTATAGACAGAAGTGTTTGCGAGCGTGCGGGTGACCCGCGACGGTTTCTTGAACCGGTGACGTACCGCGTAAAGGTCAATTATGATGCCGTAAAACGCCGTGTTGGCCCCGAGAAGTATGAGGGTCAGGCTGGTCAAGAAGGTGTGCAGGCTCAGGCGGACGTGGTCAAGATGAATGGCCCCTTTGACGGTCAGTACACCGGCGAAACACAATCCGATTAGAGCTATGATTGACCCAGGCAGAGTAAAGGTCAAGACTGGCCTGAAGATGAATAGCAGGTCAACGAGGACACGCAGTATTCGCCATCCGTCCCGAAACGGGCGCAGTTTTGTCAAACCCAGGCGACTACGGTAGGCTATTGGTATCTCTGCGGCAGAGAATCTCATTCCACTTACCTTTACGACGATCTCCGTTTCGATGGCAAACGTTGAAGACTCTAACCCTATTGCTTTAAGCGCCTCGCGTCTCAGACCATACAGCCCCGAGAGAGGGTCGTTACCTATGAATCCAGAAAACCTCTTGATCAACCCTGTAATGAGCCAGTTGCCAAATCGATTAAGAAGAGGAATGTGTTCCCTGTTTGTACGGCAGGTAAATACCACATCCACCTCTTCGAGCTTCCGGACTATGGACGGGATGAACATGGCTGGGTAGGTTCCGTCAGCATCCAGGAAAACAATGCATTCCCCATTGGACACTTCGAAGCCTGTTCGCATTGCCGCACCCTTGCCGCGGTTTGTGGCGTGACTAACCACCCTATCGGCCAAGCCTTGGGCAAGTTGAGCAGTCTTATCCGTAGAGCCGTCGTCCACTACGATGATTTCGGTGGAATCCCCAGCAAGGGCTTCCCTGAGTTCTTGTAGTGTAGGCTGAATACCTGCTTCTTCATTGTATGCTGGGATTATTATCGATACTCGCTGCACTAAGACCACCCCGTTGCCTATCGGCACGTTACTCTCAATTGTTCAGATTAATTCTTCTCAGCTCATACAAGTCTACCGGTTCCAGACAATTGGTTATTTCGGCGCACCTTTCCTGAATTGGCATAAAACCATATCCCCTTAAGATGCTGGAAGCCTCTTGAAAACCGTCTTTCGTGGTAAGCAGAAAAAACGGCCCTGAGTGAGATGTGAGGACATCTCTGATTTCCCGTTGCCACTTTTCTGAAGCTGCGGGATCAAAGTTGCTTTGTACACGGACAAAACGGGTCTCAACTGGAAAGGAAGGAAGAAGGAATGCAGTCGGCGAGTACGACGTCATTATCACTGTGCCCTCTTTTAGGCCTGGGATCAGTGGGACAGATGTCCCGAAGTAGTTGGAGTCACGCCAGGGCAAACGACCCCAGTTTGGAGCCTTCATCGTACCAACCATCAGCAGAAATGCAAGAGACACCGACAGACACCTTGACTTTGAGGTGGAAAACACATGAAAAATCAGAAGCACAATGAGCAATGGCGCCATCAACTCCAAAGGAGCAAGGTAGCGGTAGTAGGAAAAGATCGCAGCCCAAATAGATACAGAGACCACAAAAAAGGTCAATAGAAGATTGAACTCATTTGCAGTGGTGCAGTCCTTCTTGCGCATCCGAGTCCAGCAAGACATCATAGCATAGACCACCGTCAAGACTAGCGCCAACGGGAACCTGATTGCATTGAAAGGTAGTTCCAGGATTCTGTGCGGTCCCAAACCAACAAAGGAAAACGGGAGCATTAAATACTCACCCACAGTCTTGGGCAACCAGCGAAGGTCCCGGCAAGATGTTGGAAGAGCATAGGGAGATTTGAACAGTTGATTGAAAAAGGGGAAAAACGGGTTCTTGAAATGAGTGTATAATAAAATGGCCCAATAACCGTCCGTTAAGACAAACCCGAGAGCAGAGCCTGCTGCAAACAAAAGGAATGTCCTTGCATAGACGAGTCCATCATTTGTAGGCAAATGAGTGTTCCTATGTACAATCAGTAATGCTATCGCTGCAGCAACGACGTAGGGGGAAAAGGTGAGTTTCGTTCCTGCAGCACTGCCAAAAAGGAAACCTGAGAAGAGAAGCCACTTCGCCGATTCCCTAGGGTTGGAGCATGATTTTAGCAAGTAGTACAAACCACCCAAGACAAGAGGCGAAAGAGTCAAATCGCCCATTGTAGTACCGACTTCGGAAACAGCAGTAGGTGCATACATACCGAGAATAGCACACATCAATGATACTATCTGTTTGGGAACACGCTTGATTGGAAGAACCCACAAGGAAATGATGAAGAGCAGATACAGGTTTATACCATGCACTGCGCCCAGGATGAAGCCGGCAACCTTTGGCGGGAGCCATCTGATCAGTGAATAGTGGAGTATATCCAAGAACGGGTTCAGAAACGTCTGGAGTTGAGCAGGGGCGTAATCCTTGGAAACGCGACCAGTCATGATGGCGTAGCCGTTATAGAAATGGTAGTTCCTTAGATCCCAATTCACGTCTTGACCCAGCCACATAGACAGACAGCCGACTGCCATAACACAAGTCACTAGCATCAAGAAACAGTATTGCCAACGCACGTTGTCTCCTCCGTGTGGCGCTAGTGCAGGAAAGGACATCCATTACAGTCCAACCCTTACGGAACCAAGCCAACCGAGTCCTCTCGGTAGCCCAGTTTTATCTCAGGCATCGCGTTCCACCCCCATGCCCCCAAGGAGGGTTCGCGCCAAGCAGCGGAAATCCTGCTAATTGGCATTTTCCGTTCCCTCTGTGCCCACGAGAAGGCTCTGCAACACCTGGCTAACCATTCTCCAACTGTACCGTTCCTCCACCAACCTACGGCCTGCGGCGGCCAGAGCGGCTCGGCGGGCCGGATCGCGCAGCAGGCCGACCACCGCGGCGGCAAAGTCGGCCGGTTTGTCCACAACTTCCAGATGCACACCCGGGACTACTTCCAGACCCTCATAGCCTAACGAAGTGGAGACCACGGCACGGCCAGCGGCGAGGGCTTCCAGTACCTTATTGTGTATGCCGGTGCCAAAACGCAAAGGGACAACCACCAGGGAAGAGCTGGCCAAGCATGGCCGGAGGTCCGGCACGTGACCCCAGAACTTCACTCCTGGTAGCCGGGCAAGAGATACGACATCCACGGAGGCCTCTTTTCCGGCGATGTGCAGCTCTGCCTCCGGGACTACTTTGCGGACCTGGGGGAAAACCTCGCGGCAGAACCAGATGAGGCCGTCGGCATTAGGCGGGTAGCGGAGGTGACCGTAGAAGAGGAGCACGGGACGCCCCGGATCGGGCAGCGGTCGGAAATAATCCAGGTCCACTCCGTTGGCCAGAACACATACGTTGGCTCCGGGAGCTATCTTTTCCAGCGCTGCCGCATCCGATGCGGAAGCAAGGAGCACCACATCCGTCAGTCCGGCAATGCGCCGTTCCTGACGGGCAAGCCGGGCTGCCTCTATTAAGCCGAAAAGCCTGGCCGCGCTGGAGGAGGCAAATCGTGTCATCCGGCGGCGGTAGAGACTGAGACTGTCAGTGAGATCGGCCACCCGACGTCTGACTGAGCACTGCTTCAGATAGCCAGCCATCTTCAGCTGGCACGCGAAAGCAAGATCGAACTCACCCGTTCCCGTCATCTGACGGAGTAGCCCCCCCATCCTGAAGGAAGCCCGCGCGGCCATGGTCACGGGTAAGTGAGGTAGCCGAGCTACATTGAGGAGCATCTGGAGACGGCCAAGCGGTACTGCATAGACAGCCTCGCAAAAGGGACCAATCACCTCCCGCCAAGTTCCCTCTTCGTCACCTGGGGCACAAAACGACACGAGAGTGACCGCGTGCGCCTCAGCCAATGCCTTGAGAAGATGATAGTTCCGGAGCTTGTCCCCCTGATCGAGCGGCCAGGGTGGCTCAGCGGTAAGAAAGACGGTCTTCATGCCTTTGCTGGCCCCCTACACAGATCTCTTGTGGCGTGATTTGAGCAGGTTTCGTAAACCCTTACGGTCTCCTGGGCAGTCCTTTCCCAGGAAAACTGCGCCGCCCATTCAAGCCCTTTTCGGGAAAGATCCTGCCGCATTCCTTCATTTGAGGCCAAGACGAGTATGGCAGACGCCAGCTCGTCTTTGTCCAGAGGATTCACCAGTATCCCGGCTTCACCCACAACTTCGGGGAGGGAAGAAACATTGGATGCTACAACCGGGGTACCACACGCCATGGCCTCCAGCACGGGCAGGCCAAAGCCTTCGTACAGAGAAGGATAGACAAAGATGGTAGCAGCGTTGTACAGAGCCGGGAGCAGATTACCCGGCACATAACCTGGGAACAGGACCCGGTGCTCTAGACCCAACTGTCGGGGTAGCGCATAAATATCCGTGCACTTCCACCCCTTGGCTCCAGCAATCACGAGAGAATGGTCCAGACCTTGCGCCACTGCTTGCCCGAACGCCTGGATTAACCCAAGTAGGTTCTTCCTGGGCTCAATGGTGCCCACGTAGAGGAGGAAACGTTCCGGCAAACCCATCTCTTGCCTGGTATCTGTTACCTCTTCTTTCGGCAATACCCTGAATGCGGGACTCACCCCGTGAAGTATTGGGTGGATTCTCTCCGTGGGAACACCGAAGCACCGCACGACTTCGTCCCTGACGAAGGCAGATGGAGTAATGACAGCAGATGCCTTCCTCAAGGCTCTGGGGACCCGCCGGGACAGATAACTGACCGTCTCCTCCCGGCACCATTCAGGGTGCGTGAGATATGCCAGGTCGTGAACCGTAACCACCACAGGGCACGGCACGAAAGGCGGCACGGCAAAAGCGGGCATGTGCAGCAGATCGAACCTCAACCACCACGCTGCACAGGGCAAGACCACACTCTGCCAGCCCCAGCCTAGTGGCCACCGGACCACCACGGGAGAGACGTGGGCCGGCAAGATGTCATTTTCATACACCTGTCTGCGCGAAAGCAGGTAGAAATGCGCGACGTCCGGTTTGAATTGTGCTAGGCCATTAGCCAGGTGGCGCAGGTAGTTGGGTATGCCGGTATAGGGGTTGGGCAGGGTCAGAATATCGATATCAACACCTATCCGCAATACTACTCAGCCTCCAAGGGCTTCAAAATAAGCTGCGAGCGTTTGACGGGCGCAATGCTCCCAGGAGAACTCCCTCGCACGGCGGCACCCCAAGTCTATGAAGTCTCTCCTCAAGCCCGCATCATCAATGAGTAGCCTCATCTTTGCCGCGAGGTCGCCAGTGTCTGTAGGATCGCACTTCAGCGCTGCCTCCCCGGCCACCTCCCCCACGGAGGTAGTGGTCGAGCACAGCACGGGTGTCCCCAGGCTCATCGCCTCCAGCACCGGTAACCCAAAGCCCTCATAAAGAGATGGATAGACAAAGAAGAGAGCATGTCTATAAAGGCCGGCGATAACCTCATCCGGGAGGAAACCAAAAAGGTGTACGCCCTCCCCCGCTAGAGGAACGAAGGTCTCCGGCCTCTCGATTCCCGCCACAACAAGAGAAGGGGAGGCTCTTCTTTCGGCGCGCAGCCGGCGATACGCCTCCAGAAGGCGCACAGTATTCTTGCGCCTGTCCACCGCACCCACGGCAAACATGTACTCCCCATCCTCTATGCCGAGCCGCGAAAAAAGCTCCGAGCGCTCAAGTGGTTGCTCAGCTGCCGTGGGAGCCTCATATGTGACACGGATCTGTTCCCGTGGTATCCCCAAGACCTTGCTGATGTCCTGCCGGGAGTATTCCGAAACGGTGATGACCAGATCGCTCATCGCAGACACCCGCGTCAAAACCCCCATCCGGTACGTGCGGCTCAAACGGTGGCGCAAAGAAAGCTTTGCCTTACTAAACTCCCGGCGCCGGAACTCGATTACGTCGTGGATGGTGGTAACCAGACGGCAAGGTTTAGACAAAACCGGCGCAATGTTGCTGGTGCAGTGCAGGAGATCCACCCTGTCGTGGCGGGCGGCAAGCGGCAGGGCCACTTGCTCCCACCAGGCCAGGTTCAGCGCAGGTAATAGCCGCACTCTGAACGGCGGCCCTTCAAAGGCCGCAACCACCTCTGGGCAGGCGGTGTTATCTGCGTAAAGGATGATTTCCATGCCAGGCGGCCTTTGCCGCCGGAACTCGGAAAGCAGATAGTATATGTACGTCCCGATACCCCGCCGGTTCTTCCGCAGGCCATAGCGGGCATCGATACCAACAAGCATGGCGCTCGCCTCAGCTACACCATTATTGAATGCCCACCGATATGTGTATCTAGAGTGCCCTACGTTTTCCTCCTTCCAGGTAAAGCCACGCTAGATGCGCCGGAAGGTGAGGGAGAACAAGATCGGCCCCCTGGCCAAGCTCATTCAAGGTGTCCGTAATCCTATCTAAGACGCGGATGTAGAGACTGCTTCCCTCAGCACCAGTTTCCTGGATGAATTCGCAAAGCTCCCGAACGAACTTCTCCAATGAGTGTTCTCTCTCAACGTATGCCTTCGCCGTTTCGCCGATCTTATCCCGCAGCTCGCCATCAGACACTAGGCGTCGTAGCCAAGATGTCAACCCCTCTTCCTCGTTCAGCGGGTCGATCTTTACAACGGAGTCATCGGGGAGATCTGCATACCACCCGACGTTGGAGACTAGGGTCGGCTTGCCCAAGGACATAATCCTGATCAGGCTGCTGCTTGTTTCACCCATGGTAGGGTAACGCAGGTTCACGCATATGTCCGCGCATCTGAGATAGGCATAGGCTGCTTCTATGGGTAAATACCCCAACATCCTGACGACTGGTGCAATGCCATACTTCGTAGCATACGCTTCAAGCCGGTAATCCGGCGAGATGCTTTCGCCAATGACCAAGATGACGACTCTTTCTCTCAAGAACCTGTCTTCAGCGACGGCCCCTATTACCTTGTGCAGCCTTTTCGACGGGGTTATGAAGCCGAGAGACGCCACAATTATCTTGTCTTTAGGTAGGCCAAGTTCTTCCCTTGATCCGCTGTGGTGCTGCCGCGACAGCGGAGAAACCGGTTGATCAATCTTCTTAGTCGTCAGGCCGGGCCTCTTGTCGGCCTGTTTTCTCAGCATTGCTCTTGCGTATTCCGAATGGACTACCAACCCGCGGGCGCGATCTAAGACCGTCCTATTAAGGGGATAATGAAAGACTTCTTCCCTCTCCCAAAGGGGCTTCCCGTCCTCCAGACATTTCCTTGCCAAGTCTGCAGATTCGGCCCCATACTGCTCGTGGACTTCCCGTATGTAGGACGCCGAGTTACGCCTCTTGTCCAGGAAGTAGCCCGCGAAAAAGTGGTGAAGGACGTAGTCGTGAAGAATGACTATGCCCGGGTGAACCTGCAAGACATCATACATTTGCGCATGGAATTCCGCATTGTTGCCCATGTTGTAGACAATCGCGTCGTAGGTCTCAAGCAGTGGCAGAAGCTCGGAGCGCTCCCCGTAGTTGTACACGCGGAAATCCCGGCAGAAACGCAGTTGAGGGATGTTTTCGACCCACAAATCGACCACAGCATGCTTTCTTAATTCATAGACGACTGTCTCACTGTATTCGCTGATCCCCGACTTCAAAGGGGGAAGAGGACTAAACCACGCGATCCTCACAGTGCAGTCAGCTCCTTCACCACGCGCTCCCAGGAGAGCCCCATGGCCAGGATCGCCTCCCTCGCCCTTTTCCCCATCTCCCTCGCCCTTTCCTCGGACTCTCCCAGGTAGTCCATGGCCTCAGCCAATCCCTCAGGTGTGGGGTCACAGACCATTCCTGTGTCCCGGTCGTGAGCAAACTCCAGTGGCCCCCCGCTATCCCGACAGGTGATTAACGCCTTGCTGGCGTAAGAGGCCTCCAGCGTAACGTAGCCGTAGTCTTCATCATAGGGCGGGAAGACCACGGCCCTGCAGCGGGCGTAGAGTGCGCGCTTCTCCTCTTCCGTAACACGATGCATGATCTTGACCCTTTCCTCAAGCCGGTAGCGGCAGATGAGGTCCTGCAACTGTTCCAGGTACATGGGCGTAGCGGCACTGCCGGCAAGACATAGTTTCAGGGGCGTCTTGACGTGCCGCATCGCCTCAATCACCAGGTGCTGCCGTTTCATCTGATCAAGGCGACTTGGGAAGAAGGCGTACGGTTCGAACGCCTCGCAAGAGAACTCCTCCGCATGTGGGCACGGGTGGTAGAGAGGGGTAGAGGTAATCCCATTGTGCCGTTGCAGACGCGCACTGACATTGCGGCTTATGGTGAAGACTCGCACTGCTTCCCTCAAGTATTGGTTATCCGCTTTAAAGATCGCCTCCCGCACCTGGTCTCCCTGCGGGGACAGGTGAAGGTCAGAGTATTCCGTGCCCCAAAGGTCGTAGGCCTGCCGGTGCTGGTGCAGGATCCAGAGCACTTTCCGAGGGTGGTGGAAACAGTAGGCCGGAAATTTGAGGCCAATGAGAAGGTCCACTCTGATGCCGCAGCTCTCGGTCAGGTCAAATAGGCGAGCTGCCAGAATGTGCTCCGGGATCCGCTCGGGCGGATACCATTTGAATGGAATCGTCACCGTCTCGGCCCGGTGGCCTGCCCGCTCCAGGGCCTTTTGCAGTTCCGCAGCAAGGTATTCCGCTCCACCCCAGATGAAAGGAACTTGTACCGTGGCAATTGCGACCCGCATCTCACCGCCACCCCATCACCGCATAATCCTGTGGACCGAAGAGGAGGACGTTAAGCCTCTTGACGCTATCCTCTTCGCCCTGGAGACTTCCTTCCTCAGGGCAAGGTGAAGAAAAACGCACCTGGACCTCCCTGAAGCCCGCCGCCTCCACAAGGAAGCGCAAGGTGGGAGCCGGAACGGGCCTTTCGTGGGTCAGGTCCAGGTAGAAGTCCATCAAAGAAGCGAGGCTGTGTGGGTTCACCGTCTCTAGGATCAATAGACCACCGGGGCGAATCTTAACCAGAGCCGCTTGTACCATCTGCCAGAGCTGTGCGGGGCGCAGGTGCTCCACCACCTGGAAGGCGGTCACCGCACAGAGGCTCTCGTCGGGAAGGCTGCGCAGGTGAGAAAGACCGCAAGCTCTTGACACCTCAAGCCCCTTTTCGCGACAACGCGCGACCATCGCGTCGTTCAGGTCGACACCTTCGGCGGGTATCCCGGCCTCGCGGCAGAGTTCCAGGAATTCGCCCCGTCCGGCCCCCACATCGAGCACCGAGCCGCGGCAAGCCGCGTGGGCTTTCTGGACATCGGGAAGGTAGGCGCGCTGGCGCTCTCTGATGAGCGTCTCCGGCCCCCGGAAATACTGCTCGAAGGCGTGGTATAGCCAGGCCTCGTCCTGAAGCTCCGCATCAGCTACTTCCGCCGCTTTCGGCAAGCCGACTTCTGTAGTAACATGTAGCCTGCTTGTCGCCAGGCGCTGCACAGCGAGTGCCATCTTTGCCCGCAGGAAGGCCGTTTCGGTCCGGTAGTCTTCGACCTGACTCCGGAGGCTAGTCAGTTCCTGCAACACGTTTCCTGCCTGAGCCCGAGTCACCTCAAGGATTTCCCGCTGGAGTCCGGTCCTATCGCCCGCGATGGAGGCAACGCATTGCTGGAGCTCACTGACCCCATCTTTCAGCTGGGCCTGTTCATCCATCAGGGAAGCCACGGCGCCTTTCAGCTGGGCCTGTTCATCCACCTGGGAAGCCACGGCGCCTTTCAGCCGGGCCTGTTCATCCATCAGGGAAGCCACGGCGCCTTTCAGCTGGGCCTGTTCATCCATCAGGGAAGCCACGACGCCTCTTGTCTCGGCCACCCTATTCTCCACTTCCGCCTTATGCGCAAAAACGGAAGTCCTAAACTGCTCTAACTCCGAGGCTATGGTGCCAGACTGTGTCCGGGCGTGGTTCCTTGTCTCCTCCAGCCACCCACCGAGACGGGCCGAGGCTTCAAGAAGTGTGCTGTGAAAAGTCGCTATTTGCCCAAAGAGCGGCTGGTAGAGCCAATAGGTGCTCTTGCGAACGAGCCGCTTGTAAATGGTAATAAGCGGCCCCCAGAAAGGGCGAGTGGAGCGCACCGGGACACGGTTTATGTCCACCTGAGACTGGCCGGCTGCACGGTCAAGCCACCCCTGGATTTCCTCCATCATGCCGGGGCTACCTGGGTTGGATACCTCGATCGAAGTGAGCTGGCCTGCCTTCTTTGCCGCCAGGAGCTCTTCAATGTCTCTTCTTATCGCCTCGACGACAGGATCTTCACCCATGAGGTTCTTCCCCCTCCAATACGGCCCCTCTGCCTCGTTTCTTTCTTCCGCCCAGCCTCGTAAGCAGCAGCCGTCTGAAACCATCTGTCAGGCGTGGCTAGACTCGGGACTCCTACATGAAGAATCTGATAAAAGCCTTCCACGCCACCACTCGAACAGGTCCCCCAGAGTTTGGCAGATAGGAATTTCCGGCTGCCACCCGGTGGCGCGCCGTATCTTCTCCGCTGAACCCACGAGCAGAGGAATGTCAATTCGGCGGCGGAGCTCGGCAGTGGACTTAAGTTCCACTTCCACCCCCGCGACTTGGGCCAGAAAACCGGTAATCTCTCTGACGGTATACGCCCTGCCACTGCAGACGTTGTAGGCCTCGCCAGGGGAGCCGCGCTGCAGAAGCAACCAATAAGCACAGACCACATCCCGGACATCCGTGAAGTCGCGGGCTGCGTCAATATTCCCAGCAGTAATGACGGGCTCTCCAAGGCACAAGGCTACCTCTGCCACGCTTCGGGCTAACCGTGAACAGACATAGGCGGTGCTCTGGCCGGGGCCGGTGTGGTTGAAGGGTCGAACCCGAACGAGGTAAAGACCTTCCGCACCATAGGTGAACGCAAGTAGATCAGCAGCGGCCTTGCTGGCACCGTAATGGTTGACCGGGGCAAACGAACACTCCTCAGTGATCGGTTGTGCCTCCAACGACACATCACCGTACACAGCTGCGGAGCCGACATAGAGTACCCGTGCCTGTGGGGCGGCTTCGCGGACGGCCTCAAACAGGTTCAAGGTGCCCTTGAAGTTGACCTCGTAATAGCGCTCCCGGTCTTCTCCTGTGGTCGCAGCAATACCGGCAAGGTGGTAGATTTCATCCGGCAAGAACTCATCTATCACGTGGAGCAGGTTCTCCCTGTCTGTTACGTTTAGTTGCCGCACGAGTACACCTGCCCCGAGAGCATCCTCACGTTGCTGGCCATGGCAGGCAGCTAAGACAGCATACCCTTTCCCCATTAGAAAACCTACTAGGTAACGGCCGGCGAACCCGTTCGCGCCAGTAACTAGCGCCCGCACTGTCCTTCTACCCTTCTCAAGTCGGATTCCACCATAATGCGGACCAACTCCTTAAAGCCGGTGCGTGGCTGCCAGCCCAGCCTTTCCCGCGCTTTAGTAGCATCGCCTGTCAAGAGTTCCACCTCCGCCGGACGGTAGAACGCAGGGTCCTCCACCACATAATCCCGCCAATCCAGTCCTACCAGGGCGAAGGCTTCGCGGGCGAATTCGCCCACACTGTGAGCCTCACCAGTGGCAACTACGTAGTCATCCGGGTCAGGCTGCTGAAGCATACACCACATGGCTTCCACATACTCAGGGGCGTATCCCCAGTCCCGTCTGGCCTGGAGGTTTCCGAGGTGCAGCTCCTTTGCGAGGCCGTGTGCGATTTGCGCCGCCGTATGGGTAATCTTTCTGGTCACGAATTCGAGGCCTCGCAGAGGTGATTCATGGTTAAATAGAATGCCAGAGCAGGCAAAGATGCTGTACGCTTCCCGGTAGTTCACTGTCATCCAGTGAGCGTAAAGCTTGGCAGTCGCGTAGGGACTGCGCGGGTAGAAAGGGGTTCTCTCATTCTGTGGAGCTGTCTGCACTTTGCCAAACATCTCACTGGAAGAGGCCTGGTAGAACCTTATGCCGGGGTTTACGATCCGGATCGCCTCGAGTACCCTGGCCGCCCCCAGTCCAGTGATTTCTCCCGTCACCAACGGCTGGTCAAACGAGACAGCCACGAAGCTCTGGGCAGCCAGGTTGTAGACCTCATCAGGCTGCACTGTTTGCAGCACGCGAATTACGTTCCCCAGATCGAGAAGATCGAGAGCTACGAGATCCACTTTGTCAGCGATACACAAATAGTGGAGACGCTCCAGATGGATAGTGCTGGAACGGCGAAACGCTCCATAAACCCGGTATCCTTTGTCCAGCAAGAACTTAGCCAGGTAGGCACCATCCTGGCCGGTGATACCGGTGATCAACGCTCTCTTTAACAAGGCCTCTCCCCCTGTCTCGGTCTGTGCTCCAAGCATAGGTAGGTTGGCTGCTACACTTGCTTGAGTTAACGAAATCCAATACCTATCCACTCACTGCCATGGACACTTGGCCGCGCTCCACACTTTGCTTATAAGCACGGGCCACCTCTCCGGCTGGCCCCAGCATTCTAACCTCCCCCCTGTCAAGCCATATGGCTTGATCACACAGTTCTTCCAACTGTTGCGGGGAGTGAGTGACAAACATGATGGTAGTGCCTTTCTTCTGCAATTCTCTTATCTTGGATAGGCACTTCTCCTGGAATGCCAGGTCGCCCACAGCCAGTACTTCGTCGACAAGCAGGATGTCCGGGTCAACATGCACGGCTACAGCAAACCCGAGGCGTGTAAACATGCCAGACGAGTAGTTGCGCACGGGGTTATCGATGAAGTCGCCCATCTCGGCAAAGTCAATGATGTCATCCAGTCTTTCCCTGGTTCGGCTGCGAGTCAAACCTAGGATCGAGGCGTTCAAGAAAACATTCTCCCGGCCAGTGAAGTCGGGGTGGAAACCGGCCCCGAGTTCAAGCAAAGTGGAAACCCGGCCGTTCACCGTGACTTCTCCCCGTGTCGGATAGAGTATGCGGCTGATTATCTTCAGCAACGTGCTCTTCCCCGAACCGTTCCTCCCTATAAGGCCTACCGTGCTTCCCTCGGATACTGCGAGGTTGATACCCTTCAACGCCCAAAAGTCCTCAGCCGTCTGCCTGGCCCAGAATATGAAGTGTTCTTTAAGGCTGGAGGCCCTATCATGGTAGAGCCGGAATCTCTTCCATACATCTTTGACTTCAATAGACGTCAAGACCACCACTCCGAGTAGTACCTCTATGCGACTGAGTGTAACCGGTCTGCCTTCTTCAGTACCAGGTCGTTATTTGACGAATCCTCCGGGATCACCTTCCGCCTCGGTTCCGCGTTCAGACCTGCTGCAGCGTCTGGTGCCACGGGGAGCAGTCTTGGCAAATCCCGGGGTCGCGGTGTACCCAATCGCTTTCCATCACTTGCTCAAACGTGATCAGTACTACCGGTCCCCTTATCTCCCCGCCGTAATCGTCAGAGACTGGAAGGCGATGCCCAGGTCTCGACCGTCACTGCTGATCCCTAACACCGCAGGTGAGATGGAATCCGGTAGTTCAAAGTGTATCGCCAACTGAGAGTCCCTCACCAATGCCTCAGGTATTACGATCTCGTACTCCCCGGGTTTCGCTACCACCCATTCACCAAGTCTATCTTCACCGACGTAGATCTCAACTCTCTGTTTATCGATATCTCCCTTTATGAAAGGAGACAACGTCGCCTTCAATACAACATCGGATTGGGATGGGTCTATCGGTATCAAGAGTGATGCACTCTCCCCATCTGTCCACGTGAACCCTTCTTCAGGCAGACTCCACCCCATTCCCTGGTAATGCTCTGCATTTCCTCCCTCTCCAAACCGAATCTCCGAACCATATTCGTATTCGGGCACCTGTAGAACGGTCACAGATCTCATTGCGATTCCCAATGTCCGCAAATCGCTGCTTACACCCAACTCCTTTGGAGAGACACATCCTGGCAACGCAAAGTCTATCCTTAATGGATCTCTGACACACTCTTTCGGTATCACCATCTGGTACTCACCGGAGTCTCTTACTAGCCATTCACCTAGTCTCTCCTCGCCAACGTAGATCTCGACTTTCTGTTTGTCCAAACCTCCTGCTACGAAAGGAAACAGCGTCGCCTTCAATACAAGGTCGGATCTGGACGGCCCTACAGGCATCAAAAGTGACGCAGTCTCTGCTTCTGTCCATGTGAACCCTTCTTCAGGCAGACTCCACCCCACTCCTTGGTAGTGCTCTGCGTTTCCTCCCTCCCCAAACCGAATCTCCGAACCATACTGATATACAGGTGGCTCCAGCACTTCAATCCCGCTGCGGGTAAACCTTCGGTGCGTCGGTGTCCATGATCGGGTTAGCCAGCTGAAGCCGTCAATCTCATATTCTTGCATCTCGGGAAGATAGTTTCTGAGCCAGTAACTGTGTTCCCATCCGTACCACAAGAACCTGCGCTTTCGCACATCTGTTTCCGCTACTTCGAACATCGAACGGCCAGGAAGCTCAGATTCGAGGCCCAGCACTGATGTCACCGTCTTGGGTATATCCGACAGACATACAGGTGCGTCCGATACTTTCAGTGCCCCCCTGCGCGAAAAGGGCTTTGCCAGAACAAGCGGGAGCCCCGGGCTGATTGTGCTAGAACTAATGATACCTGTTCGGCCATGAGGACCAGGATAGCCGCTCGCCGCCAGATTCACGCCAAAACCACTCCCGCCGTGATCCCCGACGACAAAAATGAGAGAGTTGTCATATGCCCCGGCCGCGTCTAAGGCCACTAGAAACCTCCGAATGATCTCTAGCATCGCTCGCGATTGAGTCTTGTAGGCTTCACGAGTGTAACCCAGGTCCTTGATTTCCAGTTCTTCGTTCAGATAGAATGGCGGGTGTGCTCCCCCCAAATGAAAGAACTTAAACACTGGTTTATCACATGTGACTGCAACGTTGGAGGCTTCCTGGGCAAAACTCAAGTTCGATCTGGTTACGGGCATCAGTAGCCTCTGGCTCAAGTTCTCATGAAGGCTTGCTTTTAGAAGACCGGGAGCATTTCGGTATGCAGCAGCAGACCACAGGTCACCGAGCGCTCCGATTTTCGCCCCTAGGCTTGTTCCCATTCGCTCCGGACTCATATAGTCTTCATAGTGGCGTATAGGCTGCCCGGAAAACGAGTATGACTCGATCCGATAACCTTCCCTTTTCAGTATCCTGGGAAGGCACTCGGAGGTGTAGACGCTCTCCAGGAAGTCAGTTATAGGGAGTGAATTGTCGTAATACTGGCCTGTAAGAATCAAGGGAATTGAAGGATAGGTGGTAGGGAACCCGCCGACGGCATTGCGGAAATAAGTGAAACCCTGGAAGATACCTAGATAATTGGGATTCTCATTTAGTAGCTCCTGGAAGATGTCTGTCTGAAACGCATCGAGAACCAGTACTATGACATTCTTCGTAGTGGAAAACTGGAACTTGGTGGCCTCACCTACACTGCCGTTCCAGCCAGGTTCTGCAGGCGCGTTCACATATGCCGAGATAATCAAGACAGCCTGAGCCAAGAGTAGTCCTATACTGATTTCCTTCGCCACTCTAAGGAAATGCTTGCGGGCGAGATACAAAACAATTAGAAAGACTGCCCATATAAGAGCATCGATACAACTCTGAGCACCAAACTCGTGCCATTGTATCTGTCGACCGTCTACTACGCCGTAACTCTTTAGGAGAATATTCCCTTCCAGCCACGACAAGAATGTCGCGCCGACCAACACTAGTTTCACAGTTCCAAAAGCGGAGCCTTTGAGTCTTGATAATAGAATTGTTGTTAGCAGACTAGTTGTTACTGTAACACCAATGAGTAGGCCAAGAACATCGCGAATAGAGAACGACCATTCCCCAGCATTAGTCCAGTATACATAGAGTGGGGTGAATAACAGAAATGTAGATACACAAGTGCATGCAACAAGAGCAGTCTCACCATACTGCTTGTAGAACCTGATTTTGGACATAGAACCAATTCCTTTAGTCTATTTCCTCTGCATCAAATAGAGGATTCTCTTACAGTCCGGGACCCGGGCAAAGCATACTGTACTAAAGAACTTGCCAAATTCGTATTCAAATGCCTCCTGCCGATAGTCTGTGAAGACATCTTCCCTGTTTCTCAACAACTCCTGAACCTTGGGATCATCTTTGGGTACAAACTCTATTATGAGGAATCTGCATTGTCCGGCAAAACACTCAGCTATCCTGGCGAAAGGAACATTATTGCTGATTGCCAGGTGATGAGCCAGTGCTAGGGCTAAGATTACGTCGGGAGAACCTCTGTCAAAGAGCGATATCCGTTCCCTATTGTCCCATCCTATGTTCGCACTGGGGTTGCTTATGTCGACAAGGAGAGGCAGTATGTACGATTCATTCCGCTCTTTACATGTCAAGTAGTTTCTTTCAACGGCTGCTGGGTCACTGTCCATGGAGACGGTGAGTATTCCGCGGCTGGCGGAGAGCCGGCTAAAGACGCCGGTATTTGCGCCAATATCCCAGACGGACTTCGGGCCAATGTGCTCCAATGACTGAGCCACAAATCGTTTCTTTAATTCCAGTCCCTCTCCTGTATACCCAAGGTTTCTCTCGTAGTAGTCACTCCAGGTTGTCCCGGACGGTTCCCACCTCAGGCCGTGGACCGCGGATTCTAGGCTGTCAATAATGGCCAGCAGGCCTTTGCGGCTGATTGTCTTGGTGTCTACCTTCTGATGCTCAGAACTCTTCTGCATCAGTCCATGGATATGAAGATGAGAAAGCAGTGGAAAACTCGCCCATGTCTTGGCTGGAAGCAGACGACTAGTCAAATCCAACGGAATGCCATCCATAAAAATATGCAGCATCTGGCTAAGCCGAACGTCCCGACGGGCCATCAGAGCCAAGGGGCCGAGAAAGTGCTGGCAAAACTGTCTATACGCTACCCAGGGTAGGCCCTCACGATACAGCTCAAATGAAAGAGTGTCGATGAGAATAGGCTTGCCCCGAATGAACTGAATGTTAAACCCGCTGGCGTCCTTCAGGATCATTCCATGTTTGAGTGCAATCCTCTGAATGCGCAAAGTAGTGAGAGCCGCGTCCCTTAGCTGACTGAAGCACCATTCATAGGGGTACGAAATGAACGGAATAACCTCCGGCCTAATAATCTTGTAGCGTTCTCGCCCGCTTTCACTACCTTGCAGATTGACTTCAGCATGGGGAACGAGCAATCCATTGGCTTCAAGGGTCTCGTATAGTCCAGACTCAATCAGGTGATCGTAATGATCCCTGTAAACCAGGTTTACTTGACGGTACAGCACGTTGTCACGAAAAAAGAGAAACCCACTCGGGTCTCTAAAAGAAGATTCCACTCTTGCATGCACGGCAAGCACACCTTCTAGTCTTCATCTGATTTGTCCGTAGTTTGCTCTTTGCATTCCTTTTTCACGAAGGCTTTTCTCCACAACATCTTAACTACGAACGGAACAGTAATGAGGCTCGCCAAAAGCACCTGCATTATGTAGCTGCCGGCACCAGGATCGACGTAAGCATAGGCAATGTGTGGAACCAGGAGGTAGACGACTGTGCAAAGAACAATGCCCACCGATTTGCTTCCCATGAGCGCTGTCACTCCTTTATCTGGAGGCTGGAAGTTCACTCTCTCGCGTAATCCCCGACTCCACGTCATATCTCTTCCGCCACAGCCCGCTGAAGCCTGTCAAAGACCCGTACGCTCACGAAGAGGAACACCACGCACGCTAACGCTAGGTAGCCCAAGCGCTCCCAGTTCGGCCACCTGCCATAGAAAAAGACCTCCCGGTATGCCTCAATCAGAGGAACTGCAGGGTTCAGGGCAAACAATCCTCGCAGATTGGGAGGCACCATTTCCGACGAGTACAGGACAGGCGTGAGGAAGAACCACATTGTCACGAACACTTCGGTGATGTGCTGCAGATCCCGAAAGTAGACGTTGCCTACCCCGACCAGAAAAGCCATGCCAATTGCCAGTAGTGTCTCCAGGCCCAACACCACAGGAAAGGCAAGCACAGCAGCGGTGAGCCTTACTCCAGAAATGAGCAACGCAGGGATCAGGATTAGAAGGCTTAATACATAGTTCACCAGGTTGGCCAGCACTACAGAAAGTGGAAGCACCTCGCGAGGAAAGTAGACCTTCTTGATGAGCGCGGCGTTGTGCACCAGGCTGCCGGATCCCTGAAGAACCGAATTGGCCAGGTAATTCCAGGGGAGGAGCGTCACAAATAGGAAGACCGCGTAATTCTGTATATTCGACCGCATAATGAATGAGAAAACGATGCTGTAGACGGTCAGCATGAGGAGTGGGTTGAAGAAAGTCCACAAGAAACCCAGGACCGAACCCTTATACTTAGCCCGTAGCTCTTTGGCGACCAGATTGAGCAGCATTTCGCGGTAAGCGTAGACTTCTTTCACACGCTCCCACACTGAGCATTTCTCCTTCGAACACTGAGCCGACGCAGCAACTCACCAATGGGTCACCGCGAAACGAAGCGTCCCGCAGTACCGATCTCCGCATAAGATCTTGCCTACAGACGGGCAGCAAGCCCTTCGAGGTGCTTCGCCACAAACCTAGCCTTCTCCGCCTCGACGACCGCGCGCGCCCTGTCGAACACCTCGTCGAGAGGCACCAGCGTCGACTCCTTCTCGCGGCGGAGCTTCATTTCGACGCCGCCACGCGACAGGCTCCGCTGGCTCACCGTGATCCGCACCGGCATCCCAAGGAGGTCGGCGTCGTTAAACTTCACGCCGGCACTGGCGTCGCGGTCGTCGTAAAGCACCTCGAATTTCTTCTCAAGGAGCCCGGCGTACAACTTCTCCCCCGTCCCCCTGACATCCTCCGACTCACCGAGGGTTAGAAGGTGTATGTGGAACGGCGCCACCGTGGCCGGCCAGATTATCCCGCTGTCGTCGTGGTTCTGCTCGACGACGCACGAGAGCATGCGGCCGAGGCCGATACCGTACGACGCCTCGACGATGGGTTTCTCCTGGCCGTCTACGTCGAGGTATGTCGCGCCCATCGACTTGCTGTACTTGAGGCCGAGTTTGAAGGTGTTGCCGACCTCGATGCCGCGGGTGATGTGCATCACGCCGCCGCACTTCGAGCAGATGCTGCCGTCGACGGCGGCAGCGATGTCGGTCACGATTTCGGCCGAGAAGTCGCGCCCGATGTTCGCGTTCCTGACGTGGTATCCTTCCTTATTGGCCCCCGCCACCAGGTTCTTCGCGGCGGGCACCGAGTCGTCGGCCACCACGCGGAATGCCTTCCCGGCGGCCTTCAATCCGATCGGGGAGGTGTACCCCGGCACGAGGCCCGCAGCCCGCGCCTCCTCCTCTGTGGCGAGGCGAATCTCCCCGACCTTCAGCGCGTTGCCTAGCTTCCGCTCCTGGATCTGCAGGTCCCCGCGGATGACCGCCAGGACCGTCTCACCCTTGGCGACGTAGACCATCGTTTTCAGCGTCTGCGACGGGCTAACGCCGAGGAAGCGGGCAACCGATTCGATGTCCTTCTGCCCCGGCGTCGCGACCTCTTCGAGCGGCAACTCGACGTCCGCAGGGCCCGAAGCGCTACCGGCCGCCCCTGCCACTCCCGCGGCGCCGCCCGCGCCTGCGGGAGCATCCTTCCTCGCCACCGCGACCTCCATGTTGGCCGCGTAGCCGCACTTCTCGCACAGCACCAGCGTATCCTCGCCGACGGGGGTCACCAGCATGAATTCGTGCGCCATCGAGCCGCCCATCATCCCGACGTCCGACAGCACCATCACGACGTCGACGCCGCAGCGGTGGCAGATGTTGAAGTAGGCCTGGCACATCTTGGGGTAGTACTCGTCCAGGCATGCCTGGTCCTTGTGGAAGCTGTATGCGTCCTTCATCACGAACTCGCGCACGCGGATGAGCCCGCCGCGTGCGCGCGGCTCGTCGCGGAACTTCGTCTGCATGTGATATGCCATGAACGGGAGCTGCCTGTGGGAGTCGACCTCTCGCCTCAGGAGGTCGGTGATGACCTCCTCGTGCGTCATGGCGAGCACCATGTCGCGGCCCGACCTGTCCTTGAACCGCACCATTTCGGGCCCGATGTCGTACCAGCGCCCGGTCTCCTGCCATACCTCGGCGGGGTGAACGACCGGCATGTTGATTTCCTGGCCGCCGATCGCGTCCATCTCTTCCCTCATGATGTCGGCGATCTTCTTGTAGGTACGCCAGGCGAGCGGCATATAGGTGTAAATCCCGGCCGCGAGCGGCCTTATCATACCCGCGCGCAGGAGCAGCTTGTGGCTCTCGATCTGCGCCTCCGCGGGTGCCTCTCTCAGTGTGCGGCCGAACAGCCGGGACATCCGCATAATGGAAACCCCCTCCTGCAGGACCTTCCTTATCCTGGCCAACCTGGCCGTACAATGGCAGGCCAGCCCATGATCAGAAAGTATATCCCTCGGAGGGGGTATGTCAACCTTTATGACGTTTTGTCGCCCCCCTACCTTACCGCCCCAGCCCCAGCCCCGCTGCGGTGGTCATGACGGACTCCGCGAGCTTCGGCAGGGACGCGGCCGCTCCCGCGACCTGGCCAATTGAGGCGTTCAGCTCCTCGGCGCTGGCCGCTGCCTCCTGAATCCGCCCCGACATCTCCTGAGCGCCCTGCTTCGCCTCCGAGAACGAATCCATCATGGTCCCGAGAGCCCGGGTGGCCTGGCGGGTGAGCTGGGCGCTGCCGCTGACCTCCCTGTTGACGCCGCCCACGGAAGTGTTGAGTCTCTCGATGTTGCTGTTGATCCCTTTGACCAGCGTACCGATTTCCTTGGTGGAATTCTGCGCCTGGGCAGCGAGCTTACGGACCTCGTCCGCGACCACCGCGAAACCGCGGCCGTGTTCGCCGGCCCGCGCCGCCTCGATGGCCGCGTTCAGCGCCAGGAGGTTGGTTTGATCCGCGATGCCGCTTATTATCTCAACAATCGCGCCTATCTGATCGGATTTGCCGCTGAGCTCAACCATGTTTTTCTCGGCATCCCTGACGGCGGCCTCGATCTTCTTCGACGCCTCTTCCACTTCGGATGTCGACCGCGTCCCCTCCAGGGCGAGGCTCACGCTGCGCTCGACCACTTCGGCCACTTTCTGGGCATTCTGCGAGATCTCGGCGATGAGGTTCGCGAACTGGCTGGTTGCAGCGGACATCTCCTCGGAGCTGGCGGCCATCTCCTCGCTCGTCGCGCTGACCTCCGCGGCGACGCGCTCCAGCTCCTTCTTCTGCTGGTCGAACTCGACCAGAGACGAAATGTCCCTGCACAGCTCGAAACCCCCCACGACCTCACCCTTGCTATTCCTGATCCTGGCGGCGCTGGCGAGAATCGGGATCTTCCGGCCGCTCTGGTGGGTTATGGTTACCCTGGCCCCCGCTATGGTGTCGCCCGTACTCATGCACCGCTTCAAGGCGCACCCCGAATCGCAGATATCGCTCTTGAACACGTCGCGGCATTTCTTCTTTCCGACGACCGCTTCCGGCTCCCACCCCACCAGCCTGGCGCACGCCTTGTTCATGTAGGTTATCGTGAGGTTCTCATCGGCCATGAAAAACGGGTCCGAAAGCCCCTCCACGATACTGCTCGAAAGCGATTCCTTGTCGCGGATGTCCGTCTCCGCCTTCACTTGATCGGAGATGTCCCTGATGACCTCCATGCCCCCTATGACCTCGCCGTTCGCGTCGAGGATTGCGGAGGCGCTGGCGCTTACCGGGATTCTCTGGCCGGACCGGTTAGTGATGGTCACCCTGGCTCCACTTATAGCTTGTTTCTTCAACATGCAGGACTCGATTGCGCACCCCGTCTCGCAGATGTCGGCCCTGAGGACCTGGCGGCATTTCATCTTGCCCACGACCTCGCCGGCCGAGTACCCTGTCAGCGACTCGCACCCGCGGTTGAAATACGTGATGGTCAGGTCAGGACTCACAATGAAAGCGGGGTCCGGTAACGATTCAACGACGCTTCTGTGATAGGCGGACTGCGCGAGACGCTCCTTCCGACCGTGCCTTCCGATAAGCACGACCATCCCCCCCCCAGAGAGTATGATTTGTTTTCCGGACTTGAGGCCGATGTATGCTACCTTTACTTCTCTTATCGCCTGCTAGCAACCACAAAGTTAGGGTGGTGCCGGGACTTATAATTCTGAATATTGGGGTCCGTCGCTGAGATCCCGCTGTTGGGGTCCCGCGTGGGGGTCAGCGGCGGCTGAAGCCCCCGGCTTTGGCCGCCAAAGTAAAGACCGCCGGGTCTACTCCGGCGGTCCTGCGATCATGGGTGCGAGGCCTCGGTTGGACCCCGGACCCTACGCCAGCTTGAACCTCGCCACCAGCCTGTTTAGCTCGCCCGCCGCCTGCGACAACGCGTCCGCGGACGCGGCGACCTGCTCGGCGCCCGCGCTCTGCTCCTCCGCCGAGGCGGAGACCTCTTCGGCTGTCGCGGCGACCTTCTGGCTGAAGTCCGATATGCCATGAATCGCGGCGACCACCTGATCGCTCTGCGCCGACATCTCGGCGCTGGCGGCGGCGCTCTCATCCGCGCGCGTGGAGATCTTGTCGACAGTCCCCGCTATCTCACGCCCGCGGGACGATAGCTGCGGCGCCATCTCCGCGAGCCGCGCAACTTCGGCCTTGGTCTCGTGCACCTGAGCGGCGATGTCCTCGAGCACGCTGCCGGCCTTCTTCCCCAGATCGACCGCATTCTCGATCTCTTTCAGGCCGGCGTCGGACCCGCTTACCGCCGACTCAATACCATCGTTGACTCCCTGTATGAGCTCGGTGATTTGCCTCGCGGACTTGGCCGTGTTCTCGGCGAGTTTCCTGACCTCGTCGGCTACAACCGCGAATCCGCGCCCGTGCTCGCCCGCCCGCGCCGCCTCGATCGCGGCGTTCAGGGCGAGGAGGTTGGTCTGTTCGGCAACTCCGCGGATCACCTCGACGATGCTGGCGATCTCCTCCGACCGCTTGCTGAGCTCTCCGATCTTCGATGACACATTGTGGGTCGAGCTGCGGACCTTCTCCATACCCTCGAGCGTCTGGCCGACTGCCCGAGTGCCGTTGTCGGCAGCCTCGGCGGCGGATTCCATCAATTCCGCGACCTTCTTCGTGGCCTCCCCGGCGTCCTGCACTGCGGCGAGCATGCGGTCGACAGTCGCGCGGGTCGACACGACCATTTCCTTCTGCTCCTGCGAACCCTCCGACACGCTGCGGATTACGCCGGCGAACGACTCCACCGCGTGGGACGATTCAGTCGCGAGCCTGTTCTGGTCGGCCGCACCCTGCGCCACCTCGCTGATCGCGGTCGCCACCTGGCTGCTCGTCTTGCCCTGCTGCTCGGCGGCAGTGTTGAGTTCCTGGCTGATCTTGGCCACCGTGTCGGCGCCATCCGATATGCTCTTCACTATTTCGAACAGGCTATCGAGAAAGGCGTTGAGATGGGCCGACAGTTGCCCGAGTTCGTCCCTGGATTCGACCTTGAGCCGCCTGGTCAGGTCGCCCTCGCCCCCGGCCAGGTCCTTCACCATTCTGAGCGTGCGGCCCACGGACCCTGAGATCCTGTTGTAGAGGACGGTTGCGGCGGCCAGGCTCACGAGGATCCCGATTATGCTGAAGGTAATCTGCTGCTTGTTTATGGACGCGACCTGCGCGGTTGCGCTGCTGACCCTGGTGGCTGCGACGTTCTCCTCGTCATCCGAGATGAGCGATAGCGCCTCGCGCGCGGTCTCAAACTGGGCGGCGGCTTTACTGAAGGCCTCCTTCACGCCGGAACCAGCCGCCTGCTCGTCACTTGACGCAACTATAGGGATCAGCATATCGCGGAACTTTGAGAGCTCCGCTTCGAACTTCCCCCACTTCTCCGATTCGACGGACATCGTGAACGCCTTGTACTTGCCCCAGCGTTCCTCGACCTGCGCCAGGTTCGAGGTCGCTGCCGTCACCCATTTCTCGCGCTCGTCACCCCGCGTCTCCAGGGAGTTCTGCAGGCCCTGGAGTGACTGGTAGAGATCGCGGTCGGCGTTCAGCAGGAGGGATACGCTCGTCAGGTGGCCGTCGCCGACTTCCTTGATGGCAGTCCCGAGAGTATTTCGTGAGACGTAGGCCTGCCAGACGATCGCAAGGCTCACGATCATCGGCACCGCCAGGGCGGCGTACAGCTTGGACTTCAGTCGCCAGTCGTTGAATCTGAACATCTCTACTCCCCCATTCGGCTGCTCACGGGGCCCGCGGACCCAGCCCCTTCCATATTTATCGGGGAAAAGCGTAAAGGCGTTCATTGCCCCGCCCCTGCGCCGCCGCCCGGGCGCGTCCAATCGTCGCGGCTGAGGCTGAGGCTTACCAGATCCCGTCAGCCGTGTTATGATGTAGGCAGTCACTGGGGGAGCCGGCAAGGCTGAGATAGGCACGCGAGTCTGACCCCTCGAACCTGATCTGGGTAATGCCAGCGAAGGAAAGTGGCGGGCAAGTACCGTCGAATCGCGCGCGGGCAGGTCGCGGTCCGCGGAAGCGATTAATCAGCGAGAGGTCTTGAGCTATCGCCGCCGGTCGCGTCGAGCTCCGGCGGCTGTTGTTTCCCCCGCCGGCCGGTAACCCCGGTTACCCACATCACTGGGAGCCACGCAAGGAGGTTACTGGAATGACACAGATGCAGGCCGCCAGGCGCGGAGAGATCACCCCCGCAATGGCCGCTGTGGCCCGGACCGAGGGCATAGAGCCCGGCGACGTGAGAGACTCCACCGCAAGCGGGGCAATGGTAATCCCGGTGAACGCCCATCACAGCGGTGTTGCGCCGGTTGGAATCGGTCGTGGGTGCAGGATCAAGGTTAACGCCAACATCGGCACGTCGTCCGCAAATCCGGACCCGGAAGCGGAAGAGCGAAAGCTCGGAGCCGCCATACGGGCAGGCGCCGACGCGGTAATGGACCTCAGCACGGGTAGCATTGAGTCAATCCGCACGACACGGCAAATTGTACTGGGTGGCAGCCTCCCCGTCGGGACGGTCCCGATCTATGAGGCCGCCGTGAAGGCCAGGCGCCTGCGCGGAGCTGTGGTGGAGATGACTGTCGATGACGTGTTCGAAGTGATTGAAGAGCAGGCGTGCCAGGGCGTCGATTTCATGACCGTCCACTGCGGAGTCACCAGAGACACCCTTCAACGGATGAAGGCCGAGGGCCGGGAATGCGACGTCGTGAGTCGCGGCGGAGCGTTCACAATAGCCTGGATGCTCCACCACGACCGCGAGAACCCGCTGTTCGAGCAATTCGACAGGCTCCTGGAGATCGCCGCGCAACACGATGTCACCCTCAGCCTTGGAGACGGGTTCAGACCCGGGTGCCTGGCAGACGCCACTGACAGATCGCAGGTCCAGGAGCTGATCGTCCTTGGCGAGTTGGTCGACCGGGCTCGCGAGGTGGGGGTTCAGGTCATGGTGGAAGGTCCGGGCCACATGCCGCTCGACCAGGTCGAGATGAACGTCGCTCTCCAGAAGCGCCTGTGCCACGAGGCCCCCTTCTACGTGCTGGGACCGCTGGTTACGGACGTGGCAATGGGATACGACCACATCGCGGCCGCAATAGGCGGGGCGGTTGCTGGGATGGCCGGCGCGGACTTCCTCTGTTACGTGACACCCGCGGAGCACCTCGGGCTGCCCGGCGAGGCCGACGTCTACGAGGGCGTGATGGCCGCGCGCATCGCCGGCCACGCGGCGGACATCGTCAGGGAACGGGGGTCAGGCACGAAGAGAGACGGTGCGCCCGCACGGCGGCTCGCCTGGGAGCGTGACCTCCTCATGGCCCGCGCGAGGAAAGCGCTCGACTGGGAAACGCAGTTCGGCCTGTGCCTCGACCCCGGCCTTACCAGGAGGCGGCGCGCCGAGATGAACCCCTCGGGAGTGGCCGAATGTACGATGTGCGGCGACTACTGCGCGATGAAGATCGTGGCGGAATCACTGGGCGGAAGCGCGCGGGCCCAAGGTAACCGCGGTCAGGGTATCCGGGGCCAGTGCTGACCGTAATGAATGGGTGCCCCGAAATGACTTTATGACTTTGCATTCGGGCGAGGCAGGCAGCGCCTTATTTGAAGATCTCGTCAACATCGAGGTGAAAGCCATCGAGAAGCCGGCTTCGCACGGTTGTGTCCCGCTTATACACCTGGACCGTGGCAAGCTCGTTGCCGGTGTGGCACGCGACCTCTATGGTTCTTGACCAGGGGTCCACGAACCAGAGCTCGCGCACCCCATACTTGGAGTACACAGCGCGTTTCGTTACGCGGTCCCACTCTTCAGTGCTCTTCGAGAGGATTTCAATGACGAGGTCGGGGGCGCCCTGGATGTTGTCTTCCGTAATAATACCAAGCCTTTCGCGGGCAACGAACAGTATGTCCGGCTGAACGACGTTGTGCTGGCTCAGCACAACGTCCAGGGGAGCATCATAGACTTCGCCGAGGCCGCGTTCCTCAACCCATCGCAGGAGCCTGTATTGTATGTTCCTGGACACCCTCTGGTGGAATGTGGTGGGAGAAGGTACCATCCTTATGTCCCCCTCGACGAGTTCGTACCTGTGACCAGAAGGCATCCGGCAATAGTCATCGTAGGTGAGGCGTATGTCACTGGTATACCTGACCGCGGTTTCCTTTCCTCTGCCGGACCCGCTCATCTCATACACCCCTTTTCTTGCGGAGCCATTCAGGCCAGGCTCAACTGAATATCGCGTCAACGTCAAGGGAGAAACCGCTGAGAATCTGGCTGCGCGAGGTTGTTCCCGACGGGTATACCTGGGCCGTTGCAAGGTCGCTGCCGGTGTGGACGGCCACCTCGATCGTCCGTGCATCCGGGTCTACCAGCCAGAACTCGCGGACGCCGTACTTCGAGTAGAGCTTGCGCTTGGTGACCCGATCCCATTCCGCAGTGCTCGGTGAAAGGATTTCCATCATAAGGTCAGGGGCGCCCTGTATGTTCTCCTTCTTTACGATGCCAAGCCGTTCTCGGGAAACAAAGAGAATGTCGGGTTGAACGACGTCGTACTGGCTGAGGACGACGTCAATAGGGGCATGGTAGACTTTACCCAGGCCGTGTTCCTTGACCCACTCCCGCAGGGTTTCCTCTATGCTGCCGGACACCTCTTGATGAAATGTGGTGGGAGAAGGTACCATCCTTATGTCCCCCTCGACGAGCTCGTACCTGTGACCCGACGGCATCCGGCAATAATCCTCGTAGGTGAGACGAATGTTGGCGACATACTTGACCGCGGTTTCCTTTGCCACACCCGGCTCGTTCATGGTGCAGACCTCCCCTTTACTGAATCCACGGCTGTCCCAGAGGTCGCGCCGCCTGTCCCCAGTCGCTTATACTTATTATACCAGAGACCCCGCCCGGTTTTCCCGTCGCTGGCGGCTTATGGTACAATTGGCTCAAACGACTGAAGGGAGGTAACTCAATGGCGTACGGCAATGACGCCGGAGCTAAGAGCGAGGCGGCCACACCGGCCGATGTCCTCGATATGGTGCGGAAGGATCTTGTCGCTACTTCAAGTACTTCCTGTAGACGAAACTGAGCAGCGCCTTCAGTATTCCAGCGACAGGGATGGCGAGGAACATCCCCCATACCCCGAGCAGGTAACCGCCCGAAAGGACGGCAAATATCACGGCGAGCGGGTGAAGCCCGACGTGCTCGCCGATTATCTTCGGAGCGATTATCGTGGCGTCGACCTGCTGGATCACGGCAAAGATGACTGCCACCTGCACCGCGAGGACGGGCGAGCGGCCGAGCGCCACTACGACCGCGGGTATGGCCGCGAGGAAAGGCCCGAAGTACGGGATGAACTCCCCGAGCCCGGCGATAATCCCCAGGACCAGGGCGAATCTGACCCCCATCATGTCCAGGATGACGCTCACCGTGATGAACACGAAAAGCGCGACCAGCAGCTGGCCGCGCACGAAGCCGGCGACGACCGAGCTCACCTCGCCGGCAAGTTTGACCCAGTCGGAACTCGGCATCGCGGGGTCGGACACCGCTGCCACGAGGGTCCCCCACTTGATCCGGCGCGCATCCCTCAACATGTAGAATGCCAGCACGGGGGAGATCAGCATGCTGATGAGACCCGGAAACCCCGATATGACGGCTTCCAGCACCCGCCTGACCGCCTGGAGGAGTCCCGCCTCGGCGCGGGCGATGGTCTCGTCCAGCGCCGCCTTCAGCGTGTCCGGCAGGCGCGCCCCCCTGTACCCCCACTGAACCGCGTCGATCATGCCGCGCAGCATCGCAATGTAGTCGGGGATCGACTCGGCCAGGCGGCCGAGCTCCTGCACGAACACGGGGACGAGGAAAAAGAGCGAGGCGGCGAGCAATCCCAGCAATACGGCGTATATCCCGAGGATGGACCAGACTCGGGGCACACGCCACCTGCGCTCGAGGTAGGTCACGGGCGGGTCGAGAAGGTATGCCGCCACCACGGCGACGAGGAATGGCGGCAGCATCCCGCGCACGGTAAACAGAAACGCGAGCACGCCGGCAGCGAGGACGGCGCGCCCTATTGTCTTCGCCCTGGTTCTATTCATTAATTAGGGGGCCAGGGCTCCGCCCTGGCCGCGGTGCTACTTCTCCATCATGCGCCTGGACACGCTTCGTGCCCTGCGCCACAGTCGCCTGGCGCCACCCACCACCGCGTTCCCGGCGCTGGCGAGCCTTTGCCTGGTCGCCGGCCGGAACTGCGGACTGAGCAGCACACCCACAACCGCTCCTATGACCCCGCCCGCCAGTATGTTTCTCCAGAACTTCCTGCGCATCGTGCTGGCTTGACCGCTCCCTTCTTGGGGTGGCCCTGCCGCCGCGCCGCACGCCCGCGGCGCCGGCTCCTTTGGGGCTACGCCTCGAGAGTCAGCCGCCCATCGGCCGGCAGCCCGCGGGGTTCGATCGCCAGAAGCGAGCCATCGTCCTGAACCTGGTACACCTGCCAGCCTTTCCTGCCGGGCCTGAATTCGACACAACACTCCCAGCAGTAGAACTGGCCGGCGCCGACTTTTCCGACACCCCTGGCCCCGCAGTTAGGGCATACTAGCAAAGCCATCCCTTCCCCAAATCCTGGCTTTGCTGATATTATTCCAGCCGGAGCCAATCGCTATGCGCGGACGCGGTGGTGCGTGGGTTGTTACTTTGCAGGCGGACTGCAGCAGTTGCTCACCGGGGAGGTACCCGACGGGATTGACCGTGTGACGCCAGAAACGTAGAGGCTGTGCAGATTATCGTATCGCCGTACGACCCAAGCTGGAGCAAGTGCCTGTCGCCAGTGATCAGGAACTCAGCCCGGGCATTCGAAGCACACGCAAGGACGCGGTTATCGTCAGGGTCATCGCGGATCACATCAGGCAAGGGACCGGGTGAGACGAGATTGGCTACGCGGAGCAGTCCCTGCACGAATGCCACCTTGTGATGCTCATGGAATTTGAACTTGGGATAGTCGAGTACCCGCAAAAGATCCTCAACCGTGTGCCGACAGATGCACAGGTCAATCTCGCCTTGAAGGCACATCTCATAGACCCGCCGCTCGGGCCCCGCCCAACCAAGAGCTGATACCAGGACGTTAGTGTCCAGCACTATTTTTGCCGCCGCGCCCAATTGACAGCCTCCTCAACGTCTGCCGGGCGTATGCCTTCATCCCGAAAGTGCATCTCTGTTTCCTCGGCTATCTCGCGGAACATGGCGACAGGGGAAACCAGGGCCTTTTCCACCCGCAGCCCCTGACCCTGGGGGGACAACAGCAGATAGTCTCCCCTCTTCAGGCCCAGACGTTCCCGCAGCTTCTTGGGAAGCGTAACCTGGCCTTTGTCCGAAATCTTGACTGCGTACTGCTCGTTCACATTCTCTCACCTTACTTTCCGATCTGCCTTACATTATACGCAAGACGTGAACGTCGGGCAACATGGCGCGCTCGATTATGCCGCCGCCGACGACCACTTCGCCATCGTAGAACACGGCCGACTGGCCGGGGGTGATTGCCCGCTGCGGCTCGTGCAGCCTGACCCGCGCCCGCCGGTTCTGCGTCAGCCGCCCACCCGGCGAGGATGACCAGGCTACGGAGTCGATGGGTTCGATTGTGGCAGGCGCCTCCGCAGCCCTGTAGCGGATCTTGCAGCGTACGTCAAGCGGCCCTGTGAGGGAATCGAATGGTATGAAATTGGCCTGGTAAACAGCGAACTCGGACGACATGGCCTCGCCGGCGGTCCCGACGACGAGAGCGTTGCGAGCTGGGTCGATGTCTATGACGTAGAGCGGGATCTCCTTCGCGATCCCGAGGCCCCTTCTCTGCCCGACGGTGTAGAAAGCCAGCCCCCTGTGCGTGCCCAGCACGTTGCCTGAGCGGTCGACTATGGGGCCCGGCGTGGCCACGCGGGGGTGCCGGCTCTCGAGGAATTCACGGTAGTCGCCCGAAGTCACGAAGCATATCTCCTGGCTCTCTGGCTTGTCTGCAGTCGGCAGGCCCAGCCTCGCGGCGAGCCGTCTCACCTCGGTCTTCCTCATCCCGCCCAAGGGGAACATGGCGGCCGCCAGCTGTTCCTGACTGAGCATGTAGAGCGCGTAGCTCTGGTCCTTCCCGCGGTCGACCCCCTTCAGGAGCAGCCGCCTTCCCGTCGAGGGGTCAGTGACTACCCGCGCGTAATGGCCCGTGGCCACGAACGATGCGCCGAGCTCGCGGGCCTTCCCGAGCAGCTCGCCGAACTTGATGTCCCTGTTGCATATGAGGCAGGGGTTTGGCGTGCGACCGGACTCGTATTCGGCGCAAAAATTCGATATGACCCTGCCGGCGAAGACCTCTTTGAAATTGAGGACGTAGTGGGGAATGCCCAGTACGGCCGCCACGCGGCGCGCGTCGTGCGCGGCGGTCACCGAGCAGCAGCCCCCGTGCGAATAGGCCTCGTCCTCGGCTACATCCGGCCAGATCTGCATCGTGACGCCGACGACGTCGTAGCCCTGCTCTCTCAGAAGCGCGGCGGCCACCGAGCTGTCCACGCCGCCGCTCATGGCCGCCACCACTCTCACGCGCGGAGCACAATTCACCCTGGCCTCACTCCCGGCGCAGTACCCGTCGGAAGGCCTCAGCCCTCGTCGCCATCATGGCCCTGGTGGGCGTGGTCGCGCTCGACCGGCCCGACGGAAACCTCCACACAACTCCTGCAGGAAGGCGCATCGTGCGCCCCCGCCTTCGCGCCGGCATCTCCGGCGCCGGCGCTGGGCTCGCGGCAGGGCGCCGGGCCGCAACACGGCAGCGGCCCGACCTGCTTCCTGTTGCCGTTCCTGGACAGGTAGTCGCCTATGGCCTTGTGCAGCGCGTCGGCGGCAAGGTTCGAGCAGTGCATCTTCTGCGGCGGCAGGCCGCCCAGCGCCTCCGCGACCGCCTTGTTCGATATCTCCAGCGCATCGGCGAGTGTCTTGCCCTTCACCATCTCCGTCACCATCGAGCTGGTGGCGATGGCGGCGCCGCAGCCGAACGTCTTGAACTTGATTTCCGAGATCCTGTCACCGTCGACCTTGATGGTTATCTTCATTATGTCCCCGCACACGGGGTTGCCGACCGTGCCCGAGCCGTCGGGATCCGCGATCTCTCCGACGTTCCTGGGGTTGGTGAAATGGTCCATGACTTTGTCCGTGTACATCCCCGAATCCCCCTTCTCCACAATCCGCTCTGCGGCTTTCGCAGGACGGCGGCCGGATGCACCGGTTACGCCCGCGCGCGGCCCGCGTAGAGCGGAGACATCTCCCTCAGTTTCTTCACTATAGGGGGCAATACCTCCAGCACGTAGTCGACGTCCCCGGCCGTGGTGCCGCGGCCGACGGTCATCCTGAGCGAGCCGTGCGCGATCTCGTGCGGGATGCCCATCGCCAGGAGAACGTGCGACGGCTCGAGCGACCCGGACGTGCACGCCGACCCGCTGGATGCGGCGATACCCTGCAGGTCGAGGTTGAGGAGCATCGATTCCCCCTCGACGTACTTGATGCTGAAGTTCGCGTTGTTCGGCAGCCTTTGCGACCTGTGGCCGTTCAGTTTGACGTCCTCGATGCGTTGCATGACGCCGTCGATCAGCCTGTCGCGCATCGCGGCCAGGTGTTTGACGCGTTCGGGAAGCTCCTTCATGGACAGCTCGGCGGACTTGCCGAACCCGACGATCCCCGGCACGTTCTCCGTCCCCGCCCTGCGCTTGCGTTCGTGCACCCCGCCGTGCAGGACCGGAGTCACCTTGACACCCTTGCGGATGTACAGCAGGCCGATCCCTTTCGGGCCGTACATCTTGTGCCCCGACGCGCTGAGGAGGTCGATGTTCATCTCGTTTACGTCCACAGGTACCTGGCCCATCGATTGGACCGCGTCGGTATGTAGCAGCACGCCCCGCTCCCTGGCGATTGCCCCGATTTCCTTGATGGGCTGAACCGAGCCGACTTCGTTGTTCGCCATCATGATCGTTATCAGGATAGTCTCGGGCGTGATCGCCTTCTTCACGTCGCCGGGGTCGACAAGCCCGTCCGCATCCACGGGAAGGTACGTGACGCGGCAGCCCTTTTTCTCGAGGTACTCGCAGGTGTGCAGCACGGCGTGGTGCTCGATCGCCGAGGTTATGATGTGATTCCCCTTCTCCTGGTAGGACTCGGCGGCTCCCTTGATCGCCAGGTTGTCGGCCTCGGTGCCGCCGCCGGTGAACACGATCTCCTCCGGCGTAGCCCCGATGAGCGCGGCGCAGTGCTCCCGCGCCTCGTCGACGCCCTTGCGGGCCTCTCGACCGAACCAGTGAATACTCGACGGGTTCCCGTAGGTTTCGATCATGTACTTGCTCATTACCTCCACGACCTCGGGCCTCACGGGTGTTGTAGCGGCGTGGTCAAGATAAATCCTGCGCACGGTCTCATCTCCTCATCATCAGGTCCTTTAAAGTTATGGAGCGCAGCAGGCCGGTGACGTTGTCCCTCAACTGCTCCCAGATGCCCCTGGCGACGCACCCCTCCGGGCAACCGCAGTGCTCCACGCCGGGACCACCCGGCGGGCCGTTGGGAAGAACGCATTCCGATGGGGCGATGGGGCCATCGAGCACCGTGATGATCTCCTCGACGGTTATCTCCTCGGGCGGCCGGCCAAGCAGGTACCCACCGTGCGCCCCGCGCACGCTCTTGACGAGTCCCGCCTTTCGAAGCGGTGCGATAAGCTGTTCGAGGTAACTCACTGACAGGCCCTGCGCCCCGGCGATCGACTTCAGCGAGACAGGCCGGTCCGGGCCATCGAGAGCCAGCTGGTACATCGCCCTGACGCCGTACTTGCCCCTCGTTGACAGCTTCAACCGCCCACCTCCGACCAATGCATCCCCTGGCTTACTATGCACGGGGCACGCCGCCGGCAAACCGGATGCCGGCCACAATTCCGACTAAACTAGTCGGGTTTCCGGCTACAATTTAGCACGAGGCTCGGCGAGTGTCAAGAAGGACCCCGGGGGCTGTGATCCCTGGGGCGCGGCGACGGCTTGATCTTCGAGAGTCTTTGTTTGATAGTGCGCTCGAACCCGTTCTCGGTCGGGAGGTAATATCTCCGGCCTGCGAGTTCGCGCGGGAGGTAAAGCTGCGGCACGTGGCCGCCGGGATAATCGTGTGGGTACTTGTATCCCTTGCCGTGACCGAGCTTCGCGGCGCCCGCGTAGCTCGCGTCCCTGAGGTGAATGGGCACGCCCGAACTCGCCCGCTCCTCGACGTCGCGCATGGCAGCGTTGACACCGTTGTATGACGCGTTTGACTTTGGCGCCATGGCAATGTACACTGCCGCCTGTGCGAGCGGAATGCGCGCCTCGGGGAAGCCCACGAAATCGGCCGCGTACGCTGCAGCCGACGCCACGACCAGCGCCTGCGGGTCGGCGTTGCCCACGTCCTCGGCGGCCGAGATGAGGAGCCTCCGCGCGATGAACGTCGGGGACTCACCGGCGTATATCATCCTCGCGAGCCAGTACAGCGCCGCGTCGGGGTCGGAGCCCCTGAGGCTCTTGATGAATGCGGAGGCCGTGTCGTAGTGCTGGTCCCCCGCGCGGTCGTACACTACGGCTCGCTTCTGCACTGCGTCTACCGCAACAGGAAGCGTGACGCGGACGGACCCATCCGGCTCGGGCTTCGTCGCCAGCACCGCGGCCTCGACCGCGTTGAGCGCCGAGCGCGCGTCTCCGTTGGAAATGCTCACGATGTGCGCCAGCGCGTCCTCGTCCAGAGTGGCGCGAAACCGCCCCAGGCCCCTGCCGGGGTCGTCCAGCGCGCGCCGGATGAGCGAAGCCACCTGCTCGTCCGCGAGAGGATTCAGCCGGAATATGCGAGTGCGGGAAACCAGGGCAGAGTTCAGCTCGAAGTAAGGGTTCTCCGTAGTGGCTCCGATCAGCGTGATCGTCCCGTCCTCCACAGCCGGCAGCAGCGCGTCCTGCTGTGATTTGTTGAACCGGTGGATCTCGTCCACAAACAGGATGGTCTTCTGCCCGTAGTCGCGACGTCCCCGCGCCTCCTCGACTGCCTTCTTGAGATCCGCCACTCCCGAGGTCACGGCGCTGAGCTGCGTAAAATGCGCCCTGGTCATCCGCGCGATTATCGCGGCCAGCGTCGTCTTTCCGGTGCCGGCGGGCCCCCAGAAAATCATCGACGGGACACGGTCGTCCTCGATCGCCTGTCTCAGGAGGCGGCCGGGGCCGACGATGTGCTCCTGGCCGAGGAACTCGTCGAGGGACGAGGGCCTCATCCGCGCGGCAAGGGGGGCATCGCCGTGAACGGCCCCGTCCCGCGCCGCGCCGCCAGGCCCCGCTCCGCGGCCCGGGCCGCGCCCTTGGCGCCCGCGCTCGCCGGAGTCGAATTGTCCGGGGCCCCCGAGCAGGCTCACAGTCGCTTCTCAGCCACCTTCTCGATCACGACTATGGCGTCCTCGACGTCCTTCCTCGAGACATCGTGGTGGGTAACCAGCCTGACCTTCGCCGGGCCGGTGGCGCCGAACCTCACGCCCTCGCGGGCGCAGGTTTCCTCGAACTGCGGGGCGGTCATGCCCGTACCGCTCACATCCACGTACACCATGTTGGTCTGCACCGTCTTCATGTCGATGCTGAGGCCCTTGGCGCCGGAGAGCGCTTCGGCCAGGAACCGCGCGTTCTCGTGGTCCTCGGCGAGCCTGTCCACCATCTTCTCGAGCGCCACGATCCCCGCGGCCGCGATGACGCCGGCCTGCCTCATGCCGCCGCCGAGCATCTTCCTGTTCTTGCGGGCCGCCTCAACCCATTCCTTCGTTCCGGCCACTATCGAGCCCACCGGCGCGCACAGGCCCTTCGACAGGCATAGCTGCACCGAGTCGGTCCATTTCGTGATCTCGCGCACGTCGACCCCGAGAGCCACCGACGCGTTGAACACCCGCGCCCCGTCCAGGTGTACCGCCAGGCCGTGCTTCCTGCAGACCTCGTACAGCTCCCCCATCCGCTTCGGGGGTACGACGGTGCCCCCCGCGCGGTTGTGGGTGTTCTCGATACAGAGCAGGCTGGACCTGGGGGCATGGATGTCGATCTCGCGGATGGCCGCCTCGACGTCTGTGGGGCCGAGCAGGCCCATTTCCCCCTTCACCTGCCGGACCTGAACGCCGGACAGCACAGCCGCGCCGCCGGCCTCGTACATGAACACGTGGGCCTCGCTCTCAACGATTATCTCGTCACCCCTGCGGGTATGGGTCATGATCGCCACCTGGTTGCCCATCGTGCCGCTCGTGACGAACAGCGACGCCTCCTTGCCGAGCATGGCGGCGGCGAGTTCCTCCAGCCTGTTCACCGTCGGGTCCTCGCCGTAGACGTCATCCCCCACCTCGGCCTCAGCCATGGCCTTCCGCATCTCGGGAGTCGGCTTCGTAACCGTATCCGACCTCAGGTCTATGACTCTTGCCACGCGCTCCTCTCCCCTCACAGGAAACCGCCTCGTGCAAAAACGCCGCCTTTCCCAGAAGGCGGCGCCAAAGGCTTGCCGCGTTATTTCACCAGGTTGTCTATCTTCTCCTTCAACTCGTTCTTCTGGACAAAGCCGACGATGCGGTGGACTTGCTTGCCATCCTTGAAGAACATCAGCGTCGGTATGCTCATGATGCCGAACTTCGACGCGGTCGTCCCGTTCTCGTCGACGTTGAGCTTGCCGACCCTGAGCTTACCGGCGTACTCCGACGCCACGGCTTCCACCACCGGCGCGACCATCCTGCACGGTCCGCACCAGGGGGCCCAGAAATCCACGAGCACAGCGCCCGTTGCATTTGTAACCTGATCCGCGAAGTTCGCGTCGGTCAGTTCCACCACGTTGTTGCCGGCCATGCCGCTCCCCCTTCCGATCCTGCGCTTACCAGCTCCGCGCTGAGAACATTCTATAGATCACGTTCCACTGTGTAAAGTATGTCCAGTTCAATCGAGGCTGACGACCGGTTTCAGCGAGAAGAACGGCGCCACGTGGGCCATGTGGGCGCCGTTCTTCGTTTTGCGCTCAAAGACGAAAACACCCCACCGCGTCGTAAATCACCGGCGGTTTTTGAACCTGCTCCATAGCAGGTGGGTGCCCTCCCGCCCGCTTCATGCGTCCACTAGCGCCCAACCGGGCGGAGGCATGCATTCCGCGGACGGAGTCCAGGCTCCCAATGTGTTGGTGTTGGCTCAAACCAAGCCGGCTACTCACGAACACAGTAGGGTTTACGCTGTTCTTAGAATACCACAATCCTCGACCATTATCAAGTTTAAACCCGTTTCAGTTACCACAATATGGCACACGATCCAATTATGACCTTGAGCGGCGCCTATGTCCAATCCTTGGTGAGGATGTTGATCCCGAGCTCGTCGAGCTGTCGCGGGTCGGCTTCCGCGGGCGCCCCCGTAAGGAGGCAGGTTGCGCTCGACGTCTTGGGGAAGGCGATGACGTCACGGATGCTGTTTCGACCGGCCATTACCATGACAAGCCTGTCGAGGCCCAACGCGATCCCGCCGTGGGGTGGCGCGCCGTACTCGAACGCCTCCAGGAGGAACCCGAATCTCCTGGCAGCCTCTTCGGGGCCTATGCCGAGCGCGTCGAACACCATCTGCTGCACGTCGCGCCTGTGTATCCTGATGCTGCCGCCGCCGACCTCCGTGCCGTTGAGCACCACGTCGTACGCCTTTGCGCGGATCGCCTGAGAGTCACTCGACAGCGCCTCGAGGTTTTCGAGCAGCGGTATGTCGTCGTCCACCGGCGACGTGAACGGATGGTGCACGGCGACAAGCCTGTCTTCCTCCTCGCTGTACTCGAACAGCGGGAAGTCCGTCACCCAGCAGAAGCGGAATCCCGGCCGGACGAGGTCGAGCTTCTGCCCGATATCGAGTCTCAGCGTACCGAGCACGGATGCGACCGTCTTCCGGTTCCCCGCTACCATGAGAAGGAGGTCGCCGGTTGACGCGCCTAGCCGGCCCGAGATTGCGGCGACCTCGCTGGCGGAGAGGTACTTGGCGACAGGCGACTTGATCCCGTCCTGGCCGAGTTCGACCCACACGAGGCCCCTCGCCCCGAGAAAGACGGCGCGCTCCGTGAGGTCGTCGAGATCCTTCCTGCTCCAGCCGGCCGCACCGGGGACGGCGAAGCTCCTGACGACCCCGCCGGAACCCGCGGTCGACGAGAACACCTTGAACTGGCTGTCCTTGACGAGGTCCGTGATGTCGGATATCTCCAGCCCGAACCTGAGGTCGGGCTTGTCCGAGCCGTACTTCAGCATCGCCTCGGCGTAGGAAAGCCTGGGGAACGGCCGCGGGATGCTCGCGCCGAGCGCCCTCTCGAATACGCTGGCCAGCATGTCCTCGGTCATCGACATTACGTCCGGAGCATCCACGAACGACATCTCGATGTCTATCTGCGTGAACTCCGGCTGCCTGTCGGCCCGCAGGTCTTCGTCCCTGAAACAGCGCGCTATCTGCATGTAGCGGTCGAATCCCCCGACCATGAGCAGTTGCTTGAATAGCTGCGGGGACTGCGGCAACGCGTAGAACTTCCCGTGGCTTATCCTGCTCGGAACGAGGTAGTCCCTCGCTCCTTCCGGCGTACTCCTTATGAGCACCGGGGTCTCGATCTCGAGGAACTCGCGCGAATCGAGGAAATCGCGGACCGCCTTGGTTATCTTGTGCCTTAGCATGAGTCCGTTCTGCATGTCCTGCCGCCGGAGGTCGAGGTACCGGTACCGCAGGCGGACCGATTCATCCGCCTCGGACCCCTCGGCTATATAGAAAGGCGGGGTCTTCGCGCGGTTCAGTACTAGCACTTCGGACGGGGCGATCTCCACCTCGCCTGTTGGGATGTCCGGATTGACCCTGCCCTCGGGGCGCATCCGGACCATGCCAGTCACGGCCAGGACGTATTCGTTGCGCGCCTGGTCGGCCTTTTCGTACGCCTCCCGCTGCTCAGGGTGGAACACGAGCTGCACCAAGCCGCTCCTGTCGCGGAGGTCGATGAATATCAGTCCCCCGTGGTCTCGCCGCCTGTGAACCCAGCCCATGAGCACGGCGCGGGACCCGGCGTGCTCCGGCCGGATTTCGCCGCAGTAGTGCGTCCTCTTCAAATCGCCCATCATGTCCAACATCGCCGTCACCTCTTACAGCCCAGTCCTGCCTCCACCAGCCAGGACGCGAGCCCGGCAATGGGGACGTCATGCTGCTCTCCGGTGTCCATGCACCGTACCGTTGAGACTCTCCGTTCAATCTCCTCGTCGCCGAGGAAAACGACCAACCTCGCGCTGAACTTGTCAGCGAACTTCATCTGCGCCTTGAGGCTCCGGCCCATGTAGTCTATTTCCGCCACGAGCCCGGCCTCGCGTAGCCTGTAGAGCTGTTCAATTCCGGCGTTGAACGCCCGCTCCCCGACGGTCGCGATGAACACGTCCAGCCGCGCCGGTCCGGGGAGCGCAACGCCCTGGTTATCCAGGGAAATAAGCAGCCTTTCGAGGCCGAGGCCGAAGCCCACGCCCGGCGTGGAGGGACCGCCTATCTCCTCGATCAGGCCATCGTAACGCCCGCCCGAACACACGGAGTTCTGGGCCCCAAGGCTCGCCGAAACGATCTCGAAGACAGTCCTGGTGTAATAGTCGAATCCGCGGACGAGCAGCGCGTTGATCGTGTAGTTGGCGCCCGCCCTCGTAAGGTGGTCTTTCACGGTGTCGAGGTGCGAGGCGCATTCCTCGCAAAGGTAGTCGACCGTTCGCGGGGCGGACTTCTGAGCCTCGCGGCAGCCGTCCCTCTTGCAATCGAGGAGGCGCAGGGGGTTCTTCTCGAACCTGGCGCGGCAGTCCTCACAGACGCTGCCCAGCAGCGGGCGGTAGTAGTCCAGGAGCGCCTCGCGGTAGCGAGGACGGCACTCCGGGCACCCGATGCTGTTGAGCTGTACGGTGAGGTCCTTGAGGCCGAGGGTGTTGAAGAGGGTCAGGCCGACCATGATGACCTCGGCGTCCACCGCGGGGTGCTTCGAGCCGAACACCTCGATCCCGAACTGGGTGTGCTGCCTCAGCCTCCCGCCCTGCGGCCGCTCGTAGCGGAACATCGGGGCGATGTAGTACATCTTGACAGGCTGCGGGAGCGTGTACATCTTGTGCTCGACGAACGCCCGTGCCGCGGGGGCCGTGCCCTCCGGGCGCATCGTCACGCTGCGGCCACCCCTGTCGGTGAAGGTGTACATCTCCTTCTGGACGACGTCGGTCGCCTCCCCGGCGGTTCGCGTGAACAGCTCGGTCTGCTCGAGCACCGGTGTGCGAATCTCCGAATACCCGAACCGCCGGCAGATGTCGCGAGCTACCCCCTCGGCGTAATGCCACCTCTGGCTGTCCCACGGCAGGACATCTACCATGCCTCGCAGGGCTGTGGCGAGCATTCGCACCCCTCCTGTCATGGCTATTATTCTAGCGAGCAGGGGGGTAAAAGTCAACGAACGCCGGGGCTGCGACGCGACCGACTGCATGTTGGAGTGGTAATTCGCTACCAGCCGTCCGTATCGCGAGGGTTGGGTTTTGACACCGTCTGTGCCACAATAATACAATTGTATTGCGGTATTGTGATCGTCGTGACGCGATGGTCGCGTGGACGCTGGAACGCCCAATTCCAGAGAGGTGGTTAGCAATGGATAAGGAACCTGGCGGGACGGGAGACGTGACGACCAACATCAGGTTGCCGGCAGAGATGCATTCGCGACTAAGGCACGAAGCCGCGTGCGAGGGGCGGAGCATGGCCGACCTGATCAGGGAAGCAGTCGGCCGCTACCTGGTGGATAAGTCCTCACTTCCCCGGTCAACAGAAGCCGATGACCCGTTCTTCAGCGTGATCGGGATCGGCGAGGGCTCCGAACCGGACAGCGCGGAACAACACGACTACTACATCTACGGGTCGCCGCGTAAAGCGGCGAGCGGCCTGCCACCCCAGGAGGTGGACAAGGCTTGAACACCCGTAAGAGGTGCTTCGTGGATACGAGCGCTCTGGTGGCCCTGGCCGACAGAAGCGATCAGTATCACAAGGAAGCGGCTGCCTATGCCGCCCGCACGCGCGGCTCTGTGCACTTCGTGACCACCGATTACGTGCTTGACGAGACAGCCACGCGTCTAAGGTCCTCCATCGGTCATACAGCGACAGTCAAGTTTCTGCGCGCCATCTTCGACAGCCCCTCTTTCACCGTGGTGACGGTGGAGCCCGAGGTATGGCGGCAGGCGTGGATGCTGTTCGAAAAGTACGAGGACCAGCCGTTGAGCTTCACGGACTGCGTGACAGTGGCCGTAATGCGCGGGCTCAGTATGGAGACCGTGTTTGCGTTCGATCGCGTGTTCCGCCGGCTCGGTCTGAGCGTGGTTCCGGAGGCCGCTTCATGAGCCTTTCCCGGGCCGCTCAGCCAGAGTTGGCGGGCGTGCCCGAAAGGATCCACCCGGCGATATTACGGTTCGGCAGGCCCGTAGTCTACCGGAAACCCTGGTCTCCGCCGCCTTCCCTTCCAGTCTATCCGAGGAACGGGTTGTACCGCTTCTCCTCCCCGATGGTGGTCGTCGGGCCGTGCCCCGGGTAGGCCTCCACGTCATCGCCGAGGGTCAGGAGCTTATCCTTAATCGATGAGAGCAGGTCGTCCATCGACCCACCGGGGAAGTCGGTCCGTCCCACGGAGCCGGCGAACAGCGTGTCACCGGTAAACACCTTGTTCTCCGCGACGAGACAGATGCCCCCCGGCGTGTGACCGGGTGTCTCGAGGACTTTCAGACTGACCTCGCCGACATCGATGACGTCTCCATCCTCGAGCAGGCGGTCTGCGTCGTCCGACCTGACAACCACACCGCTCAGGAGGCTGAGGTTCTTCGCGGCGCTCGTCAGCATCTCGGCGTCCTTCTCGCCTATCATTATGGGGGCTCCGGTGGCGTGCTTGATACGGTTGTTTGCGGACATGTGGTCCGCGTGGCCGTGGGTGTTGATGATGGCTACCACCCTCAGCCCGAGCCGCGCCACCTCGCGGAGGATCCGCTCCGACTCGGCGCCGGGGTCGACGACCGCGCACGTCCTGGTCTTCTCACAACCGATGATGATGCAGTTGGCCTGGAGTGGCCCAACCGGGAGCATCTCGACTATCAATTACGATCGCCTCCAGAACCCATGGTTGCACACCGGCGGCCGGGCCGGCGGGCGCTCCACTCAGAACAGCCTGCGGCTGTCGAGTAAAATAGTCACGGGACCGTCATTGTGTATCTCGACGAGCATCATGGCCTGGAATACCCCCATTTTGACCGGGACCCCCAGGCTCTCGATGGTTGACGCCACGAGCCTGTACAGCCTGTCCGCCTCGTCGGGGCGCGCGGCGTCCGAGTAGCTCGGCCGGCGCCCCTTTCTCACGTCGCCGTACAGCGTGAACTGCGATATGAGCAGCACCTCGCCGCCGACGTCCGCGGGGGCCAGGTTCATCTTGCCCCCCGCATCCTCGAATACCCTCAGGTGGGCAACCTTCTCGGCTATGTAGTGGGCATCCTCCTCGGTGTCGCCGTCACCGACGCCCAGCAGCACCACAAACCCCGTGCCTATGCGGGCAACCTCGGCCCCGTCGACGCTGACCGCGCCGCGGCTGACCCGCTGGACGACCGCCCTCAACCGGCCCCTCCCACCTTGCTCCCGACCCTGTTGTGGTCTCTGACGACCCTTTCGACCTTCAGGACGTCCTTTATTCGCATGATCCTGTTCTTTATGTGCTGAAGGTGCTCCAGGTCCCTGATCTCGAGCACGAGGTCGACCACGGCGCGCGTGTGCCTCGACGTTATGGCCTTGGCAGCCAGGATGTTGGTCCTGGTGTCCGCCACCACGTTGGCGATGTCGGACAGGAGGCCCGGCCTGTCGAGCGCTGTGACGGAGATCTCCACCGGATAGGCGCCCTCGTGTTGTGCCCACGCCACTTCAACCAGCCTCTCGGGCTCGCCGGAGTAGTGGACGATGTTCGGGCAGTCCACCCTGTGCACGGTCACACCTCGACCCCTGGTGATGAAACCGATGATCTGGTCCCCGGGGACGGGGTTGCAGCACTTCGAGAACCTTACCAGGAGGTTCGCCATGCCACGGACGACCACGGCCTCGGGTATCTTCTTCCTCGCCTGCGGCCGTGATTCGATCGGTATTACTTCCGCCTGGATGCTGACGGGCTTCTGCGTCTTCTTGTACTCGTCCCTGAGTCTCGACGCCACGTACTGCGGGGTGAGGCCGCCATGGCCCACAGCCGCCAGGAGGTCTTCGGGGCCCGTAAAGTTCATCTTTGCCGCCAGGTCCTGCATGAGGTCATCGCTCATGACCTGGTGGATCTCGAGCCCCTGCCGGTTGACTTCCTTCTCGAGTAGGTCCTTGCCCCGCGCCACGTTCTCCTCGTGGCGCATCCTCTTGAACCAGTTTCGTATCTTGTTCCTTGCGGCCGATGTCTTGGCTATCTGCATCCAGTCCCAGCTCGGACCGGCGGACTGCTTGGACGTGAGCACTTCGATGATATCGCCGTTCTTCAGCTTGTAGTCCAGGGTGACGATGCGGCCGTTCACCTTGGCGCCGATGCAGCGGTGGCCGACGTCGGTGTGGATCTGGTACGCGAAGTCGATGGGCGTTGAGCCCGCAGGCAGGTCGATGACGTCGCCCTTCGGGGTGAACACGAACACCTCGTCGTCGAAGAGGTCGATCTTGAGCGATTCCATGAACTCGCGGGCGTCGCCGAGCTCCCTCTGCCACTCGAGCACCTGCCGGAGCCACGCGAGCTTCTCCTGGTAGTCCTTGTCCACCTTGGGCTGGCCTTCCTTGTACCTCCAGTGCGCCGCGATACCGTACTCGGCGGTGCGGTGCATCTCCCAGGTCCTGATCTGTATCTCGAACGGTTCGCCCTCGGGCCCCATGCAGGTCGTGTGCAGAGATTGATACATGTTGGCCTTCGGCATGGCTACGAAGTCCTTGAACCGGCCGGGCATGGGCTTCCACATCGTGTGGACGATCCCCAGGACGCCGTAGCACTCCCGCACTGTGTCGACGACGACGCGCACGGCGATGAGGTCGTATATCTCAGAGAGCTCCTTGCCCTGCCCGGACATCTTTCTCCAGATGCTGTACAGGTGCTTCGCGCGGCCCTGGACGTCTGCGTGGATCGCCGCCTCCTTGAGCCGCGCCTCGAGGTCCTCAATCACGCGGTTCGTGAATGCCTCCCGCTCGCTGCGCTGCTTCGCTATCTTGTCGGCCAGGTCGTGGTACTCGTCCGGCTGGAGATACCTGAACGCGAGGTCCTCCAGCTCCCACTTGAACCGCCAGATACCGAGCCTGTGGGCCAGCGGCGCGTATATGTCCAGGGTTTCCTGGGCCACTTTCTTCTGCTTCTCCGCCGGCAGCGCCTCGAGGGTGCGCATGTTGTGCAGGCGGTCCGCGAGTTTGATGATGATGACCCTGAGGTCCTCCGCCATTGCGAAGAACATCTTTCGCAGGTTCTCCGCCTGCTGTTCCATCTGGGACTTGAACTCGATCCTGCCGAGCTTGGTGACCCCGTCGACGAGGAGTGAGACCTCCCGCCCGAACTCCCGCTCGATGTCCGCCAGGGTGAATTCCGTATCCTCCGCCACGTCGTGCAGCAGCGCCGCCGCAATCGTCGTGGCGTCCATTTCGAGCTCGGCGAGGTACATGGCGACCGCCAGGGGGTGCTGGATGTAGTCGTCCCCGGAACGCCGCTTGCTGCCCGCATGCGCCGTTTCGCCGAACCTGTAGGCTTTTTCGACAAGGTGCATCCCGTTCTCGTTTGAGTACGGCTTCATGGCCGCAAGCAGGTCTCCCAGGGTCACGCCAGCACCTCCTTTCGCGAAAGGTCAGCCCATCCTATGACTCGAGCTTGATTATTGATATGACGTCGTATTTCTGCAGGTTCTTGCGCCCCGGCAGGTACAGGAGTTCTATCAGGAATGCCACCGCGGACACCAGTCCACCCGCTCTCTCCACCATATCGAGTGTAGCAGATATTGTCCCGCCAGTCGCGAGTACATCGTCCACCACGATGATCTTCTGGCCTTTTCGTATCGCGTCCACGTGCATCTCGAGGACGTCCGTGTTGTACTCGAGCTTGTATTCCCCGCGAAGGCACTCCCATGGGAGCTTCCCCTTTTTCCTCACCGGGATGAACCCGGCGCCGAGCTCGTAGGCGAGCGCGGCTCCGAGTATAAACCCACGCGCCTCGGGGGCGACAATGAGCTCGCATTCACGCTTGGAGCACTCGGCCGCCATCAGCCGTATCGATTCCCTGAACGCCGCGCCGTCCTTGAGCAGCGGCGTGATATCCTTGAAGCTTATCCCCGGCTTTGGGTAGTCCGGGATGACCCGCAGTTTACGCTCGAGATCCATCTCCTGCACCTTCCTCTCCCTGACTGGACTGCCTGTCAAGCGCGGGTTGTGTCGCCGGTGCGGCCGCTTCCCTGGCGGCCTTCAGCTCGGATTCGAGCCGCCTAATCTTCCCGTCGAGTTCCCTTACCTTGAGCCGGAGCCGGATAGAACCTGGAAGCCCGAGCACGCCCGCCGACATTGCTCCGAGAGCGGCAGATGCGATGACAACCAGGACGAGCGAGGTCTCAAAACCCCACGTGAAGAACCGGACCGAGACAACCATGGAGTTCTGAACCGCGAAAAGCGCCACGATAAGGGCGAACGCAAAGCCCACGATGAGAAACACGCGCGCCACCACCTCTCCCATAATATGGCACGCCCCCTGCGGGGGCTATGTTTTGTGAGGGCCTCCGTAAAATAAAAAGGTTGGACAGCCCTCATCTAATTCTGTGTGAGGGCTTCCAAATCCTCCGGCCTGGACTGGTCACTCAGGCGTTCCCGGCCGTCACCTTGGCCCTTTCCCTGTGCGCGATGGTCGCCAGGGAGTCCTTCTCCAGTTCATCGACTATGTAAAGCGTCCCCCCGGCCTTCTTGGTCAGGCTCTCGAGGAACGATTTGTTCGGTTCGAGACCCACGCAGCCGAACTTCACCCTCATTTGCGGGATCGTGGTGGCGGCCTGGAGTGCGTCGTCTATGGGATTGAGGCTCCACTTCGGGACGGTAGGTATGCCGTCGGTAATCATCAATATGAGCGGATTCTTCACGCGCGCCGCCTTGACGTACTCGAGGCAACCTATGATCCCCTCGGCGAGTGGCGTCAGGCCGAGCGGCTGGATGCGCATCACCCCGAGCTCGATCTTCTGGTAGGCGCGCGTGAAGGGCACGTGCACCTTGACGCTCGATTCCTGGAATATGACCACTGCCACCTTGTCCCTGGTGGCCAGCAGCAGGTGGCGAGCAAGGTATTTCGCGGCGTGTATTCGCCGCCCGGCCATGCTCGCGCTCGCGTCGATAAGCAGGCAAATATCCACGGGATTGGACCTCAGCTGCTTCTCGACTATGAGGTCCTCCGGCGCGACGGTGATACGGAAACCCTGTTCGACGGCTTCGCCCGCGGCCCGCGCCTGAGCGTCAACCGCAGCCGTGCCCGCGGGGGCCGTGCACCGGGAGGCGAGGCACCGCGTCGCCGCGTTGACCACCGTCTCCGGCACCGCGATACTGAGAAACCACTCGTCCTTGTCGGGATGGCAAATCTTCTTCCTCACCCTGCCGCCTGTCTTCCTCGATGACGAGTTCGTGTACGTAATCCTGTCGCGTGGGGCCGAAATCGCGGGGATGCGGCGTATGAGCCGCCTGAAATGCATTTCTATCTCCTGGCGGTGCAGGCGGAAGAAGTTCCTGAGCTTCCAACCCTCAGGCGTCAGGGTGGCCTTCCACCCGTCGCGCCGGGCGAGGCCCTTGTTGACGAGTATGTCTATCATTTCGGACGGCGTGGAGTTCCTCTGCGCGAGCTTGGCCATCAGGTTGTGCAGGTCCGACTCTTCCGCGAGGTACTCGAGCACCTCGGCGACCTCGTCGACGCTGCCGAAGTCGTCAGACAGCTCCATCGCCTTCTGCAGGTTGGACTGGTGTTCGAACGGGCTGTCCCCCGGCTTCGGACCATCCCCCTGGATCATCGAATCGCTGAACGAGGAGTACGGCGACATGTCGGCGCGGCCGTTTTTGTTCCCTCGCTCGTGCGCGAGCCTCTGTATCTTCCGGATCTCGTACCCCTGGGCGGAGATCTCCGCCTCGACGGCCGCCACCACGTTGAATACCAGCGGCAGAGCTGAGTCGTGGAGAAGCGCCGCAACGTGCACGTGGTTGAGGTGGGCCCTCCGCAACGAGGGCTTGTCGCCGTAGTTGAGGGACCCCGTGATCCTGCCGCCCCCCGTGGCGGTCTGGACGTCCACGTAGTCCATGATCGCGCGGCCGCGCGGGTCGGCCTCGAACACCTCGCGGACCACTTTCGCCACGAGGCAGTGGTTCACCGACCCGACCTCGTGGAAGATATCCATGTGGACGACCTCGCCCGCATCGCGGCGGCGGTAGAATATCTCCCCCGCGTCCGCGTTGACCACGACCCGTACCTCGTCGGGCGCGGCGGGGTCGATCGTGTGGATCTTCCGCGATATTATGGCGGTTTCGCCGACCCGGGCGCCGTGATCCCTGTTGAATATGGAGGCAAGGTAATTGCCGAGGAGCTCGACGTCGCCCTTGATCAACTGAGGTCGTCCCCGGTAGTGATTATGTCGCGGGGCATGAGCTCGACGATAGGTGTGGCGCGCGCCTGCGGCGCGAACACCCGTATGTCCATCGGGTTCGCCCATGAGCCGCCGCCCCCGCCGGAACCGCTCGACCCGCCTTGTGAGCCCGACCGGTCCTGGGCGCCGTCGCTACCGGCCGCGGTCCCCGGCCGCCCATAGCCTCCGCTCCCCGCGCCCCCGGACTGGCCCGCCATTCCCTGGCGTCCCAGCTGCTGCCCCATGAGCGTATCGCGCAGGCGTGAGAACAGGCGTTCCATCGCCCCCTGCGCGTCCGCGGGCGAGGCGCCGTTGACCGGCTCCCTCTGGTCCACCCTGGCCCCATCCGCTCCAGGCGCCGACGGCGGCCTCAAGCGCGAGGGCTCGCGCGCCGCCGATCGCTCGGTGAGGTACTTGAGGATCTGGGCCATCGTGGCGACGCTCACGCGGTGGTGGAGCGCCAGGGGCACCACCCCTATCAGGTCGTCCAGCCCCGCCTCCGTCCGCAGGTCGAGCGCCGCGGCAATGCACGTCCCGTGCTGCAGCGCCTCCACCGCCCTCAGGCTCTCGAGTGCGAAGTCGACGTACAGGCCGGCGATGATCTCCTGCAACCACGCGGGTACGCTGACATCGTCGACGAGCCTCGAGCGCCTGAGCATGTCCTCGCATTCCCTGAGCGGCCCGCTTCCGAAATGATCGCCGGCGAAGATGGTCCGGACGGTGTGGGGGTTCGTAGGTCTCGAAACGTTGGCTACCAGATCGAACCTGTCGGCGAGCTGCCTCCTGATGTCCTCGAGCGGCCCGGGCTCCTCGTCGGGGTTCGACGCCGCCCAGACCGAGACGCGCACGGGCATCTCGACCACCGGTAGACCCGTTTCTTCGATCTGGACTCGCCCGGGCTTCGTCCCCATGACGCTGAGGAGTATGTCGGCGAGCTCGGGCGACGTTTCGGCGAGCCTGTTTATCTCGTCCACGAATATTACGCCGCGGTGAGCCTGCGGTATTGTCCCCGGAAGGATCGCGGCCTCGGGGGAGGACCTGTCCGTGATCTTCTTCAGATCTATACTCCCTACGACGGTGCCAACCTTGGCCGAGTGTGAGATCTCGAGAAACGGCATCGGGATGTCCTCCACCCCGACTCTCTGGAGTTCCTCGCGGGACATGATTGAATGTTCGGGGCAATGGGGCGCGACCGGGTCGCAGTTGTACAGGCACCCCTTGACCCGCGCGATGCGCGGGAATACCGACCTCGCCGATCTCAGGATGGTGGTCTTCCCCGTACCGCGCAACCCCTCGACGTGGACGTGAAGGGGCACCCCGTTAAGGGCGGACACCACCGACATTTCTATCGCTTTGAAAAGGCATTCGTTGCCTTCGTGCCGTACCAGACTGGCAAGAGGTTTCATCAGGACCACTCCCCCGAAACCTAGTTTGCTCAGTTTGGCATGGGCCGATGACACGAACACCGGGCCGCCACAAGCGGCCCGGCCCAATCACATTTCGCGGTTATGCAGGCGTTTCGCCTCGTTCAGGCGGTTTTCGGCCTCACCTTCACCGCCGTCTCCTTATTCTTCCACAGCACCCACAGCGGGCTCGCTATAAATATGGAGGAATAGGTCCCCGTCGTGATACCGATGGCGAGAGCGAGCGAGAACTCGCGTATCGTCTGCCCTCCGAATATGAGGATCGCGAACACGGCGAGCAGCGTGGTGAGCGATGTGTTGATCGATCGTATGAGGGTCTCGCTGATGCTCCGGTTCACCATGGTCGCCAGGCCCTCTTTCTTCCTGGTCTTGAGGTTCTCCCGGATACGGTCGTACACGACGATCGTGTCATTTATCGAATAACCGACGATCGTCAGGATGGCTGCCACGAACGGGCTGTTAACCTCGACCCCGATGATCGAGAACAGGCCGACGGTTATCAGGACATCGTGGATAAGCGCCACGACCGCCGCGACGGCGAACTTGAACTCGAACCTCAGCGTAATGTATACGATCTGGGCGAGGTTCGCAATGACGAGGGCGAGTATCGCCTTCCTCGTGAGCTCCTTGCCTATCACGCCGCTGACCTCTTCTATCCGCCGTACCTCGTAGTTGCCGAGCGACTTCTTGAGCGAGTCGAAGAGCGCCTGCCTCTGCGCGGTGTCGACCGCCTTCGTCCTTATCAGCGCGACGTGCGAGTCGTTCCCCGCCTTCTGGACCATGCTGCCGCCGAGACCGTTCGCGTTCAAGACGTCCCTGATCTGGCCGGTCGAGGGTTCACCCTCGAACCGCATCTCGACGAGCATTCCTCCCGTGAAATCTATGCCGAGCCTTATTCCGACCCCCGGCATGACGAGGAATATCAAGCCGGCGATGATTATCGCGGCCGATCCCGCAAACCATATCTTGTAGCGTCCAACGAAATCGAACAACTTTACACCCCCCGGAGGAAACACGGGCCCGCACCCGCGTCCAGATCTCTAGTACCCGAAGAACATCTTCTTGCCCCGGTACAGGCCCGAGTTGACGAAGGCCATCAGCAGGAACCTCGTCAGGACGATCGCCGTAAACATGCTGGAAAGTATACCGACCGACAGCGTGACCGCGAAACCACGGATGGGGCCGGAGCCCAGCCAGAACAGCACCGCGGCCGCGATCAGGGTCGTGACGTTGGAGTCGACGATCGCGCGGAGCGCGTTGCGGAAGCCCGCAACTATCGCCGAGCGCAGGGTCTGCCCCGAACGGATCTCCTCTTTGCACCGCTCGAAGATGATCACGTTAGCGTCCACCGCCATGCCCACCGACAGCACGAGACCCGCGATGCCGGGGAGTGTCAGGGTCGCCCTGAGGAGCGCCAGTACCCCCACCGCGATGAACAGGTACGCCGCGAGCGCGAGGCCGGCGATGAGACCGGGCAGCCGGTAGTACAGCAGCATGTAGACAGCCACTGCGACTATGCCGACTATCGCCGCGGTCCTGGACTGCTCGATAGAGTCGCGCCCCAGCGTGGCGCTGACGGATCTGTTCTCCATGATCTGCAGGTTGACCGGCAGCGCGCCCGAGTTCAGCAGTATCGAAAGATGGTACGCGGCCTGGACGGTCTCGTACCCCTGGATCTCGGCCTGGCCGCTCGGGATCGCCTCACGGACCACGGGAGCCGAGATCACCTGCTTGTCCAGCATAATGATGATGCGTTTCCCGACATTCTTCGCGGTGGCGTCGGCGAACTTCTTCGTCCCGTCCGCGTTGAACTCGAGCAGAACGACGGGCTCGCTGTTGTTGCTTCGCGTCGCGACGTCCGCCTTCTTCAGGTCCTTGCCGGTCAGGATCAGGTTACCCTCTTCGTCGGCGAACTCGAGGAGCGCTGTCTTCCCGATTACTTCAATGGCCGCGTGCGGGTCTTTGACGCCGGGTATCTCGATGATTATGCGGCTGCCGGAGCGCTGGATGTACGGCTCGGTAACGCCCAGGGCGTTGACGCGCCGCTCGATTATCTCCATCGCGCCGATCATGGCGGCGTCCGTGACGGGGTTCTCAGGAGTGGGCACCGCCTCGAGGACGACGTGCACCCCTCCCTCGAGGTCCAGCCCCTTGGGCAGCATCCCGACGAGCGGCTTGACCGCGCTGAAGTAGTAGCCCATAGCGATGCCGATCACGAGCACCGTGGCCAGCGTAGCCCTCGCCTTGTCCCTGACCCCAAGGCGACTGACGATGTACCAGTACACCAGAGCCAGCACTACTCCCATGAAAACAAAAAGACCAAGACGAATGGAATCGGTCATCTACTTTCCCCCTCGAACCGGGTGCATGTGGCTGCCTGACAATCCGTCGCCGGCCAAACGGCCAGCGCCACGCTCGATTATAACCATCGCGCGGCCGCCTTGTCAACGAAAGTGGCCGGTATACTGGGCCTCTCACGGCAATAGATTTGCCGGATGCTTCACAAATCCTTCCATGTGTTGGCCGGCGCCAGTTACAGGATCTGGACGTCGTTTATCGATAGTTCGAAGTTGCAGCCCAGGAACGAGGCCGCCCTGCGGCACATGACCATCCTGACCAGGAATATCTCGAAGTAATCCATCACGGGTGAGATTTTCGTGTCGATCTTGAGTTCCAGCACTATAGTCTTCCGCTTGTCGTCGACCCGCAGGAAGGAGTGCTCGACCGCGTAGTTCACACGGTCGTGGATGTCGAAGGACGCGCGATCGCAGTTCCGCACCCTGGTCCTGTGCACGTCCGACTTGTCCCCCAGGATCAGCGCGGCGGACACGTTGTTGACGGGGTAACCGGATTCCTCAGGGTCATGGCTGCCGATCGCCCCCACGATAGCGGCGATCTCATCCGCCGGCATGCCGAGACCCCGCAGGATCTGAAAAGCCATCACCGCGCCCGTCTGGCCGTGGCCCGAGCGGCTGACGATATTGCCTATGTCGTGAAGGTAGCCCGCAATGCCGGCGAGTTCGGCCTCACGTTCCGGGAGTCCCAGGCGGATCAGGACGTTCCGCGCGATGTTGGCCACGAGGCTCGCGTGCCTGTGGCCGTGCTCGGTGTACCCGATGGCGTCGAGGTGGGCGTCGCCGCGTTCGATGTAGACCTCGACCTCGGGCAACCTCCGTATCATCTCCAGGGTTACTGGTTGCACTTGCGCACCTCCAGACTTGTCCCCGTCGATAGCCTGTATGACTGCGTCGCGGACCTCGCCGGGGCTGAGGCCATCCGTTTCGATGAATATGTCGCAGTGCGCCCTCGCGTCCTCAAGCCGCCGCCGTTGCTCCTCGAGGTGCGCCGGCCCCCAGGGGATCGCCCGCCTCCCGGCCGCCGTTTTATACGAACAGTCGAGTACGACGAGGAAGTCGGGCTGGCGTAAGGCCCACATCCTCTTCGCGGACGAGTGCTCCTGGGCGACGCTGTAAGCCTGGTAGCCCAGCTCCCTGAGGGAGGCCACGAGCGTTGTCTTTCCTGACGAGCACACCCCGGCCACTGCGACCTTCATAGTCTTCCCTCTGCGCTACAGGGGGTCTACATCGCAAATCGGGCCGACATGGTTCTGACCTTGTGCTCCTGTTCGAGGGCCGAGACGCCCAGCGCGACCACGGTCATGTCATCCTGTGGCATGTTCCGGTCGCGCTCGAGCGCCATCCCGAGAAGGCGCCCCGCGAGATCCTCGGCGGCCTCGGGCCCGAACCCCCTTATGAGTCCGGCGGCCGCAGCCGCCGCGTCGCCGAGTCCCGACTTGACCCCGGAGTACAGCACCCCGTCGGTGAACGTCGCCACCAGAAGGCCCGGCGCGAGGGGGACCTCGGAAATCGACGGCTTCACGGCGTCCTGCATCCCGATCGGGCAGGCCTCCTCGGAAAGGACGTCAAGTCCACCTCCCGACAACACGTACACAGGCACGGCCGAATTGCGGGAGATAACCATCGTGCGGGATCGCAGGTCCACCGAGAGTATCGTGAGCTCGCACGAGACCTTGCCGTCACGAAGGGCAAACAGGACGTCGTGCACCGCCCTGGCGACAGCGCCGTCTCGCGCGCCTTCGGATATCAGTGATATCGCCCTGGACACGACGAGGTTCGATATCCGCTTGGCCGCCGGACCGCTTCCCTGGCCGTCGGCCATCACAACCGAAAACCCGCCCTTGCGGCGCTCCACGACCTCGAGCGTATCCCCGCTCTCGGATACCCCGAACTTGGGCACTTTGGCTACCCCGACGTGGATCTGCACGGAATCACCTCCGGCCGTTCGACAGGACTCGGAGGAATGCGTCCACCACCGCCGGGTCGAATAGAGTGCCCCTGCCCTTCTCGATTTCCGAGACAGCCTGCTCGACCGGCGTAGCCTTTCTGTACGGCCTGTCGTTCGTCATGGCGTCGAACGCGTCCACCACTCTTATGATCCTGGCCCCAACTGGAATATCATCCCCCGCCAGGCAGTCCGGGTACCCGCTCCCGTCGTAGTTCTCATGGTGGTGGCGGAGGAACGCCGTACTGTGCCTGTATATCTTCAGCTTGCCGGCGATCTCCGCGCCTATCTGGGGGTGTTCCCTGACCTGCTCCCACTCGTCCTCGCCCAGACGACCGTCCTTGAAGAGCACCCTGTTCGAAAGACCTACTTTGCCGAGGTCGTGTATTCTGGCGGCAAGGTGGATCTTCTCGATGAGCTCGTCCGGCAGGTTCATCTCACGGGCTATCTTCGCGGCCCAGTCGGCGACCCTGAGCGAATGGTCGTACGTAAAATCGTCGCGCCGGTCTATCGAGTCGGCGAGCGCCTCAACGGCAAGTCGCGTTTCCGTCTGCAAGTCAATGTAGTCTTTTATCCCCGTATACACGATCGCTATCGGCAGCAGGAGGAGTAGAAGGCCGAATGCGTCGCGGCTGTAAACGGACGCCATAAGCATACCGAGGGATGCCAGGGCCAGGTACTGGAACAGGTACACCCCCGTCTGGGACAATACCGTCTGGAGCAGCGGACGTCCCTCCGCCAGCGCGAAGGCGGTGCAGATCAAGACTACGTTGAGAAAGTAATACACAAGTGTCGCCAACGTGAACGCAGGAAGGTCGGTTATCAGCGCCGTCCTTGGGTAGCCGAACGCCGCTGAGCGGTAGATAAGTCCGGCTGCACCAACACAGATGATGTACTGCGCAGCATTGAACGCCGTCTTGAACACCGGCCGCCTCCCGGCGAGGTCCGCTATTATGCTACAAATCGCTGAAATAAGGGCGGCGATCCAGGGCTGGAAGAGTATATACGACGCGGACTGGAACACAGGTGACACCGAGACGTACCAGTGTTCGGCGACCTGCACGGGCTTGAGCTCGGCAATGCTATTGAGGACTACGAAAACGAGCGCGCCGGCAAACTCCCGGGGGTTCGGAATGGACGGCTTCAAACATGCCAGCAGGAACATGACGCTGCCCAACGTGACAGTAAGGACGTATATTCGAGCTTGATAGGGTAGTCTGCGCATTGTCGGCCTCGGTGTCTATTGTTAGGCCAGGCCGGCGTCAACCCCCCCCTAAATCAAAGGCGGGCTTAGCCCCACTTATGGAACGCGCCGCTTGTCAAAGCAAGCGACAGCATTGCGAGGCAAATAGCGACTATGCGCCACCTCACGGGAGCCACCTCCAAGGACGGATATCCTTGTTCCGCTCGTGCTGCCGCCGGCCTGGGCCTCAATGCAAAATTCGCCAACAACCACTAATAACCTGCCAATTCATCACGTATGCCTCAGAATGCGACGGGGCCGCGCTTGGCGGCGCGAAGCGTCCGCTGGGCGAAGATGAAGGCGCCCAGCGCAATGAGCACATCACCCACGCTGAACACGTTCGGTGTCGGAAACGGTGGCGGGACGAAGAATATGTCGCCGAAGAACCACAGCCTGGTCTGCTGGTGGATCAACACCGAGTTATGGTGCGGGCCCGACGCCAGCGCCTTCAGCACCGGAAGCATTCCCGCCCCCGCCAGGGCGGACGTGGACGCCGGCATGTAGCCCCCGTTGAGCGTTATCACGAGCGTGTTGCACGCCGTTCCCAACCCCATGACCTTCATGCCGGGTATGTCGAGGTTCAAATAGATGAACGCCCCCGAGAACACGTAAGTCAACACGTGAATGTACGGTACCGCGTCGCGGAGGGTCATCCTTACCGGTTCGAACAGGAATACGGCGATCTGCACGACGAGCGGCGCAAACGCGAGCCACAGGGAGTTGACCTTCAGGGCGGCCAGCCGCGAGAGGTTACCGCCCCTGAGCAGCGCTATCGCCACGGAGACGATGAATGCCTCGGCGATTATCACGCCTCACACCGTCCTTCGGGAAGCCCTCTTGATGGCCGCCTGGTGCGCGAGCTCTTCAATAGTGTCATCGAGGAAAACCGAGAGCGTTTCACCGTAACGGCGCTCGACGGCCCTGGAGATGAACCAGTCGGTGAGCCAGGGGTTCTTCGGCAGGAGGCTTCCGTGGAGGTACGTCCCCACCGTGTTCACGTAGACGGCGCCCTCGAACCCGTCCTGGCCGTTGTTGCCGTATCCGCTCAACACGCGGCCGAACGGCCTGACCTTCCCCCCAAGGAAAGTCCTGCCGGAGTGGTTCTCGAAACCGACCACCGTACGGGGTGCGCCGCCGAGGTCGCTCTCGACCACGGCATTGCCTATCATCCGCCTGGCGCCCGCCTCCGTCCACACGTCGAGCACCCCGATACCCTCCAAAACCTCGCCGCCACCCGTCTTATAGTACTTCCCCAGGAGCTGGTACCCGCCGCATACAGCCAGGAACGGGACTCCGGACTCCACCGCATCCGCGAGCGGGCCGCCCTTGACGTTCTTGAAGTCGACGCAGATCTGCTTCTGTTCGCGGTCCTGGCCGCCGCCCATGAAGATGATGTCGTATTGGCCGGAATCCATGTTTCCCAGGGACACCTGCTCGACGACCGGCTCGATACCGTGCCACGAGACCCTTCTCGTCAGCGCGATTACGTTGCCCCTGTCGCCATACAGGTTCATCAGTTCCGGGTAGAGGTGGCAGATGGTCAGTCTCTTGATCGCCCGCACCTTCGCTCGCCCCGCAATCCGTTAATCGTTCCAGAACATGCGCGCGTACCCCATCCGGTGGATTATCTCGCGCATCTCGAGCATCGCCGTATACGTTGGGAGGACGTACAGCGTGGAACCAGGGGCAGTCCTCTCAAGTCCAATCTCGAGCGCCCTCTTGAGGTCGTTTTCGATCCTTAGCGCCGAGGTGTCGACTCCCGCGTACTTCAGGCGGACGGCCATGTCCTCCGCCCTGATGCCGGAGGTGATTATCGACTCCGCGTTCGCCCCGCCGGCGAACCGCTCGAAGTCAACGTCCCAGAGCCAGGAGACATCCGTGCCGTCAGCGTAGTTATCGTTTATACAGATCACGACGTGTTTTCTGCCCGGGCCTTCAACCACCGTCCTGATTACCTCGTTGAAGCCCGCGGGGTTCTTGACGAGGGCGAGCAGGACGGACTTGTCGCCGATCCTGATCGACTCCATACGCCCGAACGACCCCGCGTAGCCTTCAAGTCCCGCGCGGATGTCATCCAGGCTGAACCCAAGCGAGAGGCAGCACGCCGTCGCAGCAAGCGCGTTGTAGGCGTTGTACAGGCCCGGCACTGGGAGCGGCAGGACCAGGTCCCCGGCCGGAGTCTCAACGGCAAGGTGGGAAGTCGCACCCAACGGCTGGTAGCGTACGAGACGCACCTGTGGGTCCGGCCGCTGGTACCCGCAAGACGGGCACCGGTAGATCCCCACGTGCGCGTAGAACACCCCGTCGTATTCATACGGCGAACCGCACAGCAGGCAGTTCTTCACATCGGCGGCCTGCACCCCGTCTCCGGTGAAAAGCGACCTGTCTTCAACCCCGTAGTACGCCACGTCGAGGTCGCAGTCGCGGCCCAGGCTGGCCACGAGGGGGTCGTCGGCGTTGAGCGCCGCGAATGACCCCGCTGGCATCACCTGGAGACCGCGCTTTACCAGGAGGACTGTCGTCGCAAGCTCGCCGAACCGGTCGAGCTGGTCGCGGAAGAAGTTGGTGACGACCGCCCTCCTCGCGCGGACCTCGGTCGTCGCCGCGGGCATGGTCGCCTCGTCGACCTCGATCACTCCGAGGTCCGCCCTGAGCCTGCCCGCCAGATCGCACGACTGGATGAAGGCCGACGTCACACCATAAATGAGGTTCGCCCCCGAGCGATTGTTCGTAACGCGGACACCGGACAGCGACGCCACGGCGCTGATCATCCTCGATGTCGTGGTCTTGCCGTTGGTACCGGTCACGACGACGTTCCCGAGTCTCGACTGCGCGGCCATACGGGTCAGTACGTCCGGGGACAACTTGCAGGCGACCCTGCCGGGGAACGTCGAGCCACCCTTGCCCAACAGCCGGCTGACAAGTATTATCGCTTTCCCCGCCCACAGGGCGAGAATGCTTCTGAGGTTCATACGAAGATTATATAAGAAGGCTTGCGCTGGGACAACGCACTTCCGGCGGCGCGGGCGCCGGCGGTGGTGCCGCCGGTGGTGCCAGCGGCTGAGATGGCGGCTGTGCCGGCGGCAACGCCGGTGGCGCCGGCGGCTCTCTGGCAGGCGTGGTGAGCGGCGCGGGTGCCGGCGGTGGCTCCTCCCGGATCACGTCGAACTCGTACCCCATCGATGCCACTGCCCTGATGATGGCGGGCAGGGCCTCGGCGGTCGCTTCGTGACCGCGGCCGTCGTGCATCAGTATTACCGCCGGCGATGCCAGGCGGCTCCTGGCCTCCAGTTGATTTCGAACCGTCTGTGCGATCTCCACGGCGGTGGGCGCCGGTACGCTCGTGTCCCCCGCCGTCACGTTCCAGTCGTGGGTCGAATAGCCGGCCTCCTCAATAGCCCTCCGGAACTCCGGGTTCAGGCGGCCGGATGACCCCCCGGGCGGGCGCGAGGCCGTTCCCTTCGTCCCGGCGATCCTGCGCAACGCTCTCGACGTGGCCTCCAGTGACGATACGTACGCCTCCGGGGACGAGTAGACCTCCGAATACCTGTGCGTGTAGGTGTGGTTGCCCAGCGCGTGACCCTCCGCTGCGATGCGCTTCACGATTCCGGGGAACGCGTCGGCCCGCCAGCCGACCACGAAGAAGGTCGCCTTCACGCCGTATTCCTTGAGCACGTCGAGCATTTGCGGGGTGACCCCGGGGTTCGGGCCGTCGTCGATCGTCAGGTACGCCGGCCTCGCGCCGCCGTACCGCTTCGCGGCGGGGAATTCCGTCGCCTGCGCGGCGCTCGCGGGCGCGGATGGCTGAACCTCGACCGCCAACGAGAGCGCCACGTTGCGGGTCGAAGGCTCCCACTTGTAGCCTATCTTGAAGGCCGCGCACACGAGGCCGAGGGGCGCGCGAAACGAGTCACCGTCCGCAGCGCAGGCTGGTTGGCACTCCACCAGGTCACCGCCGACCAGAGCATACGGCCTCTTATCGAACAGTACTGCGTATCGCGGCTGCGAGTCCCCGGAAACGGTCGCTCCAGGCGGGCCGCCAGCGTTGACCTGGAGCCTGGCCTCCGGAGGCGTGAGTGACGCGGGCGGGTCCGCGAGTTCCCGTATCTCGATCCCTCCCGCCCACTGGCACCACCGCGCCGTCAACCCCAGGGGACCCAGAAGTTCGACTATGTTCACCACCACCGCCGAGTCGTGGAGTTCGGGGGTCGTCCGCAAAGGGACGGGGACTCCCTGGAACGTGACGGTGACGAGCATGTTCTCCGGCGGTGCGGCGGCCGCCGGTTGCGCCGGCGACGGTAACGGCGGAGGTGGCGGAGTGGACTGGTCCGCAGGCCGCGCCGGCGATGTGGGCTGCGGCGCCGCGGGCGGCGGGCCGGGTTGAGGCGTCGGCGCCGCCGGGGCCGGTATGGGCGCGGGCGCGGCGAGCACTGCAAACGCCAGCGCCAGGCCCACCAGCGAATCCGCCAGGATGCGGCGTTTCCGCACCATGCCCACCCCCGCTCAGCCTGTCGAGGGGACCTCGGCCCCCGGTAGTCAGGTTATGAGCCGGCGAGCCGCGCGCAGACCGCGCACCACCCCGCAGCGGGCGTCTTTAGCCCGGCCGCGCCGCATAGGATCGGTTGACAGTCGAGGGGGGTGCCCAGGGGGGTTCACTATGGGAGTCTGGAAGGTTCTGAAGGCGGGCTTGATATGGGCGCTGTGTTCAATGCCGGGAGCATGCCTCGCGCTGGGGGCCGTGGCCCTTGACCGGTACCGTGGCGGCGTGTACCCCGGGCGTTTCAAGGCTCTAACCCCTTGAATACAGGGCCTCCTCGTACTCGGGGTTCACGATGAACTTGCCGGACACCAACACCTCATAGTCCCACGGGTGGATTACCACTCCGGCCGATTCGAACCCGTAGTGGTTGGGCTTCCATTCACCGGTCCTGGCGTGGATGGCCGCCGTGCGGACTTTTCGCGCGCCCTTCTTGTGCGCGTCCTTGGCAGCCAGCCTGAGCGTCTCGCCGGTTTCGCTGCGCTCGTCGACTACGAGTACCCGCTTCCCTTCAACCTCGTCGGGAACCGGGACGAGCACCTCAGGCTTCTCGCGAACGATGGCGCCCTTACGGCGCCTGGAGAGCGCCACAGGGTACATGTCGAGGCGGAGGACGGAGGCTATTATCGCCGCGGGGATCAGGCCGCCGCGAGCAATGCCTATGACCATGTCGGGGTCGAGTTCCTCGTGGATCTTGACCGCAAGGTCCCTGCATATCTCCATCACGTCGTCCCACGAAAGCTGGACGATGTCCCCCTCGAAATCACCCGGCAAACCGCCACCCTCCTCGGGAAGCCGAACGATCTCATTTTACCCCATGGCGTCCCGTAAGGGCAAACAACTCGCGGCGTCTGGAGTCTGTCGAGGAAAAGCGGGTCGGCGAACGCCTCGCCGCACGCCGTCTGACCGCTCGCAGTCTCCACCCTTGCCGCCCTGCCGCACCCAGTCTGCGGGGATCATGCCTCACCCCCCGCTCCCCGGGAGGGGCATTATGTCTCGCTTATCCTGCGTGTACGCACGGTTCTGCTCAATAACCGTGCTGCAGAGCACGATTCGCGCCGGCATTCGTGCGCCACAGCACGAATTGCCCCCAATCGTGCGTGCACGCAACATACCTGCAGAGTCTTATGCGCCCACGCACGATACGACGGGCACCATAATGTGTTCCAATGTGTTCCGCTCGTAGAGAACCATCCCGTCACTATTCCGCCGGGCGCCGGCCCGCCTTGACTTTGCTCATGCCGGCGGCCAGGCAAGCGCCGCGACCGGATCACCGCGCCGCAGTCAGCAGGCCGGTCAGGTTGAGCGCGTACACATCGCCCGACATTGTACACGCGTACGCCGTCTGACCGGACACGGCTATGCGTGCGAAGACGAACCCGTCTCCAACCTGCAGCACGACGGGTTCAGGAGCCGCGCCGGCGGCCGCGTCGTTCGCCGGCTGGGGGGATTCCGGCGAACCCGCAGCGGGGTCGCGCCGCGACTGCAGGCTCAGGAAACGCACCTGCCCGGTCGTCGTCCCGGTGATGAACCGTCCTGCCGGTCCGGGAACGGCCGATGAATCGAGGCACGGTCCGCCACCCTTGATTACGCCCTTGACCACACCTGAGTCCCTGTCCAGGAAGTGGACGGTGCCGGACGAGTCTGTGACCACCAGCTCCCCCTCATGGAGGAAAGGTTCGGAGTAGCCGGCGTTGACCGCAGCCCGCCAGAAGATCGAACCCGTCGCCTGGTCGATGGCAGCGACGCCGTAGCCGCCCGACTTCGCGTTCGCAGGGGATGTGACGTACAGCACACCGTTTGCAGCCAGCGGCCTGCCGGTCGCGGCCGAATAGTACGGCGAGGCGTCAATGACGGTCGTCCACTGCAGTTCGCCGGTCGCCTCGGACATCGCGTGGACCTTACCATCCCAGGCCCCCACGAACACCCTGCCGGCGTCCACGGACGGCATAGACCTGATGGCGCCTCCGAGGCGCTGTTTCCACGCCGGTTTGCCCGTGGCGGCGTTGATGGAGTGCACCCAGCCCAGCGTCGTGCCGGCTAGTACACGCCCGCCCGAAACCACAACTCCGCCCACAACGGACGAGTCGACCGGATACCTCCACCTCTGGGTGCCCTTCCGCAGGTCGATACAGTAGATGGACCCCGCGGCAGTCCCAAAATACGCCTGTTGCCCCACAACGGTGATGCGGCCTGGCACGCCGCCGTCCGCCTTGAACTGCCACTTCTGGCGACCATCGCTACGGCGGAGCGCTGTGACCAGGCCGTCGTTCGAACCGAAGAGGATGAGATCCGGCAGGACCGCCGGCGAACCCTGCACGCCTCCCCGTCCACTGTACCTCCACAACACCCGCCTGGCCGGGGAGGCCGCGGTCCGGCCCGCCGGGGTCCTGTCGACGGTGACCTCACACCGTCCTATCCAGGCATCTCCGTTTTCCGCCTCGACCCGCACGTAGATGTTGTGCACTCCCTCCGGCAACGAGGAGGCCTGATCGCAAGCGGAATACATAGCCGTGCGGACCGGCGGCCGGCCCGCGGAGACCACTGTGAGGTCCTTCCACGGCCCGAGGTCCACCCGGTATTTCGCTGACACCGGCGAGACGCCGGACACCTCCGCCTTGACCTGCAATTCCTTCTGCGCGATAGTCGCCTGGACCTTGACGGGCGCCCTCGACCCACCGGCCGCTCCAAGGCCGACCGTGGCCACGACGGAGGGGTCCGCGCCAACCGCCTTCGAGAAAACGGTCATGTCGCCGCCGTCAACACGCACGGTCAGGTACTGGCCGTCCATGGCGGCGGGGGCCATGAAACAGGGGATGCCGTTGACCGTCCACTTCAGGGTCGAATGGCCGTGGCCGGTAAACACCGCCTTGACGTTGAAGGGAGCCACCGCTTCGAAGAAATCGTAGTCGTTGTCGATGAAGCGCGATACCGAGTACCCGATCGGATGGTGGCTGAAGATGACCGCGGGCTTTCCCGCGGCGCGCTTGAGGTCCTGCTTGAGCCAATCGAGCATGTACTTCTCCAGGTGGCCGTACGTCTCGCCGTCGACGGACGTGTCCAGGAACACGAAGTGGATCCCCTGGTAATCAAACGAGGTGAACGTCTTTCCGAGGGCGTACCTGAAACCGCTCTTGCCGGCGTCGCCCCACTTGCTCTCGTGGTTACCGGGGACACCGTATACCGGTCTTCCTGCTGTAGCGAGCGTTTCCTGATACCTGGCGTACTCGTCCCTCGTCCCGAACTCCGTCATGTCCCCGCCGTGGGCAATGAAGGCAGCCTGCGCGCCCAGCGCGAGGCCGTGCGCACGGATGTCATCCGGAATGGCGGTGGACCACTTGTTGCCCTGGGGTGAACCGAGGTGCGAATCCGAAACGAACGCGAACCAGAACTTCGGGGCCGGCGTCGTGCCCGGGGCTGCCCAGGCGGGCGCGGCAGCGCCCAGTATCAGAATACCTGCCAGTACTCCCAGCGCGAAGCGCCGGGCGGCGCGGGCGAATCTACGGGTAAAGTGTAAACTCATGGGAAGACCTCCGCGGTGATGTTGGCACACTACACCATTCGACGTCCGGTGCTGGAACTTGTTCCAGCTCCAGCCGGAATGACGGAGGCCAGGACCATGCAAGCGATTGACGTAGCCAGCGCGGGGAATACCACGTCCTCGCCGGGGCGCAGGATGAGGCTGAGCACCATGGCGGCCATGCCGCCCAGCATACCGGCGATGCCGGAGTGGCGTCCGACCCGTTTCCCGAACACGATGCCGCCGATGAACGCCGGCGTGACCGTGGCAACCCTCAGCCCCATGGACAGGAACGCCCAGTCGAGGATGAAAGCGGGCTTCGCCATGCAGCCGGCGAACACGCCCGCAGCCAGGGTCGTGAACACGGTGGTGCGCGCGACGAGGAGCCGGAATTCAGAACCGAAGCGGGCCTTGATGCGGTCGTACGCCTCCTGGCCGAGGAGGTCGTTGGAGACAAGTGAGCCGATACCGAGCGCGATTCCGGACGCCGACCCGAGGACTGCTATGAACAGCGCCCCCAGGGCGATCCCGGCGAGCAACGGTGGAAACCGGCCCAGGATCAACGACGGCAGCACCTGCGCTGCGTTTGCCGACGGGTTTGAAACACGAACGGCGAGGCCGGCGAACACGGAGAACACGCCCAGGATCGGGCTCATCACGGCCGCGATGAGCGTGCCGCAGCGCGACACCTCGTGGCTTCGCGCCGACGCCAGAATCTGCACGTAGACCTGCGTCCCGGCGACGCCGAGCGCCGTCCCGATACCCGCGCCGAGGTCGATCCAGAGCCCGCGGCCGAAAAGGCTGAACCATGGGTGCGGAGGCAGTGACCCCACAACGTGTGCCACACCGCCCGCACCTGCCACGGCGGCGGCCGCGGAGCCCACGATGGTGAGCGAGACGAGCGCCACCTTGAGCACTCCGACGGTGCCCGCACCCCAGACGCCGCCGGACACGACGTAAGCCGCAGTCGCTCCCAGCGTAATGGCGCCAAGCGCCGCCGCCGGAAGACGCGACACGGAAGAGAGTATGGCGAGCGCGGAGAGTACGTTAGGCACTATGGTGAGACACATGGCCGGCAGGAGGATCAGGCTGGCAATCAATTTGGTCCTCGGGCCGTACGCCCGTTCGAGGAAGTCGCCGATCGTGGACAGCTTGTGACGGTGCAGGCCCGGAGAGACCACAAGGGCGAGAATCACACAGCCGGCGCCCATGCCGAGCGCCCACCACCACGCCGCAAAGCCGTACTTGAAAGCCATTTCGGCGGTGCCTATCGTGCTTGAACCGCCTATGAGGGTTCCGAGCATCGACCCGGCGATCATGCCCGGCCCCATGCTTCGCCCGGCCACCAGGAAATCGCCGGCTGACTTGACACGCTTGCCGGAATACAGGCCGACTATCACCACGAGAGCGATTGTCGTGGCGACGCCGGCCCAGTGTAGCGGGTTCAGTATCAACGGACAGTCCTTCTTCCCCCGGGGACGCTCACGCGGTCACCATGGCCGGCGGGAGCCGTCCACAGCGCCACCCGCAACGTCACCGGTAGTAGGTCACGAGCCCTATGCTGCCCGGCCCCGCGTGCGTCCCGATCACGGGCCCCGCTTCCGCGACGTGGACCTCGACGGGCTGCAGCCTCCCGACCACTTCCTCCTGGAGCCGCCCGGCGGTCTCCCTGGCGGCGGCGTGCATGATTCCGCAGACCGCGCGGGCGCCCTTCGGCACGTAGGCCACCACGTGATCGACCATCCGGGTCACGGCCTGGCCGAACCCCCTGACCTTGTCGACCGCCAGAATGGCGCCATGGTCGACGGATATCACGGGCTTGATGTTCAGTATGGACCCGAGGAAAGCGGCCACCTCGCCGATCCTCCCGCCCCGCTTCAGGTATTCCAGGCTCCGCAGGACGCAGAGAAACCTGACCGACTTCATCACCGACCCCACGATCCTGAGCGCTTCATCCTTGCCGCCGGACAGCGCGGCCCTCGCGGCCTCCAACACCTGTAGCCCCAGGCCCAGCGAGACACTGCCGCTGTCCACCACCTGGATATCGCCGCCGACAGCGTCTCTCGCCATGACGGCCGCGCGGTAGGTGCCGCTGAGTTTGGACGCGAGGTGGATCGAAATCACCGTGTGCCCCGCCCCCACGAGCTCCCTGTAGACGTGCTTGAATTCGCCCACGGAGGGCTGGGAGGTCGTTGGCAGGTTGCTCCTTTGCTGGAGTCTCCGGTAGAACTCGGACGGTAAGATGTCGACACCCTCGCGGTACGATTCCTCTCCCCAGGAGACGTACAGCGGTACGACGCGGATGTCGTATTCGTCGAGCAGTTCCCTCGAAAGGTCGCAGGTGCTGTCGGTTACGATTTTGACCCCCAAACGAACCACCCCGCCACACGCACTGTGCGAACACAGATGCGATATTCTAGTGTGGAGCGGCTTTTCCTCCTTCAGGCCTGCTCGTGCGGCCTCGCAGGAAAACAGGCGCCGCGGAGGGTATATTGCCGTATGTCAACTCTATTCAGGGGTGAGACATTTGAGTATCGTCCAGGCTTCAAGAGCGCTTGAAAAGCAGGTTATCGAATGGAGGAGGGCGGTTCACCGGAGGCCTGAGGTGGGCATGGACCTTCCAGAGACCTCGGCCTTCGTGAGGCGTGTGTTGTCGGAAATCGGCCTCCGGCCGTCGAATTCCGGCGCCGGCGTCGTTGCCGTGATCGATGGGGCGGCCCCGGGCAAGTGCGTCGCCGTGAGGGCCGATATGGACGCCCTTCCAATGCAGGAGGACACGGGTCTGGCGTTCGCATCCGAAAAACCGGGTATGATGCACGCCTGCGGGCACGACGCCCATGTGGCAATAGCGCTTGGTGTGGCGAAGGTGTTGAAGGATGAGAGACACTCGTTCCCCGGGGCCGTGAAGCTCATCTTCCAGCCCGCCGAGGAGGGTCCGGGCGGAGCCCTCCCCATGATCCAGGAAGGCGCGCTGGAGAACCCGAGGGTTGACGCGATAATCGCCTGCCACGTCGGTAACATATGGCCGGAAGCCAGGTCTACCGGCGTTATCGGCGTGCGCTACGGCACTATCATGGCATCCTGCGATAACTTCGCCATTCGCGTCAGGGGAAAAGGCGGGCACGGGGCGATGCCCCACCTGTCGGTGGATTCGGTGCTCGTGGCCGCGCACGTCGTGACCTCGCTCCAGTCGATAGTCAGTCGCGAACTCAAGCCGACGGCGTCGGGCGTCATCACGGTCGGGAAGATCAACGGCGGCTGCGCGGAGAACATTATCGCACCCGAGGTGCTGATGGAAGGCACCATACGCGCGCTCGACCCCGCCACCCGCGAATACCTCGACCGCCGCGTCGAGGAACTCCCGAAGGCCGTGGCCTCCTCGATGAGGGCGACCGCGGAGGTCAACGTGAACCGCGGATACCCCCCGACCATAAACAACCCCGAATTCACGCGGTTCTTCCAGGAGGCGGCGATCAGCCTGTTCGGCTCCGATTCAGTGCGCGAGATCGGTGAGCCCTCGATGGGCGCCGAGGACATGGCGTACTTTCTCGAGAGGGTGCCCGGGACGTATTTCGGCCTCGGGACGCATTCGGGTGACGACAGGACCTCTTACCCGCACCACCACCCGAAATTCGACGTCGACGAGGCCGCCCTGTGGAAAGGGACGGCGGTCATGGCGGAGACTGCGGTGCGGTGGCTCAAGTCGCAGGCGGGCTGAGGTGTCGCGAAGCGAGGAAAGGCCGGAACCCGTCCGGCCTTTCGCCTTTCTACAGGTATTGTCAGGCGGCGGATGGTCAGGAGGGGAATATCGCGATAACCTCGACCTCGACCTTTGCCCCTTTCGGAAGAGCCGCCACGCCCACGGTTGACCTGGCGGGAGGCTCCTTATCGAAATACGACCCGTAGACCTCGTTGAAGGCGGGGAACTCGCTCATGTCGGTGAGGAAGCAGAGCGACTTCACCACGTTCGAGAAATCCAGACCCTGCGAGCCGAGGACTACCTTGATGTTGTCCATGACCCGCTTCGTTTGCGCCTTTATGTCTCCCTCGACCAGCGTACCGCTGGCGGGGTCGAGGCCGATCTGGCCGGATGCGAACAGGAACTGGCCGGCCCTGACCGCCTGCGAATACGGGCCGACTGCGCCGGGCGCTCCGGACACGCCGTTGATTGCCTTCTTCGACAATACCCACACCCCCTGAGACGATTGTGAACCATCCGGTCCGGCGGCCACTGTGGCCGCGGTTCCGGGTCCGCACCACTATTCTCCGCGGCCGGAGAGGTTTTCCTTCATAAGAGGAATAGCAGGCTGCCAGCACGAACTTCAAACGACGGCGCCGCCGGGCGCCGGGGGTCAAGATGCCAGGCAACTGGAAAGGGGATATATGTCGATGAGGGCGGATTCGAGAACGCGCAACCTACCGGGAATTGGGGCGTTTCTGGCGGCTGTCGTCTGTATTAGCCTTGTGATGTCTCCGCTCCCGACGCCTTCAGCTGGAGCCGCGCCGGAGGAGCTGGGCGTGGAGGCCCCGGATGTTACGATACTCGTTAACGGTCGGGCGCTTACGTTCGACGTCTTCCCCAGGATAGCGAAGGGCAGAGTCCTCGTGCCCTTCAGGGCGATATTCGGAGCGCTGGGCGCCGACATCGAATGGGTGGAGGCCGAGCGCAAGATAATCGCCCGTAAAGGCTGGCTCACCTGCGAGATCGGCATCGGGAACCCGAGGGCGACGCTTAACTCCGATATGCAGGCCGTGATGGAAGTGCCGCCCGTGATCGTCAAGGACCGCACGCTCGTCCCGCTGAGGTTCGTGAGCGAGAGTCTCGGCGCGCTGGTCAGGTGGGACAGCGCGACGCGCACCGTTACCATCACGACGGCGAGCGAGAATGACGTGACGACGGCGCTGGACCACCCGCACGTCACGGTGTCGGACGCGTCCGGCGACTTCGTCGGGGGCGTCGAGGGCTCCCCCCCCGGGGGCACCTATACCTACACCGCCGCGGACATCTCGAAGATATCGGTGGCGACCAACAGCGACAACCTGTTCATCAAGGTCCAGTTCAACGGCGTAATACCGCAGGCCCCTGCGACGATCGAGGGTGGCAACACGGTCACGGGGCTGAGTCTCCGCATCGCCCTCGACACAGACCTGAATGGAGACACCGGTGTGAAGGCCTACAAGGGCGCGGAGGCGCTCCTGGCGTACGACGCCAACCTGCAGGCGTCGCGTGAGACCGCCTCGTTCTTCAGCGCCCCGTCAGGACCGGGATTCGGACGCCACACCATCGGCCGCATAGTTGGCGGCGGCATAGGCTACGGGTACGTCACACTCGCGTATTACCTGGAAGACCTCGGGTTGAAGAGGGGGAGCTCGTTCGACCTGTACGCCTGGTCGGTCGCCTCAACCCCCGAGTGGAAGTCGTTGGCTTTCGACGAGGCACCCAACCGGCAGCAGAAGGAGAAGTCGAGGGTAAACATCCCGTTCTAAATCGCCCCGCCTGGCCCCAGGGCGACCGGGGTTTGTTCACCAGTACCGGATACAGCGAGACCGGCCGGCATGCAAGCCGGCCGGTCGTTTCACTCGAGACGCGTCTACTTGCTCTTGGCCCGCCGGTACGGCACGGGGATGTAGTGAACCGACTGGCTACGCTGCACAGGCTGTGGGTAGTAATCCATCAGGTCGTATATCTCCCGCGGGAGCTCGCCGCATGCAGGAAGGCCCATCTCGCGGAGCTCGGCGCACGATATTGCGTAATCGTGCGTCCATTTACCCTCCGTGAACTGGGCCGCAACTGCCTCGGCCTTCTCCGGAGGCATCTTGTCGAGCAGGATCTCGTAGACCGTCTTGCGTACCTGGTCAATCGCCTTGCGGGAGACGTCCGCGAGGATGAGCGTCTTGTCGTCCAGCTCGTTCTTGTCCTTCTCCCCGACGGCCTTCACTATGGACACCGCGGGTAGGCCGTCGATCTGCGGGTCGACCGGTCCCAGCACGGCGTTGGGGTCCATGATTATCTCGTCTGCGGCGAGGGCGATCAGCGTGCCTCCGGACATCGCGTAGTGCGGCACGAACACCGTCACGGGCGCCTTGTGGTTGCTGAGCGCCTTGGCGATCTGGCCGGCAGCCAGCACGAGGCCGCCGGGTGTGTGCAGGAGGATGTCTATGGGCATGTCGGGCGGTGTCAGGCGGATAGCCCTGAGGATCTGCTCGGAGTCCTCGATGTTGATGTACCTGGATATCGGTATTCCGAGCAGGCTGACCGCCTCCTGGCGGTGGATCAGGCAGATGAACCTGGTCCCCCGTTTCTCCTCGATCTGCCGGATGAGCCGCACTCTCTGCGTTTCGAGGATTCGCTGCTTCACCATCGGTGACAGTATCGAGAAGAGAAAGAACACCCACAGGATGTTTGACAGGTTCATGGCTTCAGTCCTCCCGGAGAGGTCTCAAACGTTGCTGCATTGTGGAAGCGTATTCGGCACGGTGCGTGGAATGTCCTTGGCGGGACCGGTGGGAGCCGCCTGGGGTCAGCGCGTGGCCAGCACGATGAGGCCGACACCGGCCATGAGCAGGATCAAGCGCGTGGTGTTGAGCTCCGTCCGCAACCCCACCACCCCGATGAGCGTGGCGGCGACCAGCACGGTCGGGCCTACCAGGCCAAGCGCGGCGTTCAGCCTGACCGCGTTCCTGAGTGAACCCGCGCGCAGCATGTAGGCTGCCGCCAGGATCTCGACGGACCCCGAAAGTACCCTCAAGGCCACCATCGCGAGCAAGGACGCGTGTCTCGACAGCACAGCCACCCCCCTGATGGTGAGGATACTCGATTTCCCCGGATTCCATGATGGGCGGCTCCGTCGTAAGACTAGCGGTTGTCGATCTCCGACTTCAGTATCCGGTATCGCCTGATGCGGTTGTACAGGGAAGTCAATGATATCCCCAGAGTCATCGCCGCTTGCTTTTTCCCCGCGACACTCCAGCCGGCGGATCGCAGTGCGTTGACGATCGCCTTACGGTCTACCGCTCCACCAGGTCTGATACAGCGACAAGCAGGCGACTCACCTCGTCTAACGTGTTGTACGGAGCGACGCCTGCCCTGACGACACCGCCCTTGTCGGCGAGACCCAGCCTCTCGATGAGCGTCGTCGCGTAGAAGTCGCCGTCCCACACGAATACCCCGCGCGCGCCGAGATACTCCGCGACATCGCCCGGGGACTTGCCCTCGAGGCGAAATGCCACCGTCGGCGTGCGCCTGTCGTCGGCCGAAAGCCCGTACACCGTCACGCCCGGGATCGACTTCAGCCCCTTCATCAGCTCGACGAAAAGCGGGCGCTCGTGGGATTCGATTGCCTCGAACCCGGCGATCACCGCCTGCCTCCGGCTGACGCCCGCGCCGCACGACGCGCAGCAGGCGCACGCCCCGCCCGCCGCTGTCCCGGAGCCCAGGCTCGCGATGAAGTCGACCGCCTCGGTGACCCCCGCTATCCCCTCGTGGTTCAGCGTACCCGTCTCTATCTTGTACGGCGGCGCGGGGATCTGCGGCTTGACCTTGTAGGTATTCAGGCTCTCGAACGCGTCCTTACGGCCGTACAAGATGCCCACGTGCGGCCCGAAGAACTTGTACGCGGAGCAAAGGAGGAACTCGCAGCCGATGTCGGCCACGTCCACCGCCACGTGCAGAGCCGAGTGCACCGCATCGATCACGCAGGCGGCGCCCACGGAGTGAGCCAGGTCGGTGATCCAGCGCACGTTGTTGACGGTCCCAACCGCGTTCGAGGCGTAGCCGGCGGCGACCACCTTCGTGCGCCGGTTGACCTTCTCTTCGAAGTCCCTGTAGTCGAGCGTGCACGTGTCGGTGTTGACACGCACGGAGCGCACGACGATGCCGTTCTCCTCGAGCGCCAGCCACGGAGCCCTGTTGGCCTCGTGATCCAGGTCGGTTATGACCACCTCGTCCCCCGGCTTCATCGAACGCCCGAGCGCTCGCGACAGCATGTAGTTGAGAGTCGTCATGTTGTTGCCGAACGCCACCTCGTCCGGAGACGCGGCTCCGAGGAAATCGGCCATGGCCTGCCTGGCGCCGGCTATGATCGCGTCGCTCTCCTGCGATGTCTGGAACCTTCCCTCGTGGTTGGCGTTGGAACGCTCGTAGTACCGGACGACGGCGTCGATAACCCGCTGCGGCACCTGCGTGCCGCCCGGGCCGTCGAAGTACGCGGCGGGAAGGCCGTTGACCTCGAGGTCCAGCGATGGGAACTGGCGCCTGCACGCCCTGACGTCGAAAGTAACCCTCTTCACAACCGGATCCCCCTTGTGAGTTTCGCGGTGAGTTTGCCGTCGCACCCGGTAACCGCCACGACGGACCGGAGTACTGGGTTTCCCTGTTGCCCGCGCTTTTCCCTTCAATCCCCGGACGCACCTCCGGACCCCGTCCGCCCCTGCCGCGGAACCGCCGCCGCCCGCCGGCCGTCTTATTGAGTGGCAGAGAAACCTGCGTACGCAGGATTGGAGGGAACGTGTTTGGCGAAGAGAATCCTCGCTATCATCCTCATCTATGCGGTGACATCGGCGGCCTGGATGATGCTGGGCGGCCTCACGCACGAGCGGACGCAGTCCGCGAGGCGGTCGATGGAGGGCCGCGTGGCCGAGCTGTGGGGCACCAGCCACCGGCAGACCGCACCCGAGATTTACTACGTGGAGGACGCGGACGGGGCCGCCACTCCGGCCGCCCCAACCGTGCGGCCGCCCGAGAAGCCGGCGCCCGGCGCCGAGCAGAGACGGCGCGTCGAGCTTATCCCTGAGGCCAGCAACATCAAGGTCGGCTTCCACCTTGACCAGCGGAGGAAGGGCTTGCTCTGGTTCAGCACCTACTCGGTGGCGTTCGATGGGACCTACACCGTAAAGAACACGACCTCCGCGCCTCGGGACATAACGGTGGCTTTCGCGCTGCCCACCTCCGAGGCCATCTACGACGACCTGCAGTTCTATGCGGGCGAGTCCCCGGTCGAGGGGTCGGCCGCATCGCAAGGGAGGCTGGCGACCACCCTCAGCCTTTCACCCGGCGAGTCGCGGGACGTGCGTGTCGCATACCGGTCCAGGGGTCTCGACAACTGGGCATACGCGTTCGGCAAGGGCGCCACGCAAGTAAAGAACTTCCTGCTCGAAATGACGACCGACTTCAAGGCGATCGATTTCCCCGGAAGAACGATCTCCCCCAGCACGAAGGAAGAGATCCCCGGCGGCTGGAGACTGGTCTGGGACCACAAGAACCTGATCTCGGGGTTCATGGTCGGGATGGAAATGCCGAAGCGCCTCAACCCGGGGCCGCTGGCCAGCCAGATCAGCTTCTTCGCCCCGGTATCGCTGCTGTTCTTCTTCTTCGTGATATTCATCCTGTGCGTGGTCAGGGACATCCGCCTGCATCCAATGCACTACTTTTTCCTGGCTGCCGCGTTCTTCTCGTTCCACCTGTTGTTTGCGTACCTCGTCGACCACACAGACGTCAACCTTGCGTTCGCCCTGGCATCGCTGACCTCGGTTGCGCTCGTCGTGTCCTACCTGGCCGCGGTCGTGGGGCAGTCCTTCGCCTACCGCGAGGCGGCAGCCGCCCAGGTGATCTACCTGGTGCTGTTCTCGTACACGCACTTCTTCACGGGCTTCACCGGGCTCAGCGTCACCATCGTGGCTATACTCACCCTCGCAGCCGCGATGCGGCTCACGGCGCACATAGACTGGGACCAGAAGTTCAGGGGCGGGGCGTGAGGTTCGCTCGAATATAATCCAACCGTGAAGGAATACGGGGGTCCGGCGGCGAACCAGTGTACTGCATAGCTGCATTCTATTCCGCAATGCCGCACGATGGGTACGCCTGCGGATACGGAGGATTCCAGAGATACGGGACCGCGACAGGAGCGTAATACAATCTGTTGACAGGGCGCTCGACATCCTCGAATCGTTCGAGGAGGGACCCGGCGAGATCGGCGTAAGCGATCTCGCGCGGCGCCTGGGCATTCACAAGAGCACCGTGTTCGGCCTCCTCAACACACTGAGCCAGCGGGGGTACCTCGAGAAGAACCCCGAGACGGGCAGGTACCGGCTCGGACTACGCGTGTTTGAGGTAGGCAGCACGGTGCTGGACAGGATGGACCTCCCCGCCCTGGCGGGGCCCATTCTCCAGCGCCTCGTCGAGAGACACGAGGAAACCGTGCACCTGGTCGTGAGGGACGGCGGATACGTGGTGTACATAGCGAAACGGGAGAGCCCGCGGTCCATGCGAATAGTGTCGCAGGTCGGGAGGCGTCTCCCCTGCCACTGTACGGGCGTAGGCAAGGCCCTGCTCGCCTATCTTCCGGAAGAGGAACTGGAGGCCCTGGTCAGGGAGAATGGCCTCGCCAGGTACACGAGGAACACCATTACGGACATGGCCGCGCTCCGCGCCGAGCTGGCGAAGATCCGCGCGCAGAGTTACGCCATGGACAATGAGGAGATCGAAGAGGGGCTCCGGTGTGTGGCCGCTCCGGTCAGGAACCACACCGGCAAGGTGGTCGCCGCGATGAGCGTCGCCGGTCCGTCGTCGCGGATGACGCCGGAGAGGGTGTCCGAAATCATCGAGTCGGTAAAGGCCGCATCTTGGGAGCTGTCCCACAGGCTGGGCTTCAAGTAGGCGGGGCGACCCACGGCTGTCTGGTTTCTTTCCGTAGGCTGAATGCCGTACAGCGTACGGCATAGTCGTACATAAAGGCATGGCAACCAGAAACGCGGCAACGGGCACCGCCGGCAATGGACGTGGCGATATCCGGGATCCATCAAAAGAAAGGGCGTGAGAATGGAGGCACCCAACGATAGACCTGCAACGACGGGGTGTGCCGACCATGCGCCGGAATTCGTAACTACGAGGGAGGGAGAGGCGTGAAAGTAGTCACCATGTACCCCGAGGTCAACAGGGACAAATGCACGGGGTGCAGGACTTGCGAGCGGGTATGTCCCGTCCTCGCCATCAAGGTCGTGGATAAGAAGGCCACGGTCGACATGTCGAGGTGCAGGGGCTGCGCCGCCTGCGAGCAGAGATGCCCGGTATACGCCCTTGCAATGGTCAAAAGGGACGATCCATTTACCGTGCAGGTCAAGGTGCGCGACGAGATGCTCCCGCGCATCAAGGAGATCTGCGCCAGGGCCAGGATTAACCCAGAGTACATCGTGTGCTATTGCACCGCGACGAGGGCGGAAGAGGTCGTGGCGGCTATCCTCGAAGGCGCCGCCACGCCGGAGGAGATCTCGCTCGCCACGGGTGTCCGCACGGGCTGCAAAGTTGAGTGCATTCAGCCCGTCCTCAGGCTGCTCGAGGCGGCGGGCATAAAGCCCGCGAGGCCTGAGGGCGGCTGGCAGTGGTACGGCCGGACGATCACGGCCTTTGAGATCCCCCAGGCCGTGAAAGCCAAATTCTCAAAGCGCGGCTTCTACTTTGACGAGGACATCAAGCTGCTCGACAAGGTGGCCAAAGCGACGCCTACGAAGGAGGGAGCGGAATGAGACCTCCCATCAAACCGATGCCACCAAGGAAATCCCAGTACGGAATAGCGCCCGAACTCGTGAAGAAGAGGGTCGCAGACATGCCGGGGATAACGTCGCTGCTCGTCTCCGAGCTTTTTCCCGATAGCCCGAAGGTGGTATTCCCTGGTGATAGGGGCATTGAGGCCGTCCGCGCCGCAACAGAGGCCGCTCTCGAGAAAGTCGACATGTCCATGATCAAGCCCAACCAGAGCGTGAACGTGCTGACTTCCCACCACGGGTTCACCCTGGTCGGGGGCGAGCCGTTCGCCGAGATGCTCCGCACGATACGCGACGTGGTCGCCAGGCGCACCGGCTGCGAGAACATCCGGCTAAGAGCAGGTGTCGGGCTTCGTTTCAGGGAGACCGAGGAGTACATCAAACGGTTCAGACTCGACGAGCACTACAAGGGGAAAGCGAGCGGGATCGCGCCCATCGATGAGGGCATTCCTATCGAGACCGAGATAGGGACGCTGTACGGGATCAAGCGTGCGTACGACGCCGACTGGATCATCCACGCTCATAACAGCGACGTGCGCGAGGTTCACTTCCACAGGCAGGTCGACAAGGTAGTGAAGCCGTTCGGCATGTCGTACGCGAGGATAGAGACCAGGTCCACCTATCACCACAACATGGGCCCCAGGGCGGCGAACTTCACGGCAAGGGCCATATTCGATTCTCCATTCGTCCAGGACAAGTTCGCGTTCACCTCGTTCCTCGTGGCTTCTCCGAGCGGTGTGGTCGGAGTTGACGCCGACAACAACCTGTACGCGCTGAACGACAGGCTGACAGCGGCCGGCTGCGCGTTCTACGGGAAGATCATGACCCTGCTCGGGCAGATCGACGAGTGCATCGCGGTGCTGGACTTCCCCTGCCCCGTCCCGTACGTTTTCGCCGCGGGGGTCATCTACGCCAACTTCGCAGGAGCCAACGTAGACCTGTTCGACCTGGACAACGCGCTCCCCGCCTACACCTGGTACACCGAGGCGTTCTACGGGAAGGGCGGGCCACTGGTGGAGGAGGTGCCACCAGTCAATCCCGCGATCAAGATGTGCGTCCACAACTACGCGTGGGGCGGCTATCCGAGCGCGTTCTTCGCCGAGCATATCCCCACGGTCGTGGTCGGTCGCGAACAGGCGGACTTGATGAACCGCGACCCGCAAAACCTGACGTACATGAACTTCGCCACCATAGCGGACGGCACGGATGCCGCGATGAGGTTCGCCCGCGCCGTTACCGGCACGGACAAGATAATCATCTTCGACGGCGCCGCGGGCGGGATCAACGTCAGCGAATCGCTGGCCGGGCTCCTCGTGGCCAGGGCGCCCGAGATCGGCAGGCGCGTAGACCAGTACCTCCTGCCCAGGTGGCTGGAGCAGCGCGGAATGGACATTTCGGTTCTGAAGAACCTGAAGACGGCGTGAGTCGCGCCGGGCCGGGCCGGAGGCCTCAGATGGCGGCGTGCCCCGTCAGGGCGGCCCCGGCCCGGTTCTTCGGATCCTGGACTCGGATGGCGTGTACATTACAGCAATTCCAAACAGAACAGGAGGAGTGAAAAATGGCAACACCTGAGACAGTGATCAAGGTCAACGGAGGAAAGCGGCTGTTCGAGGCTGGCCCCGGGTTTGGGAGTGGGATTGCCGACTTTCCCTCCAAGGTCAACTCGCACACGATCACCGCAGGTATCCTGGCAACCATCTTCGGGTGTACCGGCCCCGCGCTTATCATCATGAACTCGGCGATGGCCGGAAAGCTAACCCAGGAGCAGACAATTTCGTGGCTATTCTCGGTATATTTCTTCGGCGGATTGCTGGGCATCGTTCAGTCCCTGTACTACAAGCAACCGATTAACGGCGCGTGGTCGATCCCCGGCGCAGTCATGTTAGGTACTTCGCTCACCATGTTCAATATAAACCAGGCGGCCGGCGCATACCTTATTGCCGGCGTCATCGTGCTGGTCCTGGGCCTGACGGGCTGGATCAGCAAGGTCATGCGCTGGATCCCCCTCCCCATCGTCATGGGCATGATCGCGGGCGCCATGATCCGCTTCGGCACGGGAATGATCACCGCGGTTCAGCAGCTGCCGCTCGTCTGCGGCATCGCCCTGGCCGGGTACCTGCTCATCCAGAGGGTATCGAAGAGGATTCCACCGATACTGGTCACGCTGGTAGTAGGCGTTGCTGCTGCAGCGATGTTCGGAGCGTTCAAGCTCTCAGACGTGAAGGTCACATGGATAGCGCCGCAGTTCATCCCGATGGAGTTCGGCACCGACGCTTTCTTATCAATCGCGGTGCCCCTCGCCATCCTCGTGATGGGGGCGGAGAACGCACAGGCGATCGGCGTCCTGATGGCGCAGGGATACAACCCGCCCATCAACACCATGACCATTCTATCCGGGGTGGGCGGGATCGTGACGGCGTTCTTCGGTGGTCACAACGCCAACATCGCCGGCCCAATGACGGCCATATGCTCATCTGAGGAGGCGGGTCCCGACAAGAGCGGGCGCTACGCGGCCAGCGTGATTAACGGCCTCACGTTCGGCGCGTTCGGCCTGTTCGCCAGCGCCGCGGTCCCGTTCGTCAAGGCCATCCCCGGCGCACTCATCAGTCTCCTCGCCGGCCTGGCCATGATCGGCGTACTGTTGAACGCTCTCGAGAACGCATTCGCCACGAGAAAGTTCCGCGTCGGGGCGTTCTTCTCGCTGGTCATCGCGATGTCCGGTATCGTGCTGTTCAAGATAAGCTCGCCGTTCTGGGCTCTGGTCGGCGGCGTCGTCGTTTCCCTGATCATGGAGGCGAAGGACTTCCAGAAGTGAGCGTGGACGTAAGAGAGGACCTGTTCAGGGACATATCGTCGCGGCGGGTGCGCTTCCGCGTGACGGCCCAGCAGCCCGGTATACTGGCAGGCATGGAGCGACTCCTCGCCAGGGCAACCGAGATCGGCCTGGAGGTACACGGCGCGGCCTGCGAGGGCCAGGCCCTGGAGCCGGGTAGTGTCGTGCTGGACGCGGGTGGGTCCCCATTGCAGATCGCGACGGCCGAGGAGTCGCTCGTCGGCGTAATCGCCAAGCCGTCCGGGATCGCCACCGCCGCCAGGCGCGCGGTTGAGACCGCAGCGGGGGCCAAGGTGGTATCCGGCGCGTGGAAGAAGATGCCTCCTGAACTCAAAGAGGTCGTACGCCACGCCGTACGGGTAGGTGGCGCCACCCCGAGGATTACGGACGAGCCGTTCGTTTACCTGGACAAGAACTTCGTCAGGATGCTCGGCGGGGTCGGCGCGGCGGTCCGCGCCGCCCGCCGGCTCCCCGGCAGGCTCGTGGCCGTGCAGATCCGCGGCGAGACAGGTAGGATCGGTGACGAGGCCGTCGAAGGCGCTACCTGTGGGGCCGCCGTGCTGATGGTCGACACAGGCAACGAGGTCGATCTCACTGCGGCAAATGCGGCACTCGAACGCACGGGGCTACGAAGCCGCGTCAGGCTGGCCTTCGGCGGGGGCGTGACGCTCGACCGAATCCCTACGCTCGTGTCGATCGGCGCCGATATCCTGGACATTGGGACCGGGATCGTGGACGCTCCCATCCTGGACTTCAGACTGGACGTGATCGGTTGAACACCGACCTTAACCTCCTCGAAAAGACCGAGATCTGGATCACGAACGCCTCGCTGCTGGGGGCCGACCTTGGGGACGTGGCAGCGGCAGCGGCGCGGGTTCTTGGATTCGACAGGACCGAAGTGCTGGTGGTGGATGTCAGGGACGACCACCTCGTGCTGGACGTCCTCCGCCGGACGATTAGAGCCGAAGACATCGTGGCGAAGGAGCGCGCGCTGCTCGACGCCCTCGAGTCTATCGAAGGCGTCATGCTCTCCGCCGAGAGCTCAGTCCACGCCGAAGGCGTGCTCGGCCTCATATCGCTCGACCCGGCGCAGGCCCGCGAGTTGCTCGACCGGGCGGGTCGGATGGTCTCGGAGATCCGGGACAGGGTGAAGCGCCGCGCGCTCGTGTTCGCCTCGGGTTTCGAGGTGAAGGGCGGGATGATCCGCGACACCAACACCCCGTACATCCTGGAGACACTGCAGCACCACGGCTTTTCCGCGTCGGCGGGCGGGGTACTGGATGACGACGAGCGGTCGATCGCCCTGCGTATCAGGGAGGCCGCGGAATCGGGATACGGATTGATAATCACCACCGGCGGGGCCGGGGCCGAGGACAAGGACCGGACAATCGAGGGGATTACCCTGCTCGACCGGCAGGCCGCGACGCCCTGGGTGGTCAAATACAGGGTGGGCACGGGCCGGCACGTCAAGGACGGCGTTCGGGTTGCGGTAGGAGAATACGGCTCAACCATCATAGTGGCCTTCCCCGGACCCACGGACGAGGTACGCGAGTGCCTCGGCGAGCTTCTAGCATGCCTCGGCGATGGCGAGCTGGACCAACCGGGCCGGAAAGCGCGCGTTGCGGAGCGAATCGCCACGCGGCTGGCCGCGGCCATCAAGCGAAGGGCAGGACATCTTCACCCGCATGAACGCGGGAATAACCACGGGGGTGGTTAAATGGGCGGAACCGGAGGAGTGTTGACCGCCGACCAGGTCAGGAACCTCTCGCGCGAGCTCATGGAGGCCGAGAAATCGAAAAGGCCGGTGGATCAGATAACGTCCCGCTTCGAGGGAATAACGGTCGCTGACGCGTACCGGATACAGATGGCCACCATCGGGACGAAAGTCGCTGAGGGACACAAGATTATCGGAAAGAAGATAGGTCTGACGAGCAAGGCCATGCAGGACCTGCTCGGCGTCGCCGAGCCCGACTACGGCCACCTCCTTGACGACATGCTCGTCCATGAGGGCGAAGCAGTAGACTGCGCTTCCCTGTGCCAGCCCAAGGCGGAGGGCGAAGTGGCGTTCGTCCTCAAGAAGGACCTTGAGGGGCCCGGCCTGACGGTGGTGGACGTCCTGCGTGCCACCGAAGGCGTAATGGCGGCCATCGAGATCGTAGACAGCCGCGTCAGGGACTGGAAGATCAAGATACAGGATACGGTGGCCGACAACGCTTCGAGCGCGATGTTCGTGCTGGGGAGCAGGCTCGTGAACCCCTGTGACATTGACCTGCGCCTCGTGGGCATGGTCCTCGAAAAGAACGGTCAGGTGTTGTCGACGGCGGCCGGCGCTGCAGTGCTTGGGCATCCAGCTGTCGCTGTCGCGTGGCTGGCGAACAAGCTGTCGGAGTACGGGCTCGGGCTGTCGGCCGGCGAGGTCGTGCTCTCGGGGGCTTTCACCGCGGCGCCGCCGGTAGCAGCCGGCGACGTTTTCAGGGTGACTTTCGACCGTCTGGGCTCGGTTGGTTGCAGGTTCGCATAAGCAAGACTCACAGGAGTTGACGTGCCTTGAAGAAAGTGGGAGTGGCCATCCTTGGTCCCGGTAACATCGGGACCGACCTGATGTACAAGGTGATGCGCAGCCGGAGTCTCGACCTCAGGCTCATGTCGGGGGTCGACCCGAAGTCGGAGGGGCTGGCGCTCGCCGCCAGCCTTGGAATCGAGACGTCGGTGGAAGGTATTGAACCGGTCCTCGCCGACCCATCGGTGCAGATCGTCTTCGACTCCACGGGAGCCAAGATCCACAGGATGCACGCGCCTCTCCTCGAGGAGGCCGGGAAGTTCGCCATCGATTTGACTCCGGCCGCGGTGGGTCCGTACGTGGTACCTGCGGTCAACATGGACCAGCACCTGAACTCGCCGAACATCAACCTGATTACCTGCGGCGGGCAGGCTACGGTCCCGATTGTGGCGGCGATAAGCAGGGTGTGCCGGGTCAAGTACGCTGAAATCGTGGCGACCATCTCGTCTCGTAGCGCGGGACCAGGCACGCGCCAGAACATTGACGAATTCACGCAGACCACCGCGAAGGGCCTGGTCACGGTGGGCGGGGCCGAGAAGGGCAAGGCGATCATCATACTGAACCCCGCCGAGCCGCCCATCATCATGCGGAATACGATATACGCCCTTATGGAGGGCGGAAACGCCGATGAGATAGGCGACTCGGTGCATGCCATGGTCCGGGTGGTCCAGGGCTACGTGCCGGGATTCAGGCTCAAGCTCCCACCCACTGTGGAGGGCGACAGGGTCATCACGATGATCGAGGTCGAGGGCGCGGGGGACTACCTGCCGAAGTATTCCGGAAACCTCGACATCATCACGGCTGCGGCTGTCGGCGTCGCGGAACGCCTGGCCTCGAACATACAGAAGGGGTGGGCTTCAGCATGACCAGTATAGTCATAACCGATACGACCCTGCGGGACGGGATGCACGCGGTCAGCCACCAGTTCACCCCGGAGCAGATGGCGTCCGTTGCGCGCGGGCTGGACGAAGCGGGGGTACCCATAATTGAGGCGAGCCATGGCGACGGCCTGGGCGGTTCGTCGCTGCAGTACGGGTTCGCGGCCGCGTCAGACGAGGAGTACCTCAAGGCGGTTTCGGCGGTCCTGAAGCGTTCGCAACTCGCGGTCCTGCTCCTGCCGGGAATCGGCACCAAGGTCGACCTCGAGATGGCCGCGGATCACGGGGCGAAGGTCGCGAGGGTCGCGACCCACGTCACGGAGGCCGACATCTCGGAACAGCACATCGGCCTCGCAAAGAAGCTCGGTATGACGGCCGTGGGGTTCCTCATGATGGCGCACATGGTCCCGCCCGAAAAGGTCCTGGAGCAGGCGAGGCTCATGGAGTCGTACGGCGTCGACGTGGTCTATTGCACCGATTCGGCGGGCGCCCTGCTGCCGGACGGAGTCAAGGCGCGGGTAGGGCTGCTCGAGGAGAACCTGAAAACGGCCATAGGCTTCCATGCCCACAACAACCTGAGTCTCGCTATCGGCAACAGCCTTGCCGCCATTGAGGCGGGCGCCACCCACATCGACGTCACGCTACGCGGACTCGGCGGCGGCGCGGGAAACGCGTCCGCCGAGGCGATGGTGGCCGTCCTGAGCAAGATGGGCCTCGAGACCGGGATAGACCTGTACCGGCTGATGGACGTGGCCGAGGATGTCCTACAGCCGATGATGCACCGCCCGCAGCAGATCTCGAACACCGGGCTAATGCTCGGATACGCCGGCGTTTACTCGAGTTTCCTTCTCCATACCTACAGGGCGGCGGAGAAGTACAACGTCGACCCGCGCGACATTCTCATCGAGCTCGGGCGCAGGAAGATAGTCGGCGGTCAGGAAGATATTATTATCGACGTGGCCCACGAGCTCGCTTCGAGGCGGGCCGGCTGACCGAGAGGATGCTACAATTGACTAACCCCACTAACTCGAACGACCTTTCCCTGGCGCGTTCACTGCTGGACAGTGGCTATTCGGTTGTACTGGTACGGGACGGGATTGAGCTCGCCGCCAGGGCCGGCAACGGGGTCAAGCCACTTCTGGAGGCGGTTGACGCCGCAAAGGGCGACGTGGATGGCGCGGCGCTGGCCGACAGGGTGGTCGGGGTCGCCGTGGCCAAGATGTGCGTGTTGTTCGGAGTCCGGGCCGTCCACGGAAGCCTCATGAGCGAACCGGCGAAGCAAATCCTCGAGGACGGAGGGATAATCGCTTCTTTCGACCGCCTCGTCCCGAGGATCCTGAACAGGACGAAGACGGGACCCTGTCCCATCGAAGCGATGGCGCTGGGTCCCGTTTCACCCGAAGAGCTGTTCAAGGACCTGCGGGTCAGGTTTCAGACCTCTACCCCTCCAGGCACATCCTGAAATACACCTCGGCGGCCGTGGCGAGCTCGTCGAGCGAAACCCATTCGTCGGCCCTGTGCAGGTTGGCGCCTGACGGACCCCACGAGATGGTAGGGATACCGGCGTCAGCGGAGTAGTTGCCGTCCAGGACCCCCTCCCCGTACCCCAACAGGAGTTCCTTTCCGGTCACCTTCCTGTACAGCCGCGAGAACCGCTGTACCTGAGGATGCGACGGGTCCTGCGCGGCGGGTGGGTAGTACGGCCTGTCGAACGAAACCTCGGCGCGCGCCCGCTCCATTGCGGAGGCCGCCTGCTCGACCAGCCTGGCGACCGTTTCCTTACTCTCACCCGGCACGAGCTGTTTGCTGATGGTGATTTCGCACCTGTCGGGGACGGTGAGCGAATAACGCTCGTACCCGCCGCGGACTTTCAGCGTCACGAATGAGTGACTGCCGAGACGCTCGTGCCGCGGTGGTTCGACGCGGCCCAGCGCAACCAGGAGGCGCGCTGCCTCCTCAATCGCGTTGATGCCCTCCCACGGCCTCGATCCACCGTGCGCCGACTTCCCGTGTACCACGATATTCACCAACGCCTTGCCGGGCCAGCCGATGGTCGCCTCCTTGAAATGGGGCTCCGACAGGAGCGCGAGCCGTGCTTTCGGCTTCGTCTCCAGGAAAGCGAGCATCCCGTCGGAAAGCGCCTCTTCGTCGGGGACGAACGCCACCAGGATGTTTGCGCCGTCGAGCCTGCCGGCGGCGCGGAGCCCCTCCAGCGCCGCGATCATCGCGGCTATGCCGCCCTTCTGGTCGCAGGCGCCGAGACCGTACATCCTGTCCCCTGCGATGACCGGCTTGAACGGGTCGGTGCTCCAACCCTGGCTCACGGGTATCGTGTCCATGTGACCGGTGAGCAGGATGTCGGCCTCGTCCCGAGTGGCGGGGGTGCGTGCTATAACGTTGAACCTGCTGCCGACTGGTTGCAGCGTGACGCTCAGCCCTAACGACTCGAGCAGGCCGCCTATGTGCCTGGCGATGGCAGCTTCGTCCCCGCTCGGGCTGGGGATTGCGACCAGCTGCTTCAAATAGTCGAGTGCTCGTCCAGCAAGAAACGCCCTGTCCGGTTGTTGCATGTTAGTCTGTTGCATTTTCAACTGCTCTCCTATCTATGGAAAAGTCTCCCACAGGAGTTATCCCAGAGGTTCCTGATTCATCGACGGAACCGGCTCACAGCCTGAACTCCCGTCTCCACAGGCGTTATGTCCCGCCAGGGTCCGCCGGGTCCCCCGGCGTCTGCCGAAATCCGGCCGAGTTCGGTGGCTACCTGCCATCTCTGCCCACCTTCGCCCCAAATCTCACCACAGCTGCTCCGCTCTACCGGACTCTACCCAGTCTCGCCGGGCGCGTACGCCACAAGCACGAGTCATGGCCCAACGCGTGCGCTCCACGCATGAGTCCGGTCGGGACTCGTGCGGTACGGCAACAGATGGCGATAATGAGCAATATTCCGTCGCCATGGCGACGTGGCACGGGGTCCCAGTCGATCGGCTCAGGCGCGGCGACACGGCGGCGCGGCAGCGAGTCGAAGTCGACCGGATCCCAGTCGACCGGCAGGCCGCGAGCCTGCCTTCATAACCCACCATCCAGGATTCTACCTCTTGCAGGGGTTCTCCTTGCCCCGTGCCACGGCGGAGGATGCCGGACGGCATGCGTCGAACCGCCGATCGCACCCGCCGGTGGAACAGACGGCCGCTTTGCCGCGTCCTGAGACAGCAGATAGACCGGGAGGTCGTGTCATGGGACCGAGAAAGTCGCGAGAACCAAACCGCGCGGTCACGATTGTGCGGATGGCGGCCCAAATCTGTCTGGCCGTCGCCCTGTTTGTTGCGGCCGCAGCGGCGCCGGTGCGTATGCTGCCTGCCCGTAAGGCGCGGGCCGACGACACGAGTCTCGGCCGGTTCGGCGAGACCGTCCGCCCCATCCGGGACGGCCAGGTCGAGATGGTCGAAGAAGACGTGAGAGTCAGGGTCACTCCAAAGGACTCCACGGTTACATGCCGTTTCGTGTTCAGAAACACCGGGCCGGCCACGGAGATCCTGATGGGCTTCCCCGAGGAGGCGACCGAGCCGGGCCGTGAAATGGGGGACGACGTCGGCATACATGAATTCAAGACCTGGGTCGCCGGGCTCGAAGTGCCTGTCCGGCGCGAAAAAGGCGGCCCCACCACTCCATCCTCCGAGAGTGCAAAGCAGTACCCGTTCTGGTGGACCTGGCCGCTTTCGCTCAAGGCAGGCGAGACGGTGGAAGTGCGAAATTCGTACCGCGTCAGGAACACGTTCGTCTCCAACGGCGAAGTCCGCACCGGATACATCCTCACAACCGGCAGGGCGTGGAAGGGCCCGATAGGGCGAGCGAAGGTCACGTTCGAATTCGCCGGGCCGAGGCCGTACGAGGTAGTTCACGCTTTCCCCGGTCTTTACCGGTTCGAGGGCGACAACCTGGTATGGGAATGGACCGGCTTCGAGCCGGCGGCCGACATCGAGGTGGTGTTCTCGGCCATGTACGGCCTGCTCTCGTACTCAAGAGTGATGACCGGCGAACCGGCGCCCGGGCCGGCGACACCCGAGCAGAACCGCAGGTCGGATCTGTTTTCGAAGATCGTAAGCGCGGGATCGCAGTGGGATAGCGCGCAAGCGCTGAAATACGTCCGCGAGTTCGGCTCACTGCGGGGGCTTTCCTCCGAGGCCGCGCAGGCGGCCGCGCTCCTGGAGGCAAGGTACAGGTTCCTGACGGGGGACCGCGAGTACGGCAGGTCCATGTGGCAGAAGCGCGTTGAGAGCGGCAACGCAGGGGCTGAGGACTACTACTTCCTCGGCAGCCTGTACGAGAAGAGCGGTGACAAGGCGAGCCTTGCGTCACTATACAAAAGGCTGTCCGAGGTCATGCCGCCTATTTCCGCTCCGTTATACGGTGACGAAAGAGCGCCGCTTTGGGCAGTTCGCCGGTGGCTCGCCTCGAAAGTGGATACGCCGGCCCCCGGCGAATTCAGTTCCGGCAAGAGCGCTCCTACCATCGAGAAAGTGACGATAGAGCACGAGAACCCCTCGGCGCCGGTCGCGTTCGTCCTGCGCCCACTGGTGAAAGACAGCGACGGAGACCTCGGCTCCGTCAATCTCAGGGTGTGGACGGTCGAGGGGGGCGCCGAGAAGGTCGCAGTGGACATATCGGAGCCATCGCGGTTCGTCGGCGGGCGTGAGGCCTCCCCCGGCGTCATATTCAGCCTGCCGTGGCCGTTCGCGACGGCCTATTACAGGGTGGTGGCCACCGACTCGGCCGGCCACACCGCCGACACCGGCGCAGTTGAGTGGACGATCGACAGCGTCAAGGAATGGCAGTACCTGGACGTTCCCTCGACAGGCGGCCTCGTGCGCCTCCGTTACCACGGCGACCAGGGGCGCGCCCTCGCCGCCGCGGTGAGCGCGCGGCTGGCTCCCACGATCGAGAACCTGGACTCGAAGCTCGGAATAAGGCCGTGCAACCCCGTCATCGTGAGCTTCTACGAGCGCGCCCTGGATGAGCCGGAGAAAGCGATCGGCGAGGCGTTCCCGGATTTTCCGTGGTACGTGCTGGAGGCGGGGCGGGCCCCGGCGCCGGAACGGGTTGCGGATGACGTGCTTTCGAGGATCCTCGCCCACAACGCGGGCCACGCCTGGTACGCGAAGCCGGACCCGGAGCTAAACTGGCTTCTGGTTGGGCTGTCGGAGTTCCTTGCGGGTGGAGCAGGCGCCCCGTCGTCCGCCCCGCGGGCGAAGGAAACGTGGATGGTTGCGTCGCTGTATGCCGGGGGCAAGGAGAGGTTCGCGGAGTTCATCCGGAAGACGGGTGATGACCCGCACGGCCCCGATAAAGCCCTGCGGGACGTCTACTCCATGTCTTTCGAAGACCTGGAGAAAAGATGGCAGAGCGAACTCAAGGGGATCGAGATGATCAGGGTAAGGCGCATTATGGCGGCGATTATGGTGTTCGCGTGCGCCGCCGCGCTCGTCACGGCTCTGGTGAGGAGGTGCCGCGGCGCCGGCGCCCAGCAGGCACAGGCGCCCGGCCATTCAGGATGAGCGTCCGGCACCGGCGGCCGGGCCGGCGGTCTCCCCCCACCTCGGGGCGAGGTCGTTCCGGATGCCCAGGAGGTCCAGCACGCGTCCGACGGTCTGATTGACGATGTCGTCCAGACTCGCGGGCCTGCCGTAGAACGACGGGCATGGCGGCGCCACGATCGCGCCGGCCCTCGCCACAGCCAGCATGTTCTCTATGTGAATCACCGAGAGTGGGCTTTCCCGGGGGACCAGCACCAGCCTGCGCCGCTCCTTCAAGGCTACGTCGCCGGCGCGGATGATGAGGTTGTCCGCGTAGCCGTGCGCGATGCCGGCCAGCGTTTTCATGCTGCACGGACAAACGACCACCGCGTCGACGGGGTACGACCCGCTGGACACGGGCGCACCCATGTCTCGGTATCCCCAAACCCGAGATGCCCGGGCGGCCACGGACTCGAGCGACACGCCGCACTCGGCGGCGATCGTCTTCTCGGCCCACTCCGACACGATCAGATGGGTATCGCAGCCGGCAGTCCGGAGCTCTTCGAGCATCCGTAAGCCGTATACCGCCCCTGACGCGCCCGTCATACACAGGACGATCCTCATACCAGGAGAGTCTCCTCCCATCACCGGTTCAGGCTCGCATGCCCGCCAGTGCCCTGGACATGTCCGATGCGGCCTGGCGAAGCCTGGGCACCGCCCTGTTCATGAACGACGCGTCGAGGCGCGAGGCCGGACCGACAATCGTTATGCTGGCCACCGGCCTGCCACGCGCGCCGAACACCGGCACGGCCATCGCGTTGACCCCGGACTCGAACTCTTCGAGGCAGAGCGCGTACCCGCGCTCCTGGACCTGCTTTATCTCGCGCCTGTATTCGTCGGGGTTCACCTTCGTCCTGGGGGTGAATGCCACCAGCGGGCGCTTGCTGAGCAGGTCGTCAAGCATCGCGGCCGGCGCGTACGCCAGCATCGCCTTGACGGACGCCGAACAGTGGAAGGGTAGCACCCTCCCTATCTCCACGAAATACCTGAGTGGGTTGACGCCGTCCACTTTCGCGACACAAATGGACTCCGCCCCGTCCATTACCGCCAGGAACACAGTCTCCTGGAGGTCCCTCCGGATGTCCTCCAGCACCGGCTGCGCAGCGGCGATCAGGTTGTTCCCCTCGAGAAGCGTGGACGCCAGCCTGAGGATACCCATGCCGAGCCTGTACTTCCTCGACGATGGGTCCTGTGCGGCCAGCCTGTGGTCGACCAGCGAGTTGAGCGCGCGGTGGACGGTGCTCCTCGGAAGCCCGACTCTGTCGCTGACCTCGGTGACGCCGGCTCCTTCAGGGGACTGGGCGATGGCCTCAAGGATGGCGACGAGCCTGTCAGTCGCCTGCACACCGACCACCCCTTCACTGCGGAACGGGCCGCCGTTCCGCCGAATGGAAATCAATTCGGCATAGCGGCGGCCGAGTCCTGCAACGGCGGGAGGAATCGGCGCCGCACAAATCAAACTTAATTACACGCCCACTTCAAATCTTACGAGGTGCTGATGATGGTCTCCCACCTTTTCCTGGCACTGGTCCAGGAGATGTCGGTCATCGCGGTACTGGCGTTCATAACCGGGAGGACCGGCCCGTTCAAGAACGCCATCGAACGGCGTTTGACGAACCGCGACAGGCTGGTGCTGATCGTCTTCTTCGGGCTCCTCTCGATCGCGGGGACTTACACCGGTGTACGCGTGCAGGTGTCCGGCACACGCGAGGGCTGGGCCGTGGCTAACACCAGGGCCATCGGCGCCATCTCCGCCGGCCTGCTCGGGGGCCCGGCAGTCGGCCTCCTGGCGGGGCTCATCGGTGGAGTGCACAGGTACTCGATAGGCGGGTTCACCGGGCTCGCGTGCGGCCTTTCTACTACATTCGAGGGGTTGCTCGGCGGGCTCGCGTACCTCAGGTTACGGGGGACTGACATAGGAGGCAAGGCGGGTTTCGCGATCGGGGTCGCGGGGGAGCTGGCCCAGATGGCCATCATCCTTGCCGTCGCGAGGCCGTTCCAGGAGGCCCTGGCGCTGGTCAGGGTGATCATCCTTCCGATGACCATCGTCAACGCCACCGGCGCCGGCATGTTCCTGGCGATATTGCAGTCGACCCGGGCGGAGCACGAGCAGATCGAAGCCCTGCAGGCCAACAAGGCTCTCCGGATCGCGTCGAGGACCCTTCCCTACCTGCGCGTGGGGTTGTCATTCGAGTCGGCCAGGCATGTGGCCTCCATAATCAAGGAGGTCTCGGGCGTCGCCGCCGTCTCGATCACCGATAAGCAGAAGGTGCTGGCATTTGTGGGGTCAGGCTCCGACCACCACAAGTCCGGTGACTCCGTGCTGACAAGAGGCACGCGCGAGGCGATAGCCGCGGGCACGCTGCGGGTGCTGCAAAACCGCGAGATGATCGGCTGCCCCAATCCCCGGTGCTCGCTCAGTTCCGGAGTTGTTGTCCCGCTGGTCACCGGCACCGGCGTAATCGGAACCGTAAAGCTGTACGAGGATGGTAAGAAGCGGATCACCCCCGTTATCGTCGAACTGGCGCGGGGAGTCGGGCAACTCCTCGCCACCCAGGTCGAGATCTCACACCTGCAGGCCAAGGCAGAACTGGTGACCCAGGCGGAACTGAGGGCCCTGCAGGCGCAAATCAACCCGCACTTCCTGTTCAACGCGCTCAACACGGTGGTCTCATTCTGCAGGACGGACCCCGAAAAAGCCAGAGATCTGCTCGTGCAATTGTCCGACTTTTTCCGGCGGAACCTCAGGCAGTCGCACCAGCTCGTCACCCTTGGCGACGAGGTCGAACACGTCCGGTCCTACCTCGCGATTCAGAAGGCAAGGTACGGCGACAGGCTCAACGTGCTACTGGATGTCGACGAGGACTGCCGCAAGGCGCTGATCCCGCCGCTCATCCTCCAGCCGCTCGTGGAGAACAGCATCAAGCACGGGCTGGACGGCCGGAACTCGGGGGGGACGGTCGCTGTAACGGCTGCTCGCGTGGACGGACACGTCGTGGTATCCATCCGCGACGACGGCGTAGGCATGACGCCCGATCGCAGGGACAGCCTGCTGGTAGGCCCCCCCTGCCACAGCGACTCGGGTGCCGGGATCGGCCTCAGAAATGTGAACGACCGACTCAAGAGCATGTTCGGCGAATCCTGCGGGCTGAAGGTGGAATCGCAGCCGGGGCGCGGCACAACGATATCCTTGATGATCCCGGAAAGGGGGGTCCGCCTTGCCGGTTCTCAGGGCACTGGTGGCTGACGACGAACAACCCGCGAGGGATGAGTTGAAGTACCTGTTGAGCTCGCTCGGCACGGTCGAGGTGGTCGGTGAGGCGAGCAACGGCACCGAGGCCGTTGCGCTGGCGCGGCGCCTGGTGCCGGACGTGCTGTTCCTCGATGTGGCGATGCCGGGAATGAGCGGGCTCGACGTCGCTCGCGAGCTGCGTTGCCAGGGCGGTGCCTGTCCGCGCATCGTGTTCGCCACGGCTTACGACGAGTACGCAGTGCAGGCCTTTGAAGTGTGCGCGGTGGATTACCTGCTCAAGCCGTTCGACAGGGCAAGGCTCGCGGCAACCGTGGGGAATCTCAAGAAGGCGCTCTCCTCGAGCGATCTCGTGCAGGAGAGGCTGGGGGTCCTCCTCGACGAGATGCTGCCGCACCTATCGAGTGTCAAGATCCCCGTGGAACGAAACGGGTCTATCGCCCTGCTCGACGCCGGTGAACTCGTGTATGCCCAGTGCATGGGCGACAGGGTGAGGTTGAAGACATTCGACAAGGAGTGTTGCACGAAGCTCACGCTTTCCCAGCTCGAAAACCGCCTCAACCGGAGGTTCCTCCGCGTGCACCGCACCTTCCTCGTCAACCTCGACAAGGTTGCCGAGGTAATCCCGTGGTTCTCAGGCACATATACGCTGGCCATGAAGGATAAGGAGCACAGCAAGGTGCCGGTGGCGCGAACCCACGTGCGGCATATGAAAGAGGCCCTGGGTCTCTGAGGTGTTCCACACCTCCCGAGGTCCGAGGGCCCCGTTGTGAAGCACTATCGCAGTGCTCTTTCAGCCACCGCCGGCCGCGTCAATCGGCGGCGCTCTTGTTCTCCTTCGGCTTCACCAGTTGCCTGCCCGCCTCGATGATAAGGAACACCGCCAGGATCAGCAGGGCTACCGCAGTCAGGCCGAGGACGTAGTTGGGCTTCTCGGCGAGGAGATTGTTCCTGACCAGCAGCACCAGCCCGGAAACCGTGACCACGAACATGAACAGCATCGGGAACACGGTCGCCTTGTTGTCGCTGCCGATCTTCATGAGCCATACGGACGCCGCCAGCAGCGCGAGGCCCGCGAGGAGCTGGTTCGACGCGCCGAATATCGGCCAGATCGCGCTCCAGCGACCGGAAAGGGCGAGCGTGCCGGCCAGGGCTACAGTCACCAGCGTGGCGACGTGCTTGTTCGCCAGGAACGGGACCTTGTCGCCGAAGAACTCCTCGAACGAGTACCTCGCGAGACGAGTGGCCGTGTCCAGCGAGGTCAGGCAGAACGCGTTCAGCGCCAGCGCCCCGAATGTGGTCCCCAGCGCCACCGGCACCCCGAGGAAGCTCATGAAGTGCCCGATCCCGGCCGCATAGAGCCCTGTCGGGCCGCCCATCTTGGCGAGGCCCTCCGCGTAACCCTGCTGAGTGAGATAGGCGACGGTGCTGAGCGCAAGCAGGGCGACGAGGCCTTCGATGAGCATCGCGCCGTAGCCGATGACCTTGGTGTCCCTCTCATTCGCGACCTGCTTGGCCGTGGTGCCAGACGACACCAGTGAGTGGAACCCTGAGACCGCGCCGCAGGCTACCGTGATGAACAGCATCGGGAAAAGGTAGCCGCCTGCCTTCGTGTAGAAGCTCGTGAACGCGGGGTACTGGATGTTGGGGTGCCCGATGAGCACGCCCGTCACGCCCGCGATGAGGCTGGCGTACAGCAGGAACGAGTTCAAGTAGTCGCGCGGCTGGAGCAGGATCCAGACCGGAAGCACGGAAGCCAGGTACACATAGAACAGAATGAGGTATATCCACGTCGTCTTGTCCAGGACGAACGGGAACTCGACTCCCAGGAACACGCACGTGAACAGAAGGATGACTCCCACGATGGTCGCCGTGCCGAGGCGGACGTTGTACCTGTAGACCGCCATACCAAACCCAACGGCGAGCGCCATAAACAGAATCGACGTGGTCGCCACGGCCGGCACGGCGACGAACGTCTGCATGACGAGGATGGTAAACACGGCGACGACCAGGACGAGCGCGAGGTATGAGAACAGCAGGAACAGCGTCTGGCCGCGTTTTCCGACGTTCCTCAGGATGACCTGCCCGATCGACTTGCCCTCGTGCCTGATCGAGGACACCAGCGCCGCGAAGTCGTGCACGCCTCCCACGAATATGGAGCCGAAGATCACCCACAGCGCGACGGGCACCCACCCAAAGACGGCGGCGGAGACGGGGCCGACGATAGGACCCGCACCGGCGATGGACGCGAAGTGGTGCCCCATAAGTACCGGGGCTTTGGTGGGGACATAGTCCACGCCGTCGTTGATCGTCTGCGCGGGCGTGGGCATGTCACCGTTGCACTTCAGGACCTTCTTTTCGAGATAGTCGCCGTATACCTTGTAGGCAACCACATAGAACGCGAGGCCGACGAAGATAATCCAGGCTACCGACACGAATATCCCTCCCCTGAATGCTGTTTACGGGAATGGAGTGGTCCGGATCTATCAGTTGCCGGCGGCTCTCACCCCCCGGTCGGGCAAGCGGTGGGACGCCTCGTAGGGCCTGGCCGCCCTGTTGTAGTACACCGTCCCGCACTCCAGGTCTACGGCGATGAGGCCCAGATGACACCACCCCCGAAGCCCCATCGAGAAGGACTTCGTGTGGCTGAAGCGCTTCACCCGTGACGCCGCCGCGCCGTCGAGGCCCGAGCAACACACCATGACGCCGTTCAGAACGGTGGACACCCGCTCATCCGACGGCTCGACGAGCGTGTTCACGACGTTCTTGAGGTACTCGCAGAATGAGTCTACGTCGCCGGCCGTGACTCCAGGATCGAACGCCTTCACGACGGCCGTGACGCATGTCTCGAACGCCCAGAGCGTTATCTTCTTCGAGAGGAAGTATTTTTCCGACCGCCGCAGCGACCTGGCGATCAGGTCGACCGGCTTTCCACCCGCGAGCGCGCCGCGACGCACGTCGTAGTACGCTTCGTACCGGGCGGCGAGCATGTCCACGTACTCGTGCCGCGTCAAGGCAATGCCTCCCCTAACGTAAGGATAGAACCGCGGCCTATAGCTGGGGAATGGAATCCGGCCGAACGGTAGGCGGGCGGACCTGAGTCGCAGAAAAACGGGGTTGAACGGAAGCCCCGCTGTAGACGGGCGCACCTACACAAAGCGGAGCAGGTTTCTCCTGCTCCGCTCGACCGGCCCTAGGACTTGTGAGGGTCGGCGCCCATCGTTATCGTGGGCCCGTCACGTTTATGCTCCTTGTGCCTGTTCCTCGTGCGCGGGCTCTTCCAGGGCGGTTTCACGGTCGTCCCGCGGGCATCGCCGGTGCCTCCGGGGCCGCCGGTGTCGCCGCGCTGGATTTCCTCAGCCTCATCATGGATCGCCGCACTGTATGCCTCCTCACCGAGATCCCCCGCCGCCGGGGCCTTCCTCGGCTGGAAGGCATCGTCGATTCGCCTCCTCATCGCACATCCCCCCGGGGTATAGGTTCTCACCCGTTGGGATTGCTTAACCTGTCAGCCGCAGCGTTGGCTGCGGCGTTGGCTGCGATGTTAGCCGCGTCCGGCGCGAACCGCGGCGATGAGCTCCTGGGCCGCGGCGGCGATGAGGTCGTACCTCTCCTCACGAATGGCCTTCGCGTCTACGAGATTTCCGCCGACTCCCAGCGCGAACGCCCCGGCGCGGATGAAATCGGCTGCGTTCCTGGCGCTCACGCCACCCACCGCCACCATCCTGACGTAGGGCAAGGGCGCCTTGACCTGGCGGATGTACTCGGGTCCAAGTATTCCGGCGGGGAATACCTTGACTGCCTGCGCTCCCGCCTGTACGGCCGCAACAATCTCGCTGGGGGTGAACACGCCGGGTATGGCCACCTTGCCGTAGCGCAGCGCTGTTTCGACCACTTCCGGGTTGAAATTGGGCGCGACGATGAACTGCGCGCCGGCCGCCACGGCCTCGCGGGCCGCAGCGGCGTCAAGTACGGTCCCGGCGCCCACGAACACCTTCCCCTCGAGGGCGCGAGACATCCGGCGGATAACACCCGCCGCGTCCTCACTGTCGATCGTGACCTCGAACACCGGCGCACCCGCCGAGGAGAGAGTCTCCGCCACCTTCTCCGCGCGATCCGGCGACAGCCGCCTGATTATCGCGATTACGCCACATTCTCCTACCGCTTTGAGAACTTCGTGGTCGGTCACCTGGTTCATCTCCCTTTTCCCCTGGCGACCTCGGCCGCCAGTTCGGCGGCGCTGGCCGCGTCGGGCGCATAATAGTCGGCACCCGCCTTCCGCGCGAGATCCGCGTTCACCACGGCTCCCCCCGTGAACACCTTCACGGACGGCCTGAGCCCGGACTCCTCGATGGCCTTTATCGTCTTCTCCAACGCGGGCACCGTCGTGGTGAGAAGGGCGGACAGCCCAACCATTTCCGGCCGGTGCTCCCTGATGGCGTCGACGAATTTCTCCGGCGGTACGTCTATGCCGAGATCCACCACTTCGAAGCCGGCGCCTTCGAGCATCATGCCGACGAGGTTCTTGCCGATGTCGTGAAGGTCGCCCTTGACCGTGCCGAGCACGAACTTGCCGAAACTGCCGTGACCACCCGCCGCGAGCAGCGGTTTCAGTACATCGAGGCCCGCGTGCATGGCGCGGGCGGACATCAACACCTCGGGGACGAACATCTCGTTCGCCTTGAACATGGTTCCCACGACCGACATGCCGGCGAGGAGGCCGTCGCCAACGACCCTGTTCGCGGGCACGCCCGCGTCTACGGCCGCCGCGGCGCAAGTCTTCGCCTGCGCCGCATCACCGTCTATGACCGCCTGGGACAGCTGCTTCAACGCTTCCGCCAACAATGCTCCCTCCTCACGAATAGACGGCCGGATTGACGACGTGCTTCGGACGCCTGCCCGCGAGCACGTCCACGATTCCCCCGGCGGCCATCAAGCCCACTTTGTGCGCCGCCTCGCCGGTATGCGCGCCCATGTGCGGGGTAACGATCACGTTGGGCAGGTCGAACAGCGGGCTTTTCCCCGGGGGTTCTTTGAGGAACGCATCCACCGCGGCGCCCGCCAGGCGCTTGTCCCGCAAAGCTTCGAACAGCGCCTCTTCGTCGACTACCTCGCCCCTGGCGGTATTGACCAGGAAGGCGGTCGGCTTCACCAGCGACAGCGTGCGGGCGTTTATCAGGCGCTCCGTCTCGGGGAGGAGCGGGACGTTCAGGGTTATGAAGTCCGCGCGGGAGAGGAGTTCGTCGAGGGAAACAAACGACACCCCGTGCTCCGCGGCAAACGAACGATCGGGCACGACTTCGTAAGCCAGGATGTTCATGTTGAAGCCCCTCGCGCGCACGGCCACGCCCTTTCCTATCCGGCCGAGCCCGACGATGCCGATCGTCTTGCCCCATACTTCGGTCCCGATGAACCTCTTCCACTCGCCTGCGCGGGTCGTCCTGTCGGCGGCGGGGATCTGCCTCGCGAGTGCGAGCATGAGGCCGAAGGTCAGGTCGGCCACCGAATCGGAGTTGCTGCCGGGGGTGTTGGTCACCACGATTCCCCGCTCCGTGGCCGCCTGGACGTCGATGTTGTCCACCCCCACGCCGTTCTTCGCGATCACGCGCAGGTCGCGCCCGGCTTCGATGACCCGCCGGGTAATCCTGTCGTTCCCGTTAACAATGCCCGCCACGCCACCGACTGCGTCGACGAGCTCGTCCTCAGTCATCGGTCGCCCGAGTGTGTTGCGCACGATCTCGCAGCCCGCCTTCTCGAGCATGACGACTGGTTCGGGGGATGTCTGTCCGAATGATAGCGCTGTCACAAGCACTTTGGGTTTCAAGCCTGCTCCTCTCCTCACTGGCCCGGTTTGGTGGACCGCTGCGCGCGACGGCGGCGCCCGGTCCGCGGGCTCAATCCACTGCCCTGCGGCGGAATTCGGCAAGCTCATCGAACTGCGCCGAGACGTTCCTGTACACGTGGATATATATCTCCATCAGGTCCTTGTACCTGCGGTTGTTTTCTTCGCCGGGGACGTACCGCGCCGTTACGGGGGACAGCCGGCGGCTCAGGGCCGCGTAACCCCCGCCGAGCACGGAGTCCATCGCGAGGATCGCCGCGCCGAGCGCCGAGCCCTCGTGTGACGCGGGCACGACGACCTCCCTTCCCAGGACATCGGCGAGCATCTGCAGCCAGGCCTTCGAGCGGGTGAACCCGCCAGTCGCGCGGATCTCGCGCGCGGGTCCGGTGACGTCCTCCATCGCCCGCAACACCTGCGCCATCCTGAAGCAGATGCCCTCCATCGCGGCGCGGGCGATGTGGCGGCGAGTGTGGTCCAGCGAGAGGCCGAACAGCACGCCGCGCGCGTTCGCGTTCCAGTAGGGACATCGCTCGCCGGTCAGGTAGGGCAGGAAAACCAGCCCTCCGGCCCCCAGTGGCACGCTCTCGACCCATTCGTTGATGATCTCGTATACGTCAACCCCACGCTCGGCAGCCTGCCGTCGCTCTTCGGGGGCGAGCTGGTCCCTGAACCAGCGGTAGACGATGCCCCCGTTGTTGATCGCCCCGCCGGCGACCCAGGCGCCGTCGTCAAATCCGTAGCACCACGTGCGCGACTGGGGGTCGACGGCGGGCGCCGGCACGATCACCCGCATGGCGCCGCTCGTGCCGATCATCGCCGCCATCACGCCGGGGTCTACCGCCCCCGACCCGAGGCTCGACAGGGCACCGTCACCCCCGCCTACTACCATGGGGGTCGACGGATCGATGCCCATCGCGGCCGCGACGGCTGGTTCGAGGCGCGGCAGCACGGTTTGCACCCGCACCACCTCGCCGAGCCTCTCGGGCTCCACACCGACCGTATCGAGCACCCTCTCGTCCCAGTCGTAGGTCTGCAGGTTAAGCAGGCCGGACGCGGTGGCGACCGACACATCCACCCAGTACTCCCCGCACAGCCGGTGTACCAGGTAATCCTTGATGCAGGCAAATCGCGAAGCCGCCCTGAATACCTCCGGCATCCTTTCCTTGAGCCACAAGAGTTTCGCTGGCAAGTACATCTGGTGAACAGGACAGCCCGTGCGTTCGTAGAACTCGCGGGCCAGGCCCGCCACCCGCAGGCGTTCGGCCTCCTTCGAGGCGCGCACGTCCGCCCAGGTTATGCAGCGCGTGAGCGGTCTTCCCGCGGCGTCCACCGCGATGAGGCTGTGCCAGTACGTGCCGAGTCCTACGGCGGCCACGTCGCTCGGCCCAAGCCCGGAGCCCGCGACGCATCCGGCCACCGAGGACACCACGGCCTGGAACAGCATCTCGGGATCGTGCTCCGCCCACCCGGGCCGCTCCTGGACGAACGGGTACTCCACCTGCGACCTGCCCAGCACGCGCCCGTCTTCGCCGAACGCCACCGCGCGGCAGCTCGTGGTTCCCACGTCGACCCCGACGAATGCCCGCTTTGCCTCCCGGACGTTCAAGACGACAGCCAGCCCCCGTCGACGCACAGGATGTGGCCCGACAGGTAGTTCGAGGCCCGCGAAGCCAGGAACACCACGGCTCCCTTGAGATCCGCCGGCTCGCCCCAGCGCCCCGCGGGGATCCTGCCGAGTATCTGCTGGCTCCTCACGGGGTCGTTCATGAGCGCGGTGTTGAGGTCCGTCCTCATGTAGCCCGGCGCGATGGCGTTCACGTTAACCCCCTTGCCGGCCCACTCGTTGGCGAGCGCGCGGGTTATCGAAGCGACCGCGCCCTTGCTGGCGGTGTACGAGGGCACCCCCCGCCCGCCCTGGAACGAAAGCATCGACGCGGTGTTGATGATCTTGCCTGAGCCGCGCGCCAGCATGTGCTTCGCCGCGGCCTGCGCCATGAAGAACACGGTGCGCGAGTTCAGGTTCATCACGGCGTCCCAGTCGTCCACCGTGTGCTCGATCGACACCCTGCGCCTCGTCATGCCCGCGTTGTTGACGAGTATGTCGAGCCTGCCGAAATTCGTTATTACGGTGTCCACCGAGGCCACCGCCGCCTCGACGCCGGATAGATCCACGCCGATGGTCAGGCACTTCCTGCCGAGGGACGTGATGTAGCGCGCAACGTCCTTCATTGCCTCTTCTTCTGACGGAAGCGCCGCCAGGGCCACGCCGGCCCCAGCCTCGGCGAGCGCCTCGGCCATGGCCCGCCCGAGCCCGCGGCTTGCGCCGGTCACGTACGCGACCTGCCCGTCCAACTTGAAATCATCGAGAATCACGAGCCCACCCCCATTTTGAATTCCAGGGCAGCCTGGATCATTGCGTCGACGTTCTCAGGCGGGGTCCCCTCCGCCGTGTACCCCCCCGGCGCGAGGATGAGCCCGCCTCCGCGCGCGGCCGCCTCCATCACCCGCCTGGAATGGTCGCGCACGTCGCCCGGAGCGCCGTCCCGCAGCACCTCGACCGGCGGGATGTTGCCCATGAGGCACACCCTGTCGCCGATGCGCTCCCTGGCGGCGGCGATGTCCACCATGTTGCCGAGGTGGAACACCTCGACCCGCGCGGCTGCGATCCCCTCCAGCAGGTGGCTCGCGTTCGCGTCATTGTGATACCACCTGTGTGCCGAAGGGAACTCGTCGTAGATCCTCTCGTACAGCGGGAGTATGAGCGCCCTGAATGTCTTCGGGCTGACGAACGAGGAAATATCGTCGTTTATCAGGATCGTCTTCAGGCCACCGGCCACCTCCGCCTGTGCGCGGAGCCAGGCGAGGACGGTCTCGGTACATATCTCGAGAAGCGCCTTCACGAGGGCCGGGTCCTCGTAGATGTCCGTGCAGAACTGTGTTACGCCCCTCAAAAGCGCCGCCACGCCCCACGGTGAATGCACGGACCCGCACGAGACCGGCACCCCGTCAGGCGCGCGCGACTTCATGTACCGAAGGATCTCGAGAGTCCGCGCCATGAAGCCGTCGTTCCGCGGGTCGGGCACCTTTAGCCGCAGGACGTCGTCAATCCCGTTAACGAACGGCTCGACCCACGGGGTCCCGTCTTCCCCCCACGTGAGTTTCGCCCCGAGCGCGGACGGCTCGTTGACGATACCCGTGTCCGCCCAGAGCGGGGTAAGACCGTAGAACCGCTCCCTCAGCCGCATCTGAGATTCGAACATCACGGCGACGTCCTCGTAATAGGTCTTGAGAGGGACTCCCGCGACGGACGCCACCCACGGGGCGCTGGCGCAGAGGTTGACAGGGACCCTGTCAGGCTGCTTCAACGCGGCGGCCGTTTCGACCCGCCGCTGGTTTGCGGACCCCAGATCGTCAATACCGTCGATTCCGTTGGGACCACCCCTGAACCCGTCCCCCGGTGTCATGCTTCTTCACCCGCCGAAGGGTTCACGATCACCTTGATCGCCCCGCCCTCGCGGCCCGTGAAAACCTCGAAGGCCCTGTGTACCTGGGTAAGCGGGAACCTGTGCGTGATCAGCGGCGCCACCTTGAGCCGCCCGCTACCGACGAGAGGCATCACCCTGCGCAGAGCCCAGCCGCCCTCGGCCTTGCCGCCGGCGACAGTAAGGTTCCACTGCACCACCTGGTCGAGTTTCACCGGCACTTCCTCCTGGTATATGCCCAGGAGTCCGATGCGGCCGCTCTTCCTCACCGCGTCTATGGACTGCCTGGCGGCCCCGGGGCTCCCGGAGCACTCCAACACGAGGTCAGCGCCGCGGCCTCCCGTCGCCGACCTGATGGCCTCGACGGGGTCTGCTTCCTTGCTGTTCACGGTCCTGTCGGCCCCCACCTGGCGGGCCTTCTCCAGGCGTGATTCCCTGGTTCCGACCATGATCACCCGGCCGGCGCCCATTGATTTCGCGAGTTGCACCGCCATCAGGCCGATAGGCCCTGGGCCGAATACCGCCACGGTGGAGCCCGCCTCGACCCCGCCCGCCCTCTCTATCGCGTAGAGCGCCGTCCCGGCGGTGGTCGCAAGTGTACTCTCATCGAACGTGATCCCGTGGGGAATCGGGTGGCACGTATTCACGTGGTTGACCGCATACCCGGCGTACCCGCCGTTGGCGGTAAACCCGTAATGCCTGTGGCCGGTCTCCATCTTCCCGTAGTTGAGACAGGTGGTGTACAGCCCGCGCATGCAGTTCTCGCACTTGCCGCACCCCTTGTGCGGCTCGACGACCACGCGGTCGCCCACGGAGAGCGCCGTGACGCCGGCGCCGGTCTTCACTATGGTCCCCGCGTACTCATGGCCCGGGATGTAGTCGCCGTAGGCCGGTTGGCCGGGCCAGCCGTGCGCCACGATCTTCGGGTCGGTGCCGCATATCGCGCACGACCTCACCTTTATGACGACCTCGTCGGGTCCAGGCGCGGGGACCGCCCTGTTCTCCAGCCGCAGGTCCCCGGGGCCATACAAAACCGCCGCAAGCATGGTGGCAGGGACACTCGCCGTATCACTCATGTATTCCACCCCCGTGTTGCCGGGTCAGGTGCCGAGACTGCCGAAATCGATCTGTACCTTGATGGCCCTGGCCGTATCGGTGGCGACCCTGAACGCCTCCTCGGCCTCGGACATGGTGAACACGTGACTGACCATCTTCCTGACGAACTCCGGCTTCCGCCGAAGGAGGTCGAGCGCGTCGGGGAAGTTCCCCGTCCCCCCGATCGACCCGACGATTTTCAACGCCTTCGTGACGACCGTCCTCATCTCGTACCCGGCCTTCGGCAGGAACCCGATCAGCGCGAGGGACGCGTTGGGCCTTGCGACGCTGAGCGCTGTCGAGAAGCCCGGCTCCGTCCCGGTGGTCTCAACGACCAGATCGTACTGGGCCGCCGCGTACGCGTCGCGGTACGAAGACCCTCCCGCCCCGGTCGCGGGCGCGGCCGCCGGCCCGCCGAGGTCCTCCGGTGTCAGCGCCCGCGCTCCGAGCGACGATGCGACCTCCAGCCTGAACGGCTGAACGTCGAGCACGTCAAGTGAACCCACGACGCCGCGGTCGATCAGGAACATGGTCACGGCCAGCCCGACCGCGCCCGAGCCCATCACCAGCCCGCGCCCAAACAACGGCGCGCCGCACCGGTGCGAACCGCCCGGCGACAATCCCGCCGCAACCCCGGCCACCTCAGCGCTGGGAGTCTCCGCGGCGGCCCAGTCGCCGCCGGCCGCCCGAACCACCCTCTCGCAGGCATGCGCCGCCACCGCGAGCGGCTCGGCCGACGCCAGGAGCCCTGGATCGCAGCCATTCGCCCTGTATGCGTGGGAGGCTTTGACCGTCATGTACTCCCTCGAAGCGCCATCGATCGTGATTCCCGTCTTCTCTATCGAAAGACACAGGTTCCTGTCCGCGGGGCACATCTCGCACGCCCCGCACCACTGGGAGCAGTCACCCGTGACCAGATCTCCAACTTCAAAACCCCGCACTCCCTCACCGAGGCCCTCAACCGCACCTGACCACTCGTGGCCGAAGAACAGCGGGTACCTGTGCGGGCCCCTGTAAGTGCCGTGGTAAAGGTGAACATCCGAACCACAAATCCCTACCCTGTTGACGCGAACGAGCAGTTCGCCCGCCGCAGGCCGCGGCTTCCGAGCAGAAACGAGTTCCAGGTTGCCGGGGCCCTTGACCATCCAGCCCTTCACAAACACCACCCCCGCGGGGTACACGAACCGTACACCGCACAATAGCCGTACAAGAGCGGCCGGGGGTCGCAGCCGTCAAAGGTCGCGGTCAGGCGCCCCGGCCAGCCATGTCCCGGCGCGCCCGGGCAAGAGTACCGGGCGCCGCCGTTCACTACTTCTTCAGGAACTTGTCCACGTTGGACTTGTCAACGACCGCCGTCGGGACGAGTATCCTCTCGGGGATCTTCTCGCCCTTGAAGTACTTGTCCGCCTGCTCCACGCCGATGGCACCCGTGCGGCCCCAGCCCTTGTCGCAGGTCATGAGCATCTTGCCGGCATCGACCGCCTTGCAGGCGTCGGCGTTGGCGTCGAGACCCGAGACGGCGATCTGCCCGGACTTCTTGGCCGCGTCAATCGCCTCGATAGCGCCGAGCGCCATCTCGTCGTTAGCCCCGAACACAACGGTCACGTCGGGGTACCTCTGCAGGAGGTCCTCCATGACCTTCATGGCTTCGGCCCTCTGGAACTTCGCGGTCTGCGAGGTAAGCACCACGATCTCGGGGTAGTTCTTGAGCGCTTCCATCATGCCCTTATGCAGGTCCTCGGCGCTCTGCGAGCCGGGCACGCCGTCGAGAATGATCGCCTTGCCCTTGCCGCCGAGTTTCTTCGCCATCGCGTCGGTGACGCTCCTGGCCGCCTCGACGTTGTCGACGGCGATGAGGGTCACGATCTTGCCGCCCGGGATCGGCGAGCCGAGCAGGAACACCGGAATACCGGCCGCGTTCGCCTTCTCGACGCCGGGCACGATGCCCTTTGTGTCGGCCGGGATGAGGAGTATCGCGTCTACCTTCTTCGCAATCGAGTCCTCAATTGCTCGGAGCTGCTCCTCGTTGTTGTCCGGCTTCGTCGGCGCAAGGGTTGTTACCTTGATGCCCAGCTTGGCTCCCGCCTCTTCAGCGGCTTTCTTGCAGTCCACCCAAACCGGATTGACCAGGTTCTTGACGATCAACACTACCTCGCGCTGCTTGGCCGCGGGCTTCGAGCCCTGGCTGCAGCCTGCGAGTAACGAGGCCATGACCGCCAGGCATACGACTACTAACATTGTGCGCTTGAACACGGAGTATCCCCCTTTCTTGACCTCTCCCACGAATAAGCGTCATGCGGTGCTAGGATTCGGTTGCTTCGGGACTATCCCCCCTCCCGTCAAGCGCGCCAGCGCAGTCAGGCCGCGCGTCTCACACCTTCTCCGGACGTCAGGTTCTTCGAGACCCTGTCCAGGATGATTGCGAGAACGATTACGGCCCCGAGCACGGTTGGCTGCCAGAATTGCGACACACCTAGAAGGTTCATCCCGTTCGACATGAGCGCCAGTATCAGAGCGCCTATCACCGTGTTGGCCACTCCGCCCTCGCCTCCGGTGAACGGGGTGCCCCCGACGAGCGTCGCGGCGATGGACTCCAGGGCGAAGCTCTCGCCGATGACCGGCTCAGCCGCGTTGAGCCTCGAGATGTACAGAAGGCCCACGAATGCCACTATCAACCCGTTTATCATGTAGACAGACTGCACGAGCCTCGCCGACCGGACGCCCGAAATGTCGGCCGCGGCGCGGTTCGCCCCTACGGCGTACACGTTGCGTCCCCACGTGGTCCGGTGCATGAAGAACCACGCGAGGGCGAACACCGTCACCATGAACACCACCGGCATCGGCGCCCCGAGCACGTGGCCGGCCCCGAGGAACCTGAACGCGGGTCCGAACCCGTATGTGATGTGGCCCGCCATGTATACGAGAACCGCCCCGCGCGCCACCCACTGGAGGCCGTAGGTTGCCACGAACGGTGGCAGGTTCACGTGCGCGACCAGCGCACCGTTGAGGGTGCCGCAGAGGAGGCCGATGAGGAGCGCCAGGCCAACCCCCGGCCAGATGGTTGTCATGTTCTTGATAGGTTCGGCGGCCACGCACGACGACAACGCGAGGACCGATCCCACCGACAGGTCGATCCCGCCGGTGACGATCACCATGGTCTGACCAATCCCCAGCATCGTGAGGAGAGCGGCCTGCCGGACGACGTTGAGCAGGTTCTCCCTCGTGAGGAAGTACGGGCTTGCGACTGCGAGCAGGAGAAACACCGCCGCAAAAACGAACACGCGGGACCATTTCTGGATTATGCTCGCCATCTCACACCCGGTCCTTTCGTCTCTGGTTGACCATCACATCAAACGTGATCGCCAGCGTGATCATCGTCCCGATGATCGCCAGCTGCCACGGCGCCGCGAACCCCATGATGTTCAGGCCGTTCTTGAGTACCGTGATCATGGCAACGCCCAGCATGGTCCCCGCAACTCCGCCGCGGCCGCCGGTGAACGGCGTCCCGCCGATGATCACCGCGGCGATCGAGTCGAATTCGTATCCCGAACCCGCGATTGGACTGGCCGAATTCGCCCTCGACGCAGCCAGCACCCCTGCAAACGCCGCAAGTAACGACGATAAGACGTACGCCGACATACGAACGCGGTCCGCAGACACCCCGGAATACCTGGCGACCTGGTCGCTCCCCCCTACCGCGTACAGGTGGGCACCCCATCTGGTGCGGGTGAGCGTGAAATGAAACACCGCGAACACCGCCGCCGCAATTATGACGAGCAGCGGCAGTCCGCCCACGGCGCCCTCCCCGAGGAAGCGGAACGCCTGGCTGAACCCCGGTATGACGGACCCTTCCGTGAGCGCAAGAGGAATCCCGGCGGCCATCCCCATCATTCCGTAAGTCGCGATGAAGTGATGGATCTTCAGGTGCGCGACGAGATAGCCGTTGACGCAGCCGCATGCGAGCCCAACGCAAAGTGCTACCAGTATGGCCGCCGGAATACTCCATCCGCTGTGAAGCAGCAACCCAAGGATAACGCCGCTGAGAGACATCACCGAACCCGCGGACAGGTCGATGCCGGCGGATAATATGGCCAGCGTCATACCCGTGGCGGCGATCGCAAGTATCGATCCCTGCTTGATGATGTTAATGAAGTTGTAGAGCGAGAGGAAGCCGCGCCCCTCGAAACCGAAGAACGCGATCATTGCCGCGAACGCCCACACGACGCCGGGAATCTTCGCGAGGATGAGGCCATTACCGGCCCTGCGTCCCAGTGCTGCCAAGGTACTCATCCCCCTTCCCCATGGCGTAGCTGATCACGACTTCCTGCGTCGCGTCGCCCCGGTTGAGTTCCTTGACTATCCGTCCTTCGCGCATTACGTAGACCCTGTCGCTCATCCCGAGGAGCTCGGGGAGCTCGGAGGAGATCATCAGGATCGCCGCCCCTTCGTGTGTCAGGCGGTCCATGAGGCGGTATATGTCGGCCTTGGCGCCGACGTCTATACCGCGCGTGGGCTCGTCGAACAACAGCACCTGGCAGCCGGAGCACAGCCACTTTGCCAGGACCACCTTCTGCTGCGTCCCGCCGCTCAGGAACTTGGCCTGCTTGTAGACTGACGGAGTGGCAATCCTCAAGTCCTTGACGTAGTTGTTGGCCTGCTCCAGCTCCTTGCGGAAGTTGATGACGCCGAGCGGGAACAGGCGTTTGAGGCTCGCCTGCACGATGTTGTCCTTGACCTGCATTATCAGGGCGAGCCCGTCGACCTTGCGGTCCTCGGGCAGAAGCCCCATGCCCGAGGCCACCGAGCACGCCGGGGAACGGCCCGCGATCCTCGAACCGCAAACGTGCACCTCGCCGCTGTCGACGGGGTCTATCCCAAAAACACCCCTCGCGAGCTCGGTGCGGCCGGACCCTACCAGGCCCGCGAGGCCCACTATCTCGCCGCGCCTTACCACGATGCTGCAGTTCTCAAACCGGCCCTTGCGCGTCAGGAGTTCGACCTTCAGCACCTTCTCGCCGGGTTCCACCGGTTCGCGCGTGTAGAGATTCCTTATCTCCCGCCCCACCATCATGGAGACGAGGGCGTCCATCTTGGCGTCCGCGGCGGGCAGAGTGGCGATGTACTTGCCATCTCGCAACACCGTCACGCGGTCGCCGATCCGGTAGATTTCCTCGAGGCGGTGCGAGATGTAGATGATGCCCACTCCCGCCGCCACCAGGTTCTTGATGACCGAGAACAGGTTCGCTATCTCACGTGAAGTCAGTGCCGCGGTGGGTTCGTCCATTATCAGGATCTTGGCTTTCAGCGAGAGCGCCTTGGCGACCTCGACCATCTGTTGCTGTGCCACACCGAGGTCCTTCACCAGGACCCGCGTGTCCACCGACAGGCCGACCCTGTCGAGGAGGGCCCGCGAGTCCGCGTGCATCTTCGCGTAGTCGATCTTCCCCAGCGGACCTTTGACCTGTTCCCGCCCCAGGAAGATGTTGGACGCAACGTCCCTGTACGGCAGGAGGTTGAATTCCTGGTAGATGATGCTGATACCGAGGTTCTCGGCGTGCTTGGGGTCCCGAAGCCGGACTTGTCGCCCCTCCAGCACGATCTCGCCTGCGTCGGGCTGGTACACGCCGGCGAGGACCTTCATGAGGGTCGATTTCCCCGCGCCGTTCTCCCCAACGAGGACGTGCACCTCGCCCGGATACAGGTCGAAGATGACCTGATCCAGTGCGCGGACCCCCGGGAACTCCTTCACTATACTCTTGAGTTCGAGCAGTGGTTGGCGGGACACGTCTGCGCCCCCATTACGTCGTGTTTGTCAGTATCGCCAGCAGAGCCGGGCGCCGCCGCCCGGCGGCCGCGCCGCGGTAGTCGCTCCAGCGTAACCTCTACTTCAGGAGCATGTTTGAGAGGTACGCGCGCACGCTGGTAACGTGCTCGCTCATGCACCTCTCCGCCTCGTCACCGTCTCGCCTGCGCACGGCCTCGAGTATGCGGCGGTGCTGACCCCTCGACTGGTTCTGCCTGTCGGGGTCGTCCCGCGAGAGGATCGTGAGCCGCGTGACCTGATCCCTCAGGTTGTTCAGGATCTCGTGGAGCCGCTGGTTGCCGCTCTCGGTGTAGAGCATCTCGTGGAAACCCAGGTCGAGCTCGGTGAATCGCCGGAGGTCTCCCTTTTCGAAAGCCTCGTCCATCTCGTCGACCGCCGCCGTCATGCTCTCCAGCGCGGATGGCGACGCGTTCTCGGCCGCCAGCCGCGCAGCCATACCCTCGAGCACCTGGCGGATCTGCATGATGTCGCGCACGTCTTCGAGCGAGATCCTCCGGACGAGAGCCCCCTTGCCCGGGATGAACTCCACCAGGCCGTCCTTCTCTAGCTGCCTCAGCGCCTCCCGCACCGGCGTCCTGCTTACCCCGAGGCTCGCCGCGAGGCTGCGTTCCTGCAGCATCACGCCGGGTTTCAACTGGTTCTCCATTATGGCGGTCTTGATCCGGTCGTAGGCCGTCCTGCCCAGGATCACCGGATGCGCCTGTACGCTACCCCAGTCTGCCATGATTCGTGTCGATCCTCCGTCACTGATGTCCGCAATACGCCTGCCGGCACGCCTCTCAATACGGCGGCCAGGCTATCGTGTACAGGTGCTTCCCACCATTGAGCGGGCCCTTCAGGAACTGGTCGACTTCCTCCTGGCTGAACCGCTGGGTCACCTTCGAAGCCGGCGGGACCTTCCCCGGTGGGAACGTCTTCATGATGTCGTTCACGAGTCTCTCCATGTAGTCGAGCAGCGCCTCGACCCCCGGTTTCGCCTTCTCGGCGCTGGCAAGCGTGGCCTTACCCACGACGCCCTCGGGATTGCCCGCTATCTCGATGGTCCCGGCTCCCGCGTGCGCGTACCACGGAATCGGCCGCTGGTACGCGTTTGCGGCGCTGTCAACGTGGCCGGGGGGCAGGAAACCGTGGAACTGGGTGTCGACCGCGTCTTTCATCTTGATGTACTCGGGGAAAAGCGCGAGCGAGAACGATGTCTCGCACTCGTCGGCGTGGACGAACGGGGTCTCGAACGGCCCACCGTGCGCCTTGTCCTTCACGAACTGCGGGATCGCGTAATACCAGTTGAGGTTGATGATGAGGCTCGGGACCTGGAACCGGCGCGCGAACCTGTGGATCGCGGTCGGGATGACGTATTCCTGCCCGTGCCCGTTGAGCAGGATCTGCTTGCGGAATCCGGCGTTCCAGAACCCCGCGATGATGCTCGACAGGTAGGCCGTGAACGTGTCCTCGTCGACGGGGACAGTGCCCGGCATCCCGATGTGATGGTACGGGTGCGTCCCGAACCATACGGGTTGCGACACAGTGCACCCGGTGCGCTGCGCAACGGCTTCGGCCATCCTGGTGACGAGGAACGTGTCCTCCCCATAACAAGCGTGTGGACCGTGCGCCTCGGTGCTCCCAATGGGGATGATGAGCAGGTCGCACCTATTCAGCCGCTCGGCGACCTCATTCATGGTCATGTTCTGAAAGTAAATGCCCGAAGGGCTATCCAGGTGCCCGCTTTTCGGGGGTATCTCCCAACGCTCGTCGCTCATTCCGTCGCCCTCCCGCTTTCTCGTGTTCGTTCGTGAATTCTGGTACAATGCTGGTATACCAGCTTCATACCATGGCTTTCTACGCGCGCTGTCGGGATTCCTTCCCACTCGCACCCCCGAAGCGCGGCAAATTTCCTCGCGGGCGGCGAGAAGCCGCTTGAATCCTGCGCGCCGTAACCCTAGACTGAGACCAGGTTGTATTTTGGAGGAGTCCACATGAAGTTCTCGGGTTACAGGCGGCCCGACGGCCGCGCCGGAGTCAGGAACCACGTTCTGATTCTCCCGACGGTGTCGTGCTCGTGCCGCGCCGCGGCGGGGATCGCTTCGCTCGTGCGCGGGTGCGTGACGTTCAGCCACCAGCACGGTTGCGCGCAGGTCGGAGCCGACAAGGAGCAGACATTCCGGACCCTGGTGGGTCTCGGGGCCCACCCGAACGTGTACGGAACGATCGTGGTCGGCCTGGGTTGCGAGGTCATCGAACCGGAAGCGGTCCGCGATGCCATACGCGACCATGGGAAGCCCGTGCAGATGATAACGGTCCAGGAGGCCGGAGGCACGATCGAGGCCATCGCCCGGGGCGCTCGACTTGCCGCCGAGATGGCCATCGAGGCGTCGACGGCGAGACGGGCGGAGTGCCCGGTGTCCGACCTGATCCTCGGGACCGAGTGCGGCGGGTCCGACGCCTGCTCCGGCCTTTCAGCCAACCCCGCGCTGGGCCACGCGTGCGATGCCCTGTCGGAGCACGGCGCGACGATAATCCTGGCCGAGACCACCGAGCTCATCGGCGCCGAGCACCTCCTCGCGCAGCGGGCGTGCACGCCATCAGTGGCGGGCAGGTGCGTCGAGATAGTCAAGCGGATCGAGGACGGCGCGTTCAAGATGGGGGTCGACATGCGCGGGACACAGCCCAGCCCGGGGAACATCCGCGGCGGCATCACCACCATAGAAGAGAAGTCCCTCGGCTGCATACACAAGGCCGGCAAGGGGCCGGTGAACGAGGTGATAGAGTACGCCGGACGCCCGACCCGAAAAGGCATCGTCGTTATGGACACCCCCGGCATGGACGTCGACCAGCTCGTCGGGATGGTGGCAGGGGGCGCGCAGATAGTAGTCTTCACCACGGGTCGCGGCAACCCACTCGGCTCCCCTATTGTGCCCGTGATCAAGGTCGCGAGCAATTCGGGCACGTTTAGCGGGATGCGCGATAACATGGACATTAACGCCGGAACGATCGTCGAGGGGCCGGAGACCGTCGCCTCCGTCGGAGACGCCATCGCCAGGGAAGTGCTCGCGGTGTGCGACGGGAAGCTCACGCGCTCCGAGGTCCTGGGGCACGACGAGTTCGGGATATACAGGATCGGGCCGACGCTCTGAGGTACACCGGCCCGCCACGCGCGCACTTCAGATCGTGCCTCCGGTAGCCGGCGCGGCGGGCCCGTCGCCCCCCATATTCCCCCACATCTGGCATCTTCGCCGCAGGTAGGAACCATTTATAAAATCTTGATTAAACTGGTTGATCCTGCAGTCCCACCGTGGTATATATGTGTTGTGTTGCTACCGACCGGCCGGTCGGTTGGTGAAAACGCCTTCCCCCCTTCAGACCTGGCGGGCCGTCCCCCGTATGGAATTGCTGGAAAGGTCGATCAAGGAGGTAGTGCGAGTGAAGCGGTTGACATCAAAGCTGGTGTGGATATTGATCGCGGCCGTCATAGTTGCCGTTGCGGGATTCAGGATCACCCAGCAAAGGAACTCCGGCAAGGTGGCCAGGACGGAGGAAGTCGCCCAGGTCGTCGAGGCGATCCGCGTGGGTCGCGTCACTATTGAGGAGAGACTCGAGATGGGCGGCAACGTGGCGCCGGGTTCGGAAGTGCAGGTCACCAGCAAAATCCCCGGCAGGGTCGTGCGAGTCCTGGCGTCCGTGGGCAAGAAGGTTGCCGCCGGAGAGCCATTACTCGAGATAGACAGCGCGGAGTTCGCTTCGCTGCGCGCAGCCCTGACTCAGGCGGAGATCAACCTCTCGGACGCGAAGCTGAGCTTCCAGAGGTTCGACACCCTGTACAAACAGCAGGCGATATCGAGACAGCAATGGGAAGCCGCCCAGAACAGGGTCAACCTGTCGGAGGCGCAGTATCGCGCGGCAAAGGAACAACTCAGCCAGGCGGGAGGAGTCGCCGGCGGCCCGAACGGCGAGCGCCTGGTGCTCACGGCGCCTCAGGCAGGCACCGTGTCCCGCGCAGCCGTGGACCCGGGGAATCTCGTCTCGCCCGGGGCCCCGCTCGTGACGATAGTCGATATTCGCACCGTGTTCGTTGAGATAGGAGTCCCGGAGAGGGCAGTCAACAAAGTCCAGCCCGGGGCGGAGGTCAACATCCGCATCGACGCAGTCGGGATCACCCGCAAGGGCCGCGTTGACAGCGTCGGGCCAAGTCCTGACTCACGGACGAAAGCGTACCCGGTAAAGATCGAGATCGACAACCCGAGTGAGGACCTGAAGCCGGGCATGTTCGCGCGCGTCGCGCTGTCTCTTGGCAAGAAAGAGGGCGTTCTCGCCTTGCCGAAGGACTGCGTGGTCGAACGGGTGGGCAGGCAGGTGGTCTACGTCGTCATGCCGGGAACCCCTTCGAAGGCTCAAGAGCGCACGGTGACCACCGGTCTGTTCAACGGGACCATGGTGGAGATCGTCGGCGGCCTGTCCGACGACGAGCTGGTCGTCAGCAGCGGCCAGCACCTGCTTGCGGACGGCGCGCCGGTATCCGTGAAGGCGCCGGGCGACAAGGGCACGACCGGGGGAGGTAGCAAAGCGCAATGAAATGGCTCGCGCAGGCGTCGGCCGGAAGGCCCGTCGCCATGACAATGCTCATACTGGTGCTCGTGGTGTTCGGGGCGTTCTCGTTCCAGAGGCTCGACGTCGACCTGTTCCCGAAGATCGAGTTCCCCACCGTTGCGGTAATCACGGGCTACCAGGGCGCAGGTCCGGCGGAGATCGAGCGGCTCGTCTCAAATCCGATCGAGCAGGCGCTCTCCACCGTGAGCAACGCCAAGAAGGTCCGGTCTACCAGCCGGGAAGGGTCCTCGATCGTCATGGTCGAGTTCGAATACGGCACCGACATGGACTACGCCGCCCTCCAGGTGAGAGAGAAGGCGGAGCAGACCAAGTCGAGACTGCCGAAGGACGCCGACGCCCCGATGGTATTCAAGTTCGACATGGGGTCCATGCCCATCATGTACATGGGCATGGGCGGCAATCAGGACCCCGTGACCCTGAGGAAACTCGCCGAGGACGCCGTGAAGCCGGCCCTTGAGAGGATCCCGGGCGTGGCCGCGGTGGACGTCACCGGAGGCAACAAGGAAGAAATCCGCGTCACTCTCGACCAGGAGATGCTCAACCACCACGGGCTCACGTTCGACGACGTCGCGCGATCACTGACGGCAGAAAACGTTAACATGCCGGGTGGCAGCGCCGAATCCGGCAGGTCGGTTTACACCGTCAGGACGCTCGGCGAGTTCAAGTCGGTGGAGGAAATCGGCAACGTGATAGTCGGCTCTGCGAGGGGCGCCGCCGTGAACCTTCGCGACGTCGCACGGGTGGAGCGCACGGTGGAAGAGGTCAAGCAGTACTCCCGGATGAACCAGAAGTCCAGCGTGGGTATACAGATCAGGAAACAGAGCGGCTCGAGCACAGTCACGGTATCGAAGCTGGTCACCGAGGAGGTCAAGCGCCTCTCGAGGAGGCTCCCCGAGGGGACGGAGATCAAGACCGTCTACGACCAGGCCAAGTATACTCAGCGATCGATAAACGACGTCTACAGCAACGCATACGGGGGCGCGCTGCTGGCGGTGGTCGTGCTGTACGTGTTCCTGCAGAGTCTCAGGCACACCCTCGTCATCGGTGTATCCATCCCGATTTCGATAATCGCCACGTTCCTCATGATGTATGTCGGCAAGCTGACGATCAACATGATGTCCCTCGGCGGCCTCGCGATGGGCGTCGGGATGATGGTCGATAACTCCATCGTGGTGCTCGAGAACATCTACAGGTACGCGGAGGAGGGCCACGACCCCTGGACTTCCGCTGTGGAAGGAACCGTGGAGGTGGGCGGCGCGATATGGGGTTCGACCCTCACCAACATCGCGGTGTTCCTCCCCATCCTGTTCGTCAAGGGCATCACAGGCCAGTTCTTCAGGGAACTCGCGCTCACCGTGACGTTTTCCCTGCTGGCCTCGCTGCTCGTGGCTGTGACCGTAGTCCCGATGGTTTGCTACAGGATGCTCCTCGTCTCCGGCGGGCAGACGCGCGAGGCTCAGAGCGGGCGCGCCGCGCGGGTCCTGGGCTGGATTCACAGGTGGACGAACGAGGCGATCCCCGGCGTCTACAGGCGCTGGCTCGTATGGGCGCTGGACCGCAGGGGCCTGGTGGTTGCTATGGCGGTGGTGTGCGTGCTCCTGACGGTGGCAGCGTTCCCGTTCGTCGGGAAGCAGTTCATGCCAGACTCCGACGAGGGTCAGTTCAGCGTGAACGTCGAGATGCCGGCGGGGACTTCGCTGAGCCAGACCGACGCGATCGTAAGCGCCATCGAAAAGGAACTGGCTTCGGTCGAGGAAGTCGAGGCAATATTCGCAACATCGGGTTCAGGCGGGCGGTTCGGCGGCGGCGGGACACACATGGGTTCGGTCGACGTGCAGCTCGTGCCGAAAGCCGGGAGGAAGAGATCGACGGCCCAGGTCATGGAGGCCCTGCGGCGGAAGACCTCGCAGATTGCGGGGGCCAAGATCCGCATCGACGCGGGTGGGTTCATGTCCATGGGTGGCGGCGGGTCACCGGTCTCCGTACGCCTGGCGGGCCGCGACTTCAAGATACTCGAAGAGGCAGCCGCCGGTGTGGCGCAGATTATAGCCTCGGTGCCGGGTACGAGGGATGTCAGGACTTCCATCGAGGCGAGGCTCCCGGAAGCGCAGGTGTTCGTCGACCGGGACAGGGCGACCGATCTGGGCTTGAGCACTTACCAGGTGGCGAGCGCGATCAGGACCGCGTTGACCGGCCAGGTCTCGACGAACTTCCGCATAGGCGGCGACGAGATAGCGGTCAGGTTGCGCCTGCCGGAGTCACAGAGGAAGCAGCTGGAGGATCTCAGTAACCTGAAGATCCCGACTCCGTCAGGTGGGGCGATCATGCTGCAGGACGTGGCGACGGTTACGCTGAGCGCCGGTCCTATCTCGATAAGCCGCGAGAACCAGTCGAGAATAGTGACGGTCAACTCCCGCATAGCGGGCCGCGACCTGTCCAGCGTACTGAACGACGTCTCGGCCAGGATGAGGACGTTCACGCTGCCGCCGGGGTACTCGTGGGAGTTCAGCGGCGAGGGCCAGAGTATGGCCGAGTCGTTCCGCGACCTGGGGCAGGCGCTGCTCCTCGCGGTCCTGATCATATACATGCTACTTGCGGCGCAGTTTGAAAGCCTGCTGCAGCCGCTGGTGATCATGTTCACCGTACCGCTCTCGGCGCTCGGCGCGATCTGGGGGCTGTTCCTTACGGGACGCAGCATCAGCATCGTGTCGTACACGGGGTTCATCCTGCTCGTAGGCATCGTGGTCAACAACGCCATCGTGCTCATCGAGTACGTGAACATCCTCAGGCGCCGCGACGGGATGTCAATGAGGGAAGCACTGCTCAAGGCGGGCCCCAACAGGTTGCGGCCCATCCTCATGACGAGCCTCACTACCATCCTCGGGCTCGTGCCCCTGGCCCTGGGCATTGGTGAAAGCGCGGAGACACAGGCGCCCCTCTCGACGGTCATCGCGGCGGGTCTGGCCACGTCAACCGTGCTGACGCTGATCGTCATTCCGGTGGCGTACGACCTGGTCGAGCGGCTGTCGGATTGGATCACCGCCAGGGTATACGGCAAGAACCGCCACAAGCCGGTCGCGGAGCGCAGCGCGCAACCGGCCCTCGGCGAAGCGGGGGGTAAGTGATAATGAAGACTTCAATTGTCTCGCGGTCGCAGTCCCGCGGGGGCAAAAGGATCGCCGCGGTGCTGCTGGCGGGGGTAATGGTTGCGTGCCTCGTGGCCGCAACGGGGATGGCGGCCGGTGAGACGCCGGTGCTCTCCCTGGAAGACGCATATCAGCAGGCGCTCAAGTCGAGCACGGTGATCGCGCAGTCGAGACTGGCTGTCAAGCAGGCCGAGCTCTCTGCGGACCAGGCGGAGGAGACAGCTCATTCGCTCGACGAGCGTTTCGTCACGACGTGGGACCTGCGCCTCGTCAAGTACTACAACCCCGAGAACGCCGCGTCCGCGCTGGAAACGGCGAGGACCAGCGACGAGATCACGCGGAAGCAGATGCAGCTCACGGTGGCCGATGCGTACTACAACGTGTTGAAGGCCGAAGCGATGTTCAACGCGCAAGTAGCGGGGGTCAAGCGGGCCGAGGAGCAGCTCGAGTCCGCGAAGGCCTCATTCGAGGCGGGCCTCGTCCCGAGAACCGACGTCCTCGCGGCCGAAGTCGGTGTGTCGAGCGCGAAGGTTTCGCTTGCCTCGGCTTCGAAGGCCCGCGACATGGCTGTGATGTCCCTCAACCAGCTGCTGGGTAACGACCTATCCAGGAAGGTGGCAGTCGCGGCGGAGTTCAAGTACGACACCCCGAAGGCAGGCGACCCATCGCAGGTGGTCGCGAACGCCCTGGGTAAGCGCCTCGACATAAGGAAGGCGTCCGAGTCCCTCCGGATGGCCGAACTGTATCACAAGCTCGCGCTGGACCACTTCAGCCCGAACGTGTGGACGGTAAAGCAGGCCGCCATAAACGTGGAGTCGACACGGCTGGGGCTCGATATCGCACGCCAGGCGGCGGAGCTCGAAATACGGTTGCAGCACCAGAGCCTCCTCGAGGCCGACGAGCGTTACCACCTGACTGTGAAAAGCCTCGAGCAGGCTTCGGAGAACCTCCGCCTCGCGCAGCTGAGGTACGATTCGGGCGTGGGCACCAGCCTCGAGGTGACGTCGGCGGACTCGACGCTGAGGCAGATCGAAGCCCAGGCGATCCAGGCTCAGTTCGATTACGCGCTGGCGGCTGCGAAGTGGGAGTTCCTGAAAGAAGGTGGCCACCTGTCGTCCTCATCGATGTCGTCTTCGGCGGGGTCGGGTTCGTCGTCGGGTGGCGCGTCGAGCGGGTCCAAACCATCGGGGATGGGCTTCTGAACGGAGGGAACGGTAAATGCTAGACTCGCGTGCTGTAGCTGAGGACCTGCGCCCTGCGCTGTGGGATGACCTGCCCGAGAAGCAGATACAGATGCTCAAGGCCGCTCTCGATGTGTTCCGAGTCCGCGGTTTTCACGAGGCCAAGGTCGAGGACATAGCAGTGGCCGCAGGCGTGGGAAAGGGCACCATATACGAGTACTTCGAGAACAAGACGGACCTGTTCGAGCAGACCGTGAAATACCACCTCGGGAGGTTCTGGAGGCAGGCGGCGGAGTACATTCTGGCGGGGTCGGACGCCAGGGACAAGATAAGACGGATAATCGAAAGCCAGGCGGCCATGATCTCGGGCGAGAACGCGATCACGTTCCTGGTCCTGAACGACCCTGAGCCTGTCAGCGTCGAACTGAAGCACTGGGCGTGGAGCCACAGGGCGCGGTTCATCCACGATGCTCTCGCGAGGATCATCCAGCAAGGGGTGGACGAAGGGAGCCTGCGGCCCGTGGACACCTGCGTGGCATCGTGTTTCCTATTCTCGATGCTCCACGTGATGCTGTCCACGTACCGGATCTCCTGCCTCGAACCCGGCGCGGGCGGTACGCCTGTCGAGAGCATCGCGGGCAAGGTCATGGACCTGCTCATGCACGGCCTGTCCGCGTAGAGACACTGAGCGCCGGTCCCGTGAGCCGCGTACGCTTCGCGGCCTCGAGCCGGCGCTTCTACGACCCCTTGAGAATGGATTCCGCCGTCCGGTCGTCGGTCACCAGCGTGTCGCAGAAACCCCCGCGGAGCGCGCCCCGGATCGACTCGACCTTGCCCGGGCCGGCAGCGACGGCGATGACTCGCTTGATCCCCTTGAACTCCCTGAGCGGGAGCCCGACGATGCGGCGGTTCACCTCGGCGTCGCAGATCTTCCCATCGATGTCGTAGAACCAGGAGATGTGGCCCACGGCGCCGTGGTCCCTGAGCTCCCGGATCTGCTCCGGCTTGAGATAGCCGGTCTTCACCATGGTGGACGTCTCGACGGGGACGCCCACTCCGACCATCGCTATATCGGCCGCCCGCGCGGTGTCCAGGACCTCCTTGATGTTCGGGTCGTCGACGATGGCATCCCGGAGCTCCGCGCTGCCTACTACCGCCGGGGCGTACAGCACCCTCCACGACCCGCCGAGCTTCCGCGCCAGATCCACCGCGATGCTGTTCGAGTGCACTTCCATACTCGTGTTGCCGGCGCCGCCGATGAGCGGGACCGCTGTCACGCCCTTCACCTTCACCGGTTTCAGCGCGTCGACAACCGCCCGCAGCGTGCTCCCCCACGATACCGCCACGACGTCGTCCGGCTTGATGATCCTCACCAGGAGGTCCGCAGCCGCTCCAGCGATGGCCTGCTTCGGCTCCACCCCCTGGGCGGTCACGACAACAGCCTGGCGGAGGCCGAAGCGCTTCTCGAGGCCGATCTCCAGCGCGGAGCATTGCCGGACCGGTGAGACGATTGAGATTCGCACGAGGCCGGATTCCTTGGCCCGCTTTATCAACCTGCACACGGTGGGACGCGACATCTGCAGTCGCGCGGCGATTTCCCGTTGCGACAGGTCTTCCTCGTAATACAGCCGCGCGACCTTCGTAAGTAGCGAAAGGTCGGGGTGGGCGGTCGAGCCGCCACGGCTTCCGGTCCTGCTCAGTATCGTCGACATCGGGTGGGACGCGATCCCCCCTTCGCTAAATCCGGCCGCCGCACGCTGCCCGACAACCTCGCTTCAGGCGGCGGGGTCAGGCGAGCAGCAACGCCGGGTCTTCCATGAAGTCTTTCAGGGTCTGAAGGAACTCGGCCGCGTCCGCCCCGTCCAGCACGCGGTGGTCGAACACGAGTGTGAAATAGGCTGACAGCCTCGGGACAACCTGGTCACCGTCTACAACAGCCCTCGGCGCGATCCGGCCGATCCCCAGGATAGCGGCCTCGGGCGGGTTGATGATCGGTGCGAACCAGTCAACATCCCTTTGCGCGATGTTCGAAACGGTGAACGTCCCTCCGCCTACGTCCTCGGGCCTGAGCGCGGCCTTCCTGGCCTTGTCGACGAGCACGGCCCTCTCCTGAGCTATCGCGGCGAGGCCCTTCCTGTCCGCCTGGCGTATCACCGGCACTACCAAGCCGTCAGTGAGGGCGACCGCAACCCCGACGTTGACGCCGGCCATCACGTGTATGCCGTCGTCGTGTAGCGACGAGTTGACTTTCGGATGCGACCTCAGCGCGGCGGCAGCGACCTTGACTATGATGTCGGTGTAGGTCAGCTTCGGACCGCCACCTGCCTCGACGTGGGCGGAGAGGCGCTCGCGCATATCCGCGGCGGCGGTGAAGTCCACAAGCGTCGACATGGCGAGTTGCGGCGCCGTATGCTGGCTGAGCGTCATCCTGTCGCCGATGGTCTTCCGCACGCCCTCGTACGGCAGGATCCTCTCAGCGGGTGGCGCGGGCAAAACCGCCGCCGGCGCCTGGGTCGTGCGGGCGGGCCCGGCGGCGACCGTCCCCAGGACGCTTGACACGTCCGCCGACGTAACCGCGCCACCCGGTCCCGTGCCTGGTACCGTGGAGATCTCGACGCCGCCTTCCCTCGCGAGCCTTCGCGCGGCTGGCGTCGCCCGGGGTCTCGATGGGGCTTCCGGCGGTATAGCGGCCGGCGCCTGAGGCGGTGGCGGCGCGGGGCCGACTGGGGCCGCCGGAGCGGCTGGTTGCGCCACCGCGGTCTGTGCCGCGGACGGCGCCGGAGCCGCAGCCTCCTTCCCGGTTTCATCAGGTTGCGATATGAGCGCAATCGTCTCCGTGACGGCGATCTGGTCTCCGGGTTTCGCGATGATTCTCTCGAGGATGCCCGACGCCGGCGACTCGACCTCGAAGTTCACCTTGTCGGTGCTCACCTCGAGCAGCGGCTCGCCCTTCTCGATCCGGGCGCCCTCTTCCTTGAACCAGGATACTATGACGCCCTGCTCCATCGTCATACTGAGCTTGGGCATTATCACTGGTACAGGCATATTCCAGACCCCCCAACCCTGCAGACTCGCGGCGGCCCGCGGCCGGCCCGTGACAGTCCGCTGTATCACTTGAACAATTCCAGCACTCCAGCCACTATGGACTCCTCCGTCGGGACCGCGTGCTTCTCCAGGACGGGGTTGTACGGTATCGGGATGTTGTAGCCGCACACCCTCCTGATGGGGGCATCGAGGTAATAGAACGCCTCGCTGTCCGCGATAATGGCCGCGACCTCGCCACCGAAGCCGCCCCTCTTGACCCCTTCGTGCACTATGACAAGCCGCCCCGTCTTTGCGACAGACGATATAACGGTCTCCTTGTCGAACGGCACCAGCGTGCGCGGGTCGATGACCTCGGCGCTGATCCCCTTGCCGGCCAGATCCCCGGCCGCGCGGAGCGCCTTGTGTACCATCATCGACGTGGCGACGATGGTCACGTCAGTGCCCTGTCTCTTCACGTCGGCCTTGCCGAGGGGGATCGTGTAGTCACCCTCCGGAACGTCCCCCCTGGCGCGGTACAGGAGCTTGTGCTCCAGGAACACGACCAGATTGTCGTCGCGGATGGACGACTTAAGCAGGCCCTTGGCGTCGTAAGGCGTGGACGGCATGACCACGAGCAGCCCCGGCACGTGAACGTACCAGGCCTCAAGACTCTGTGAGTGCTGCGCCGCGGCGCCGGTGCCGGACCCGCCCGGCGCGCGGAGGACCATCGGCACGCTGGCTTTCCCGCCGAACATATAGCGGACCTTAGCCCCCTGGTTCACAAGCTGGTCCATGCCGATCGTGATGAAGTCCGAAAACATGATCTCGGCGACGGGCCTCATGCCCAGCAGGGCGGCGCCGATGCTCGTGCCTATGATAGCCGCTTCGGAGATCGGGGTCTCCCTCACTCTTTCGGGGCCGAACTCCTCCACAAGGCCGGCCGTAACGCCGAACGCCCCGCCGTAGAGGCCGATGTCCTCCCCGGCGAGGTAGACCCGCTGGTCGCGTATCATCTCCTCGCGCAGCGCTTCCCTGATCGCCTGCGCCCCGGTGAGCTCACGCATTCACGGCACCCCCCGCAGCGGTCTCGACGTATACGTCTGTGGTCAATTCCTCGAGGCCGGGGTCGGGACTGTTTTGCGCGAACTCGACCGCCTTCTCTACGGCCTCGCGCGCCGCGCGGTCCATGGCCTCAAAGACGGCCTCGTCGATCACACCGTTCTCGATGAGCAAGGTCCTGAATCGCTTGATTGGATCCTTGAGCTTCCACTGGGCGATCTCTTCCTTGGTGCGGTAGCGGTTCGCGTCGCTCTTGGAGTGGCCCTTCCACCTGTACGTCTGGAGTTCGACGTAGCCCGGCCCCTCGCCGCGGCGCGCGCGATCGACGGCCTTCTTAACCGCTCCGTACACCGCGAGCACGTCGTTGCCGTCCGCCGGCTCGCCCGGCATGCCGTACGCCTGCCCCCTGATTGCCGCGTCGCGGCAGGCCAGCGCCCTTTCATTGGAAATGGACATCGCGTACTGGTTGTTCTCGCAGACGAACACTACGGGCAGCTTCCACACCGAGGCGAGGTTCGCGGACTCGTGGAAGACGCCCTGCGCGATGGCGCCGTCGCCGAAGAAACACAGTACGACATTGGGCCGCTTCTGCATCTTCAGAGCGAGCGCAGCTCCGACCGCTATGGCGATTCCGCCCCCGACGACCCCGTTCGCCCCGAGGTTCCCGCTTTCGATGTCCGCTATGTGCATCGAACCGCCCTTACCCTTGCAGTAGCCGGTCGCCTTCCCCAGCAGCTCGGCCATCATCCGGTTGACGTCGGCGCCCTTGGCCAGGGTCTGGCCATGGCCGCGGTGCGTAGCCGTGATGTAGTCACCCGTCTCGATCGCGGCCATTGCGCCGGCTGCGCACGCCTCCTGGCCTATGGACAGGTGGGTGGTGCCGTGTATCTTACCCTGTGCGAAGAATTCGTCCACTTTCTCCTCGAAGTACCTGTTCTTCAACATGGTGTCGAGGGCCCAGAGCAACTTGTCCCTGGACAGTGGCAGGTTCGCCTTTCTCGCGCTCAATCAGCCACCTCCTCAAGTCACACGGAAACCAGGCGGGACAGTCCCCAGGCAACCGCGGGTTCACCTGCGGGCACGATCATGCGCGCATGTTCTTTGAGGACCGCGGGAGCCGTATCGGCGTATATGCCCAGACCCGCCCACTTCACAAGCTCGAGGTCGTTCTCATTATCGCCGATTGCTACGATATTCCGTCGCTTTACGCCAAGAATTCTGGCAACGTACTTGATCCCCTTCAGTTTACTGATACCCAGAGACGTGACTTCAATCCAGTTCCTGTACGCCTGCGCGTAGCTCACGCCTTGCAGGCTCGAGCATATCTCCAGCCGCAGCCTGTGCATGTCGGCAACGGTGTCGAAGAGAATCGTGACCTTGTTGATGCCCCGCACCGGCAGCCGCCCGTAATCGTAGATGACCGCGTAGTCGTACGGGGCCCATTCACGCAGTCGCCTCTGAATCAGTGCCACGTCGGGGTGCTCGGGGTTCCTGAACAAAAGGTACATCCCATACGGGCCCTGCGCCCTCACTGACAGGTCGCGTTGCCTGCAGAACTCGTACACGGCCTTCACATGGGCGGAAGGCATTGCGTAAGATTTCATGACCCGCCCCGAAGCCGTCATCACGATCGATCCGCCGAGAAGGACGAGGGGGTCCGTGAGCCCGAGCTCCTTGATTATGTACCTGACTCCCTCGTAGGCCCGCCCCGTCGCCAGGACGATCCTGACGCCGGCGGCCATCGCCCTCCTGACCGCCCCGGCGTTCTCCGGAGGCATCCTGTCATCGTCGTCGATAAGAGTCCCATCGACGTCGATGGCCGCCATCCTGACCTCGGACATTCGTTCTCCCCTCTCCGTCCACTAGAAAGCGAGTATCCGCGCGGGGTTGTTCACCCAGATATCTTCGATGACAGAGCCGGGAATGCCTTCGACCCGCAGCCGCGGTACGAACGACTCGAGGATGTAGGCCAGGCCGGGGCCGCCGCCGTATGCCTTGAAGTACGACTTCCTCCCGAGGTCGCCGCCGAAGACGATCTTCTTCCCATACCCCGCCTTGACCAGCGCTTTTATCAGGTCGACCGTGAAGCTCTCAGAGTGGTATTTCGCCCTTGAAGCACAGTCGTACTGCACGTAGCACCCGCTTTTCAGCACCTCGAGGTGATAATACGGGTCGGGGTTCCTGTCGAGGTGGCCGATGACCACGCGCTCGAGGTTGACGCCTTCCTTGCGGAAGATCTCGAGCTGCTCGAGCCCCATCGTCCCGTATTCCGTGTGCGTGGCTATGGGCGCGCCGGTCTCGAGGTGGGCCCTCGCCGCCGCCTTCAGCATCTTGACCTCCAGCGGGCTGACTGTGTAGTAGCCTGTGCCGCCCTTGATGATCCCGGCCTTCGCCTTGCTGCGTTCCACGAACGGGCCGTTGTAATCGTGGGTTTCGATGCCCGTCGTGACCTCTTCGACGATCAGCTGCGTGAGCTGGTCCACGGAGTAGTTGTGCACGAAATGAGTCCTCTCGTAGAACTTGCCCTTGTGGAAGCCTGTCGCAGCGATGATGTTCACAGGGACTTCCTTCGCCATCTGCAGGTAGGCGTTGACGCTCCTGCCGCAACCGATCGGCATCATCTCCACGAACGACCGGCCGCCGGCCTCGTAAAAACTCTTGAGCTCCTGCGTCCCCTTCTCAATGTCGTTCATGAGAAAGTCGGAGTCGATGATGACCTCCATTCCGCCGCCACGGTAAAGGTGGTCGTGCATGTTCGTGACCCCGAGTTTCTCGGGAGCGACCGGCCCATGGACGGTCTGAACAGATGCCATGTGATTCAGCTCCTCTCGACCTACTTCTCTATCGCGAATGCCCTGTGCGGGTTCGCCAGGATAAGGTCGTCGACGAACTCTTTCGGGAAGCCCTCGTCCAGGAGCCTTGGGAGGAACTTCTTCAAGATGTAGTCGAACCCGGGCCCCCCACCATAGCTCTTCCAGTACGATCGCCGGCCCATGTCGCACGAGATCAGGATCTGCTTTCCGTACCCTTTCTCCCTCAGCATGCGCAGGAGCGAAACGCGCTCCGCGTCGGGGCCGTACTTGATCTTGGAGAACCCGTCATATAGCACGTACGCGCCCATCCTGACGATCTTCAGGTGAATGTAGGGGTCGATGTTCTGGTCGATGTGGCCGATGGCTATCCTGGAGGGGTCCAGCCCCTCGGAAACCATGACCTCGACCTGCTCGACTCCCATGGTCCCCTTCTCGGTATGCGTCGATGCGAGCGCGCCGGTTTCTTTCGCCGCTATCGCCACTGCGCGGAGGACCTTCTCCTCTGTCGCGCTCATGGTGTTGTACATGGTCCCTGCCTTGACCACGCCGGCCTTGATCCTGGTGCCGTCCATCCCCTCGGTGACTTCCCTTATCACGATGTCGGCTAGCTGCGTCTTGGAGAGCTCCTCGGTCTCCCTGGGGAAATAAGCCCCCTTGAGCCATCCGGAGCAAGCGATGACGTGTACGCCTGTGGTCCTGGATGCCTCGACCATCACGGGGAGGTTCCGTCCATAGTGCCTGGGTGTCATTTCCACGACCGTCTCGCCTCCAGCCGCCTTGAAAATCGCGAGCTCCTGGCGCGGCTTGGACGGGTCGTCTACCAGAAGGTCCACATCGCCGTTGATTACGTTGTTGGGTGGCCTGGTCATCAGGTGCTCGTGCGAGTACGTTACGCCCATTTCTCCGGGTTTGATGTCTCCGAGAATGGTCTGAATCCTGCCCATGTCAAGCACCCTCCTTTCCTTTGACTGCCTGTCTCTTTGACTGTCTGTCGGGTTGGGCACTATCCGCAGGCGCCCGCCCGCGCGGTACTGGCCGCGTTCGCATGGAGTGCCCCGTCGCCCGCCCGGGCGGTGGAACCCGGGCAGGCGACGGATATGGAGGACATGGCCTTGTTGTCAGTCGTGTTATCTGCCGCCGAAGATGGCCCTCATGAGCCCGAAGAACGCGAGCCAGATCGTGCTGTAGTCGGTATGGCCCGCAACGCCGACCGACAGGTTGCCGACCGCCGCGAGAGCTGCGGAGCCGAACACGTTAACGAAGCCCATCACCGAGCAAGCGAACAGGACTCCCTTCCACCCGCCGTAAGCGTTTGCGAACACGCCCAGGGTGCACCCGCCAAAGAACAGCGGGATGACTGACGGGATGGCGATGATAGGCGACTTGAACGCGACGAGCAGGCCGAGCGCGACGAGCTGCGCGACAACCGTGGCGACGAAGCCGAGTAGAGCCGCGGTGGGTGCGTAGGGCCAGAATACCGGGTTGTCAACGGCCGCGATGGCGCCCGGGATCACCTTGTCCGCGAATCCCTTGAACGCAGGCAGCAGCTCCGCGAGGAACATCCTGACACCCATGAGAAGCACGGTAATGCCGACCGCGATCTGGACACCCTGCATCGCACCGTAGAACAGGTAATTCTGGCCGGCGGCGGCGGCGTCCTTGGCGAGCGCCGCTGGACCGATGAACGCGGTCAACGCGAAGTACAGGACGGCCATGACGAGACCGTACGCCACGACGGAGTCGCCGAACATCGACAGCCAGCCGGGGAGCTTGAGGTTCTCGGCGCTGTCGTCGGGGTTACCGACTCTGGCAAGGTAGGTGGTGATGATACCCGAGATGCACAGGTTGTGTCCGAGGGTGATCGGGGTATCGCCGATGAATTTCTTGAGGTACGGATAGATCAACGATGGGAAGAACCACCAGTATATGGCGCATATGAGGGTAGACACGGCTATAGCCGCGGTGCCATCAAGCCTCATGCATTCGTACACGAACCAGGTCAGGCAGACCGTGTCGCTGAACGCGACGTGGCCGGTCAGGTAGACAACCTTAATAGGGCTGAGTTTTGCGAACAGCAGGTGGAGCAACCACCCGGCTACCATGATGAGCCCGACGTTCGCCACGATGTCCTTTGGCATCCGTTGCATGGCCTCGCCGACGTGCGTCCACGGGTCCATGACGACGCCGCGGATGTTGTACGCCTTGGTAAGAGCCTCCATTATGGGTTTAGACGCGCTGACCAGCGTGCCCGAGCCAAGTTGCAGGACCTTGACGCCGACTATCGTCTTGACAGTGGCGACGATCGAGTCCTTCGCGCCCTTCCCCTGGAGAATACAGCCGATGAGAACGATCAAGCCCAGGAAGTTCGCCGGCTGGCGCAGGACCTGGTTAATGAAGAAATCGAGGAAAGCCACTTCAACTCCCCCTTGATCCGTTATTGATTGCTACCTGGCTGCCCTGAGCTCGTCAATAGCGGCGCCGAACTTGTCCCTGAGTTCCTTCTTGTCGAAGAAACTCTTGATCGGGACCACCTTCTTCGCCGTGGGGTGTCCCTGCACTGCTTTCTCCAGTGACGCGCTCACTGCGATGATGTCGGTTTCCTTCCCCTTGAATGTGCCGGTATCGGCCACTTCCACCGTGACACCGGGGATCTTCGCCTCCTTCAGCACTCCCTCGATGTTCAGCCGCAGCATCAGGCTACTCCCCGCGCCGAAAGTGCAGACCACGAGGATCTTCAGGTTGCCCTTGTCATCCATTCTCAGTTCACCTCCCCTCACCCGAGTAAGCAACTTAAGCCGCCCACGTGGCTGTACTCGAGCCAGTCATTCGCGCCCAAAGAGGGCCATTACCTGCCTTGCGCTGGTCGCGGCGCGGATCCGCTCGATGTTCGCGGGTTCCATGAGTATGGCGCTCAGCTCGGCGAGCGCCTGGATGTGCGACTGGTTGTCGGTCGTGGCAAACGAGATGAGTATGTCGACCGGGTCGTTGTGCGGAACCCCGAATTCAACCGGCCGCTCCAGGGTAGCGAGAGCCATGGAGGTGCGCTTGACGGATTCCCCGGGACGGGCGTGCGGGAGGGCAATGCCGGGGGCCAGTACTATGTATGGCCCGCACTCCACGACGGTTTGTCTCATTGCCTCGACGTATGCGGGTTCCACGCCGCCGGATTTCACGAGGAGGTTGCCCACCAGGGACACCGCCTCCTTCCAGTCGACCGCTTTCTGCTTTAGCGCGATCGTGTTTTCGTTAAGGAGTTCGGCCAGCAAGTAATCACCTTCGTATCGGTCGTTCAGCCACGTCTTCCGCCATGCCCGACGCGCATTCCGCCGCGTCTTCAGCCGCGTTGCCCGTAGCGCGACGCGTAGAACCGCCGCGCCCTGTCTATCAGGTCGTTGTCAAGTACCCGGGGCGAACCGAGGCTGCTCGAGATAGCGTAGATCTCTGCGCAGTTCTCGATGATGCAGGCGTTGGTGAGACACTCGCCGAGACTCTTACCGACCGCGACCACGCCGTGGTTCTCCAGCAGCACCCCGTTCAGCCGCCCGATAGTCCTCGCGATGGACTCCCCGAGATCTCTTGTGTCGGGGAATTCAAATGGGGCGACCTTGATTGCACCGCCGATCGTATTTGCCTGACTCAGCATTATAACGGGTATCTCGCGGTTCAGGCAGGCGAACGCGGAGGCGTACGGGGAGTGCGTGTGAATAACGGCCGAGACATCGGGACGCGCGGCGTAGATGGCCAGGTGAAACACGAGGTCGAGTGAGGGTTTCCGAGCGCCTTCCAGCACGCCGGCAGCGGAGTCGATCACAACAAAGTCCGCGGGGGCGAGGTTCCCGTAGCGCATGCCGCTAGGCGACATTACCACATTGCCGCTACCCGCGTCGCGCGCGGACAGGCTGCCTTTGACGGGGCCCACGGACGCCAGTCCGAGGCGTTCCAGTTCGACTGCTGTAGCCAGTGCCTCCGAGCGTAGGTCCTCCAGTAACATGCGCTTACCCCCCAGACGCCGGTTTGGAGCGATCGGTTATACGGGGCGTGGCTTCAGATATCTGAACAGAATTTCACGATATACAATACTGTCACCTTCAATTTAGCAAATGTGAGCGGATGGGTCAAGCACTGATGGTGGTGCACGCGTCTATCGGCGGGGCCGGTCTCGCGTCTACAGGTTGTGGCTTATGTAACTCTGGATAGCGCGCCCGAATACTATGTATCGCAAGATAGGCTGGCCTGTTAAGGAGGTGCGCTAGCAGTGGTTGAGGCGAAATGGGATGGAGGCGGGCTCTTTGGTGGCAATTTCGCGTTCATCATCTTCCTGATCCTCATCCTGCTGATCTTCGGCAACTAGAGCCCTGTCCTGACCCTTCTCATCTTCGGCGACGGGTCCGGCTGGTGACCCTGGAGCCGGAATGACGGCAATCGAGGTTACCGCGAGAGAAGGAGGTGTAAGTTATGGCCGAGGTAAAGGGTGGCGGTTTCTTCGGTGGCAATTTCGTGTTCATAATCTTCCTGGTCCTCATCCTGCTCCTGTTCGGCGACGGCTGTTTCAGCTAAACAGGACCCCCAACTATACGGGAGCCGTCCTTGGACGGCTCCCGTCGTCTCGATCCGGCCCCGGCATCAACTCCAACCCGAGCAGAAGAACAGTAGGATTATTACGATGAAAATGATGAAAACCCAGCTGCTGCCCCAGAAGCCACCGCCCCATTTGCCTTCGGGCACGTCGATCACCCCCTTGCGGTTTTTCTGAGACATTATATTCGCATCGATGCCAATGGTTACATAACACCGCTAAGCCGCGGCGAACCCCCGGAAACGGGAGGCTGGCGCTATCCGGGCACCCAAAAGGGGTTTTCGTCCTCCTCGTAGAACCGGAGACAGGCGGCACAATGAGCCTATGCGTGAGGTGAGAGCATGGCACGGCAGATTGGAGCAAACGACCTGCGGGCGGTGTGCAAGCAGGACGACCTCGGGTGCAAGTCGACGGAGGAACTCCAACCCATCGAGAGCATCGTGGGCCAGGACAGAGCCATTCAGGCTCTGGAGCTGGGGCTTGCCATCAGCGGCGAGGGATTCAACATATACGTTGCGGGCGAAGCCGGCACGGGGCGTTCAACTGCGGTCAACGAGTTCGTGGGGCACTTCGCCAGGATGAAGCCCGCCCCGTCCGACTGGTGTTACGCGCACAACTTCCGCGATCCCTACCAGCCCAGGGCGATCCGCGTAGCCGCCGGCCAGGGCGCACGATTCGCGCGGGACGTGGCTGCGCTCGTATCCGCGGCGCGCGCGGAAGTGCCCAAAGCATTCGAGGGTGAGCAGTACGCGAAACAGAAGGAGGAGCGGCTCGCAACATTCGGACGCAGGCGCGAGCAGCTCATTGGCGCGCTGAATCAGCGCGCCCAGGCCGAGGGGTTCGTAATCCAGGCCACTCCCGTTGGCCTGCTGATAGTCCCTCTGGTCCAGGGCCGGCCAATGAGCGACCAGGAGTTCGCCGCGCTTCCCAACGACGCAAAGGAACAGATTACGGCCAGGCGCAGCGCGCTTGAGTCCGAGCTGCTGGACACCTTGCGCGAGATCCGCCGGATCGATCGCGACGCGGCATCGGCCATCGAGGATCTCGATCGCGAGGTCGTGATATTCACGGTCGGGCACCAATTCGAGCAGATCAAAGATGCGTTCAAGGACAACCCCGACGTTGTGTCGCACATGGACGAAATGCGTGAGGACCTTCTGCAGAACATCCCCCAGCTCCGCGGCCAGAACGTGCCTCAGCCCGAGGGGCTTCCCCCGGGGGTCACGCCGGGCTGGGTCAGGGACATCCCGTTCCGGAAATACGCCATCAACGTGGTGGTCGACAACACGGGGCTCGAAGGGGCTCCCGTCGTAATGGAGATAAACCCGACGTACAACAACCTGTTCGGGCGTATCGAAAAGGAAGCCCAGCTGGGCGTGCTGGTCACGGATTTCACCCTGGTCAGGAGCGGTTCACTGCACCGCGCCAACGGGGGTTACCTGATAATCCCTGTTGAGGAGATCCTCAGGAACCCGCTTGCGTATGACGGGCTGAAGCGCGCGCTGCGCAGCCGCGAGATAGTGATAGAGGAAGCCGGCGAGCGCCTCGGCCTGATGGCCACGAAGACCCTGCGTCCTCAGCCGATACCGCTGGACGTGAAGGTCATCCTGATAGGAACCCCTGCGCTCTACCAGCAGCTTTATGCCCTCGATCCGGACTTCAACGAACTCTTCAAGATCAAAGCGGAGTTCGATACCAGGATGGAGCGCACGCCGGTCAACGTAAGGACGTACGCGTCATTCCTGTGCAAGTTGTGCCGGAAGGAGGATCTCCGCTACCTCGACGCCGGCGCCGCAGCCAAGATCGTAGAGCACAGCTCGAGGCTCGCGGGAGACCAGACCAAGCTGTCGACCCACTTCGCCGAGATCGCCGACATCATTCGCGAGGCCAACTTCTATGCGGCTCGTGACAACGTGCACCACGTCGGCCCTGGCCATGTGGTCAGGGCGATCGAGTCCAAGGTCTACCGCTCGAACCTCATCGAGAGCAGGCTCCGCGAGATGACCACGCGCGGTATCCTCAAGGTCGAGACAACGGGGAGCGCCGTCGGGGAGATCAACGGCCTGTCGGTGATAAGCCTCGGCGACATCGCGTTCGGAAGGCCGTCGCGCATAACCGCAAGCGTGGGTCTCGGGCGCGACGGCATCATCGACATCGAGCGCGAAGCCAAGCTCGGAGGGCGCCTGCACAGCAAGGGCGTGATGATACTCGGAGGCTATTTGACCGCGCATTTCGCGCAGGCCTTCCCGCTGAGCCTGTCGGCGCGACTCGTGTTCGAGCAGAGCTACGACATGGTTGACGGCGACAGCGCCTCCTCGGCGGAATTATACGCTCTGCTTTCGGCTATCTCGGGCGTCCCGATCAGGCGCGGCATGGCGGTGACCGGCTCCGTGAACCAAAGGGGCGAGGTCCAGGCGATCGGCGGCGTAAACGAGAAGATCGAGGGGTTCTTCGAGGTGTGCAGGCTCAAGGGGTTGACGGGCGATCAGGGTGTGATAATCCCCGAGAGCAACGTGGAGCACCTCATGCTAAAGGAGCAGGTCGTCGAGACCGTCAGGGAGGATGGCTTCCACGTATACGCCGTGAAGACTATAGGAGATGGCATCGAGATACTGACGGGGATGCCGGCCGGGGAAAGGCAGCCGGATGGCTCGTTCCCCGAGGGTACGGTCTATCACCTGGTACAGAAGCGCCTGCAAGAGATGTCCGACAGGATACGAAAGCTGGGGACCGAGGCAGGCCGGGACAGGGAACAGCCTGCCCAGGGCGACAAGCAGGAATGAGTAGGGGGCGTGGCATGCCAGCGGGTCCTGGTGAGACCGGCGCCAGATCAACCGTCCCTGGCGCGGCCGTCGTGGACGATGAGTGGTTCACCCGTGAGCTCTATCATCGTCGTAACCACATCTTCTCCCTGGCCTGCCGGTTGACCGGCACACGTGACGACGCCGAGGACCTGGTCCAGGACACTCTACTCCTTGCCTGGAAGTCCCGGGGGCAGTTGCGCGAGCGCAACGCGCTGCCGTCCTGGATCAGGCGGATATGCGTGAATGCCTTCTTCCAGCACGCGCGCAGGCGGGCAGCCCGTGAGCTCCCGGAAGAGCATTACGTTCACTCTTCGAAAGATGGCATCGACCGCTGGGTGCCCACCGAACCGGCTTCCTCTGACCCGTCACCCGAGGACGAGCTCATCGTGGATGAGGCAGTCCGCGAAATCCGCGACGGGTGCTTCACGGCGATGGCTACCCGCCTGCCACTCGAACAGCGAGTGGCGTTTGCGCTGGTCGACATATTCGGGGTCGAAGTAGCCGAGGTTGCAGTGGTGCTCGGTAAGTCAGTGCCCGCAGCCAAGGCGGTGTTGCACAGGGCTCGCGAGAACATGAACGCGTTCTTCGGCCATCACTGTGAGTGGGTGTTGCCCGAGAACGCATGCCGCTGCCGCGCATGGGCGGCGTTCGTGCGGGACCGCGCCACCGTCCGGAACCGACTCAAGGAACTCGGCGCCGAACCCCCGGACTTCACTGACCCCGCTTACGCCGCGAGAAGTGATCCCGACACCATGTCCCGGGTACTGGCGCTGTTCCGCAGCCTGCCCGAGCGCAAGCCGGATGACGCCTGGTATACAAGCGTAATCCGTGCCTTGCGCGAATAAGGGAACACCACCGCACCTTTCTCGTATCGAGAGCATCCTCACATATAGGACTGTGGGACTGCGCCTGTAACCGGGCGCGGAATTGCACTCGCGGGGAGGCATATTATCTTGGAGAAAAAGCAACTTGACCCGGGAATCCTGAACGACCTGGCGCCCTGCGGCATCTCGTGCGCGAGGTGCGTGGGGTACCACGACGGCGTTGTGAAGAAACTCAGCGCTCAGTTGCTCTAGGCGCTGGGGGACTACGGGAAGATCGCGACCACGATGGCCGGTTTCATGCCGGTGTTCGCGGGCTACCCACAGTTCAGGGACATGCTCGAGCATTTCAGTAAGGCATCGTGCCCCGGGTGTCGCGCAGGGGGAGGGGTATATCCGGCCTGCTCGGCGAAGGACTGCTATCGTGAGATGAGGGTAGAGTACTGCTTCCAGTGCAGGGAGTACCCGTGCGAGAGAAACAGGTACGACGAGGTGCATCTGCTAAGGTGGAAGCAGATCAATGACCGAATGAAGGAGGTCGGCGTCGAAAGGTACTACGAGGAGCAGAAGTCGATACCGCGCTACTAGGGCGCGGATTCGATCACTTCTGGCACGAGGGGCAGACGTACGACGCCGTGGCCCCCGTCTTCACCTTGAGGATCGTGGAGCCACAGGTAGGACACGGCTGCCCTTCTTTGTACCCAACCAGGAACTCCTTGAAGCCACCGGGCCTGTCATACAGGTCTTTTTCGTACGCCAGGCCGCCCAGCGCCGCGGCCCCCTTCAGGTTTGCGACTATTGCACGGTGAAGAAGCCGCCGTTCGGATTCGCCGATGTCCGGTATCCGCCGGTTGGGGTGGAGTCGGGCCTTGAACAAGATGTCCTGGGCGTACACGTTCCCAATGCCGGCGATGCACTCCTGATCCAGCAGGACCGTCTTTATCGCGCCCCTCTTTCCTTCGAGCAGGGCGTTGAAAGCCTGGAACGTGAATGATTCCGAAAGCGGGTCCATTCCAAGCCTGGCTGTCATCTTGTGCGACGAAATGTCGCCGGCCTTGACCGCATGTATGTATCCAAACCACCAGAACCCGATGCTGAGCGCGGAGCCATCACTGAAGTAGACTCTGGCGTTATACTTCGCCGGCAGGGTTTCCGGTGACTTGTGGTAGACTACGTTCCCCCCCATGCCCAGATTGAGGAGAAAGGTCACGCCCGGTTCAAGGTCCGTAAACACCCATTTCCCCTTCGACGCCGAGCGCCCGAGTGTCTTGCCGAGCACGAGGGATTCGAACTCCGGGACCGGCACGTTCAGGCATTTGACCTGCCGGATCTCGATTGCACCGACGGTCCTCCCCCTGAGTTCCTCGTCCATCTGGCGAGCGAGGTTGTGGATCTCGGGTAGTTCAGGCATTCGTCGCGCCTCCTGTCGAATCCAACACCCTAATACTACCACAAAGTGGCCTTTGCGGCCCATACCCCTCGACTGTGGCCGAGCTGCAATCCAACGTGAACGAGATAGCCGCGGAACTCACGAGGATTGCCAGGCGCGTATCCGAGCAGGGGTTCGACAGGCTCTCAAGGTCGAATTCCTGAGATAGTACCGCGCGGAGGAACCTATCACCCACCTTCCGAAAAATGGTACACTATGAGCGGGAGGCGCCCGAACAGTGGACAAGCAGAAGACAATTGATAATATCGCCCGCGAAAACGGGGTTGCCCTGATGTACATCTTTGGCTCGCAGGTTAAGGCTGCAATGGAGATCCTGCAGGGTGCCCGGCGGGAAAGGGTCGACCCCCTTGCCGACATCGACGTTGGAGTCGTTTTTCGAGACGGTCTTCCCGGGCCGCGGGGCAGGATTGACCTGTACAGTTCGATACACAACGCTCTGCAGGACGTGTTTGCTCCCTATCCCGTTGACCTGGTGCTCTTGCAGGAGACTCATTCGGTATTCCAGGGCAACGCCATTTGCGGGCAATGCGTGTACTCATTGGATGCCGGGTTCAGGAGCGAATACGAGGAGAACGTACTCCGCCGTGCAGCGGACTTTCGCCCGTTTCTCGAGAGATATCTGGATGAGGTCCTGGAGGGGGTTTAGCATGCCAGTTGACAGGCTGCTGGTGAAGCAGAGACTTGCCCTGATCAGTACATGCCTCACCGAACTCGAGGCACTCTCCCTGCTGCCGAGGGAAGAATTCCTCAATGCCCGGACTGCCGCCTCCGCCGAGAGTTTCCTGAGGCGCGCTTTGGAGGCGGTATTCGATATCGGCCGGCACATCCTGGCCAAGAACGGTGGAACGGATATGGCCATGGAATACAAGGGCATCGCCCTGGGGCTCGGAAGAATGGGCATTGTGACTGCTGACTTACAACTGCAACTGGTCAAGATGGCGGGTTACAGGAACAGGCTGGTTCATTTGTACCATCAGGTTTCCAACGACGAATTGCACGAGATCATCAGGACGGACCTGGATGACATAAGGCGGTTCAAGGATCAGATACTGGCGTACATTTCAGGATAACCGCAAGGCCGGGTGGCTCATACTGGCGCCTTACTGCCGCAGCGCCTCGACCGGCGACAGGCCCGAAGCCTGGTACGCGGGATAGACGCCGAACAGGAGTCCGACAGCCAGGGCCGACGTAATAGCCACCCAGCAGGCGTTCCACGTGACTTCGGCTTCGATGCCGTAAGAGGCTATCGCGCGGCAACCGGCCACGCCCAGCAGGAGTCCGATCAGCCCGCCGGCCGCGCTCAGGAGGAACGCTTCAACGAGGAACTGGAATATGAGGTCGCCACGCTTGGCGCCGAACGCCTTTCGCAGGCCGATCTCCGATGTGCGCTCAGTCACCGACACGAGCATGATGTTCATGATGCCAAGCCCGCCGACCAGAAGCGATACGCCGGCGATTCCTCCAAGCATCAGCGTCATCACGCGATTGGCCTGGCTGGCCTCCTGCACGAGTTCGTTCAGGCTTGTGACCGAAAGTAACGTCTCGGGGCCGAGGCCCTTGTCCTTCTCGTAGGGCTTCGGCATCTCCATCCTGACGGACCCCGATGATCCCCACCCGCCGCGCGGGTAGTAGCGCCCATACGGACTATACAGGCCGTACGCCCCCCGCATTTTGATCGCCTTCTCGTCGTCGGGTTGCTGCTTGTCGAGACCGAGTTTCTTGTTGTAGATCCGGCTGATCTGCACCACGGCCGCGTCAACCGCCTCGCGGGAAACGCCCTGTGCCCACAACTCGTTCACGCGATAGCTCCGCGTCAAGCGCTGCGCCGACGTCAGCGGCAGCACGATCTTGTCGTCGATGTCGTCCGCCATCCCGGTCCCCTTGGGTTCCAGCACGCCTATTACGGTGAACCTCTGACCGTCGATGTAGATGCGCTGCCCGATCGGATTGCGGCCCTGAAACAGCGAATCCACCACATTGAATCCCAGCACGGCCACGCGGAGCCGCTCCTTGACGTGGAGGTGTGAGAAGAACCTGCCCGCAAGGAGCCGGTGCTGCCGCAAGGCCGGGAAATCCTCGGAGACCCCGATGATCTTGACCTCCTGGGCGCGACGCCTCCACTTCACCTGGCCCTCCGCTTTCACGACGGGCATGGCAAGGGATATCGTGGGCACGCGCGACTCCAGTGCACGCGCGTCCTCGGGGCGCAGCTCGGCGCGCCAGTGATGGCTTTCGATCTTGATGAGGTTCGTCCCCAGGCTTTCGAACTGGCGTACTATTGCCAGCCGCGCACCCTCGCCGATGCCCACCAGGCTCACTATCGAAGCCACGCCGATCGTGACGCCGATCACGGTGATCGCAGAGCGCAGGCGGTTCATCGCCACACCGCCGAGCGCCATCTCCACCCCGAACACGGCCCGCGTGAGGACTACGGGAAGCCACCCGCCCGGCGCGGAATCCGGCCGGGCCGGCGGAGGCGCCTGCATGCCAGGCTGCGGCTGTGCCTGCTGCTGCACGGTAGCGTTCATGGCTTGCGAGCCGGCGCCGGTGAGTCCACCGGCCTCTTCTGCGGCATCACCAGGGGCTCTTTCTTCTTGCCCTCTTCCTTGTTTTCCGCTTCGTTGCGGGCGCGGTCCAGGCGGTCCAGCGAGCTACCCGTGATGATCGCCTGCCCCTCGTCGAGCCCGCTCAGCACCTCGGCCACCTCGTCGTTGACAAGTCCTAGTTTGACGGGCACAGCCTTCGGCCCCTTATCCGTCAGTACCTCCACCATTGCCTCGCCGCCCTGTTCGAATACCGCCTCGATGGGCATAAGGAGGACGTCCTTTTTCTCGTCTATGAATATGGTGATGTTGGCGGTCATCCCAGGCTTGAGCTCCTGTGTCCCCTCCACCTCGAGGAACACCCCGTACTGGGCGAACCCGCCCTCCGTCTGACCCATCATGTCGACCCTGAGCACCTTCCCCTTGAACTTCTTCCCGGGAAGCGCCTCGACGCTCACCCCCGCTTCCTGGCCGTCCTGGAGGTGCACAACGTCGAGCTCGTCGACGCGTATCATGACGTTCATCTTGGAGTTGTCGAATATGTTACCGAGCGGCTCGCCCGCCCTGACGTAGGTGCCGGGGCCGCCGCGAATCCACGCCACCGTCCCGGTGATCGGCGACACCACGACCATCTTGTCGCGGATCTCCTGCTTCTTGGCTATCTTCACTTCGAGTTCGCGGATGTCGAGCTGCTTCTGCTCTACATAACGCTTGGTCGCCTCGCCACCGAGCGTCACAAGGGTTTGCCCCGATTTGACGAGGCCAAGATTGCGAACGTTGACCGCGGTGACGGTACCCTCGGCGAGCGACCTGACGACGGTCTCCTGCTTGTACCGGTCGACCTTGAGAGGCGACCCGACGGATACGTCGCCCCGCGGGGTGTGTATCGTCGCCCTGAACTCCTGATCCGGCTTGAACAACCCGGGGTTGTCGGCCTCAATCGTCACCCGGTACACGAACCCCTCGCCTTTGGGGATCGGCGTCGGGTCGACGTCGGTGACTGTTCCGCGCGCAAAACCCGAAAACTCACCGAACCTCATGGTTACCTGCTGGCCCTTCGCGACGCCGGGCATCTCGGTCGAGACGAGTTCAGCCACAGTGATCACCGATGAATCGTCGACGATTCGACCCACGAGCGTCCCTTCGGCCAGATTGTCTCCGACCTTCACGTCGAGGCTGACCAGTCGTCCCCCGATCGGCGCCATCACATACACGCCCCGGCCCGGGTCGACTCGGGTGACTTCCGACTTGGGTACACCGAGCACGTTAGCGAGCTGGAGTATGGCGCGCTCCAACTGGAACTCGAGTTCCGCCACCTCGTACGATACCTGCTCGTTTCTCAGCTTGGCGATGACCTGGCCCTTCTCAACCTTCTGGCCGCGATCGATGAGCATCTCTTCGATTGTGCCGTCTGCGGGGGCTTCGAGATTACTGAGGAATATCGGCTGAAGCTGCCCCGCCCCTTCCACCGCCACGCGGATCGTCCCGCGTTGCACCTGCGCGGTGGCGTATACCGGCGCGGCAGCCTTGTCCTTACCCTCGGAGGTCAGCCTGCCGTAGGCGGCGCGCCCGCCGATTGCGACGACCGCGCCCACCAGCAACAACCCGATAGTCTTACGACTGACCGTAACCCGAGGCACCTCGCTCATCGACCCGACCACTCCTTCAAATTCCGCCTGGCCGCGACCACCGTCGCCGCCGCCACATCCCGGTCGTACGCGGGTCAGTCCCGCTATGCCGGACTGTCGTCGACAACGTATCCGTCCTTCAACCGGATGACGCGCCTTCCGTAAGCCACCATCGCCTGGTCGTGCGTGACCTGGACAATCGTAACCCCGCGCTCGCTGTTTAGGTTTTGCAGGAGAATCATGATTTCCCTGCCCGTGTTGCTGTCGAGGTTCCCGGTGGGCTCGTCGGCCAGCACGATAACGGGTTCTCCGACGAGGGCCCGCGCTATAGCCACGCGCTGCTGCTGCCCGCCGGATAACTCCGTAGGCAAACGCCCTGTCTCGTTGGCCAACCCGACGGCGGCGAGCATCGCCTCCGCCTTCTCGCGGCGCTGACGTGGCACCACCCCACGATAGACGAGGGGCATCTCAACGTTCTGCCGGGCGGTAAGGCGCGGGAGGAGGTGGAATCCCTGGAACACGAACCCGAGACACTTGTTTCTCAGGTCGGCGAGCTGGCCGTCCCCGAGCCGGTCCACAGCCGTCCCCCCGATCCGGAATGACCCCGAACTGGGCCTGTCCAGGCACCCCACTATATTGAGCAGCGTGGACTTGCCGGAGCCCGACGGCCCCATGATGGAAACGAACTCACCGCTGCCAACGCGGAGACTGATTTCCCGGAGCGCGTGGACCTCCACCTTGCCGGAGCGGTATACCTTGCCAACCGAATTGAGTTCGACCAGGGACACTCTCATACCCCCTGAGATTACGACGACGCAGTATGGGGCGGGGTTCCATGGATAAACGTGGGCAGGCGTGCGTGTGCGCCTCCGCGTGGGGTGGCGGGCGCATGAAAACCCCCGCTCGTGGCGGGGGGGTCTTCTACATGGCACTGGGACTTGCGGCGTCGTTCACGTGAGATATCGTAGCGCGCGGGCGCCGCTGAATCCTTGCGCCGCCAGGCGCTCCATACAACGGTTCATCTCCTGATCCAGTACCGCCCCTGTAAACGCGGCCACCTCTCCCGTCGCCGGATCGACAACCACCGTGCGTTCGAGCGCCATGCCGCACGACCTGAGGACCTTCGCCACGCCGCCGCCGGCGCCGGGCCGCCCCCGCACCAGCCACCGCGAGCGCAGTTCCTCCGGCCGCAGAAGCCTGCTGATGCCGTAATCGTTCAGGGATGACACCGCGGCCGACTCCCGGGCCCTCTGGATCTCGAGGAGGTCTCCAACAATGGCGCTGGCAGTCGGCATACCGCCGGCCCCGCGACCAACGAAGAACAAGTTATCCATTGGGAATCCGCGGATCTCCACCGCGTTGAACGAATCCGTTACGGATGCCAGCTGGTGGGTGGCTGGAACGTACGCGGGGTGCACCCTCACCTCGACGCCGTCCCCTCCGTCCTGACGCGCGGCGACAGCGAGAATCTTGAGCACCATCCCCGTCGCCTTGCCTGCACTGATGTCACCGGCCGTGACGTTCTCGATCCCCTCTACGGATATCCCGCCCGGCCGGGCGGGCACACCGTACGCGAGCCTGGCCAGGATGCATATCTTCCTCGCAGCGTCGAGCCCTCGCACGTCCGCGGTCGGATCGCTCTCCGCGTATCCAAGGCGCTGCGCCTCCTTCAGCGCATCCTCCAGCGAAGCGCCCGTCTCCGCCATCTTCGTGAGTATGTAATTGGTGGTCCCGTTGACTATGCCGGCGATGCGGTCTATCCTGTTCGACCTCAGGTGGTTGGCCAGCGTCTTGATTATCGGGATCGCCCCGCAAACGCTGGCCTCGAACAAGATGGCGACGTTCCTCCTCGAAGCGACCTCGAGAAACTCGTCGAGGTGCTCGCTGATGAGGTCCTTGTTCGCAGTCACCACGTGTTTACCCGCCTCGAGCGAGCGCAGCACCATCTCGCGCGAGGGGTCGATCCTGCCTATCAGTTCCACTACGACCTCCACCGACGGGTCCCCGGTGATGTCGTCGAGGGTGGCCGCGATTGAGGCACCGTAGGCCCGTATGCGCTCGTGCTTGGACCGGTCGGGCTCCAGCACCTTCGTTATGGTGACGGGAGCACCGTTCACTCCCGCTATCCTCTCTCTGTCACGCGAGAGGATTTCGAGAAGGCTGCCCCCCACTGTACCCGCCCCAAGCAACGCGATGTTCACCATCTCAACTCCAGTTCAAGTACGTTTCGCCTAGTATATTCTCGTCGTGCGGCTACTGTATTCTGTAGCCCTCGGTCGATATCCTCCCCACACACGCCCCCCGGCCTGAGCGGCCCCCAGGGTCAGGAGTCCTCACGGCCGAGCGCTACCTCAAGGCAAAAGGGCCACCGGCTCGCAAACCGGCGGCCCTGACCCTGTTAACCGGACTATCTCAATTCTAACGCGTCAACCCCACTGCACGACCGGCAACCCCGTTTTCACTGTCGAGCATCCCGTGCTCGCCCCCGCAGCATGAAGGCTGCCCCCCGAGGCCGCCTGTACGCTCGGCCGCGCCCGGCCATGCCCAGGCGTGGAGCCTCGGCGGCACCACGTCGAGCGCGGTGAGGTGCTCGAATGTCTCGCGCTTGACTATGACGTCCCACTTGCCGTCGCGCACGAGTACCATCGCCGGTCGCGGCAGGCGGTTATAGTTGGATGCCATGGAGTAGTTGTAGGCTCCCGTCCCGAACGTGACCAGGATGTCGCCCCTGTGCGCTCGCGGCATGCCGGCCTGCTCTATCAGCACGTCGCCAGATTCGCAGCATTTGCCGACTACCCTGTACTCGGTCTCGGGCGCCTCTCCCGCCCGGTTGGCGAGCGCAGCGGTGTATCTGGCGCCGTACAGGGCCGGGCGCGGGTTGTCGCCCATCCCACCGTCGACGAATACGTAGTTCCTGCGGTTACCGGAGAGCTTGGTGCCCCCCACGGTGTACAGCGTCACGCCTGCGCCGTTGATGATGGAGCGGCCCGGTTCGATGATTATCCTCGGCAACTGCGCGCTAGCGTAGCTGCCGTCGCCGGCGTCGCCGGGATGGGCCTTCCTCCATTCCTCCTTGACTGTGCGGCACAACGACTTCACGTAGTCTTCAATGGATGGCGGTCTCTGACCAGTGGCATCCGCGACCCCTAGCCCGCCGCCGAGGCTGAGTTCGTCCGGCAGATCCCTCGCGGCGAACGCCGCGCCGGTCTGGCGCTGGATCTCGCTCCTGACCCTGACGAGGGTCTGGACCATTACCGACGACGCGGCCTCGAAAGGCTTCGTCTCGAGTATCTGGGAACCGATGTGGCAGTGGATGCCTTTAACCGCCAGGACACCCGACCTCGCGGCCGAACGCGCGAGGTGGGCGGCCTCCCGCAGCGATACTCCGAACTTCGAATCCGTGGTCCCCGTCTGCACGTAGTGGTGGCAGTGCGCCTCGATGCCGGGCCTTACGCGGATCAGGATGGCCGCGTTTCGCCCCCTGGCCGCCGCCAGGCGGCCCAGGACCTCGAGCTCGATCGCGCTGTCCACCACGAACCGGCCGACGCCGTAGTCGAGGCCGAGCGCGATCTCCTCATCGGACTTGTTGTTGCCGTGGAAGTAGATGCGCTCGGGCGGGAAACCGGCGGTGACGGCGGTGTGGAGTTCTCCCCCCGAGACCACGTCCAGGGAGAGTCCTTCCTGGTGCATGATGCTGACTAGCGCGCGATTGGAGAGAGCCTTGGATGCGTACGCCACGTCCCAGTGGGGGTAATTCTGCGTGAATGCCTCGCGGTAACGCCTGCATTGAGCGCGGATGAACGATTCGTCCAGTACATACAGCGGTGTGCCCATCCTCTTGGCCAGGACCGCCAGGTCAACGCCGCCCATCTCCAGGTGACCGGCCCCGTTGACCCTCAAGCCGCTGCATATACCCATGCTGCCCGGAATACCCTGGACCCCGTGGTTTCCCCCGGGATTCTCGACAGGTGTCTCGATCATGCCTTCTTCCATTTATGGAGACCTCCCTGAATTGGTATACCCCCTGGGAAAACGTCAAGGCCACCAGCAGCGCACTGCGGTGGCCCGAAAGCCTCGACTTACCGCAATACCCTCCCTTCCCCGCCCTGTGAGTAGCGCTCCACCTGGACCATCGGGCAGATCCAGGTGACAGTGTCGCACCTGTTCGGCTGCGACCCCAGCCCGGCCTGGCGGCCGGACTTCGGCGGCGGTCCCTTTCGCTCACGGGTTGACGCTCGAAAGCGTACTCGCCCTGCTCACCCACGGTTACTCATGAACGCCGCGCCTCTGACTCACCCCTTTTGAAGGAGATGAGGCGTATACTCGATATTCCGTTTGTTTAATATCTAGCATCCGAGTGGCCGCATGTCAAGCGAAAAGTTTGCTGTTGTGAAAAGTTTACTGTACGGCCTCGCGGTCTCGGTTGGAGGCTCGCTCTACTTCGGGCCGCCTCGGCGGCCCCTTGCGTTTTGACCACGGGACCTGCCGCCGCATCATCGAGATCCCGTCATACCGACGGCATTGAACCCCGCTACAACGAAATGCTTGTCATAGCAAAAGGCGTCCCGAATGGAGCGGCCTGACATCACGGCGAAGCTCGCCGCGTCGACATAGCTTATCGGATGGTCAGCGTACTTGCGCAGGACCCGGAGTGCCTCCTCCTCGATCCCCCTGTTCGAATAGACAATCTGGATTCGGCCGCTCGACGTCGTGTTTTCGATGAAAGCGAAGGCTACTCTGCTGTTGACTCTCCTCATCAACGTCGTGTGTGTCTCGGCCAGGACCAGGTTCGTGGTGACCAGGCGCGAATTCTTCAGAAGACTCTCATACACCCCGGCGGCCGCCTTATGGTTGAGCTCGTTGGTATCAACCAGTGCGACCCAGGCGCTTGTGTCAACGAAAACCTCGTTCACCGGCGCCCCCCTTTCACTGGTGGCCGGCCAGCTTTCCGGTCCCCGGTGGCGCTATCCCCGCCCCCATCGAACTTGGCCATGACGTGCTCGGCGACGTAGTAATCGTGGTTCTCGGGCCCGTCCGTCACGTCCGACCTTCCGAGGCCGATTATTCTCATCGCGGGGTCGTCCTCGAGGGGCAAGCTGGCGAAGTACTGGGCTATGCTCTCCCTGACGATGTCGGCCATGGACGTTTTCCTTCTCTCCGCGATGTCCCTGAGCAACTCGATCTGGCGTTCGTCTAGGTACACCTGGAGCGGTCGCCTTTCCATGCTCATTGCCGTCCCTTCATTATGCGCATGCATGTCGCTGTGTTCATTATATCCAAGTAATGTCGTGCATGTCAATGATCGGCGAGGCATGAATGGAGCCAATGTCAGCGGGCGTGTGCGGGCCTGCATTGGTTGACAGCACGGTCGGTCGGGTGAGGGTTAACGGGGCCAGGGGTCTCCTAGCGGTCCTTCGCGCAGTCCCCCGGCCGGAAGATGCACAAGGCGGCCGTGTAAACCGCTAGAGCAGTACCGATAACGGCGCACCACGTCACGCCACGCGTTCCACCGTAGTAGAGGAGTGGGAAAGACCCCACGAGGAGGACCAGCCGGGAAACAGGGCCAGGGCAAGGCAGTCTGAGCATGGGCATCACCTCACAACCACGGTCCGTGACGCGATTATCATGCACAGCACGCCGGTTGCCACGATGACCGGGACGCTGTACAGCAACGCATCCCTCATGAGGCGGCCCTCGCACCCCTCGAGGCCTACTGTGGCGGCGCCCAGGACGATCTTGGACGGCGCGACCAGGCTCCCCACTGACCCACCCACGGTCTGGGCGGCCGCCAACACCACCGGGTCCATGCCCAGCGCCCTCGCGGTCTCAACCTGGAACTTCCCGAAAAGGACGTTCGAGCTCGCGTTGCTGCCCGACAGGAAGCTACCGAGGCCCCCCAGTAGCGGCGATATCACTGGAAAGAACCTGCCGGATAACCATGCGAACGCCACGGCCAGGTCGGTCGTCATGCCGGAATCGTTCATTATCAGCGCCATCATTACGAGGAACGCCGTCGACAATGCGGCAGGCAGGCATTGCCTGAGAGAATCGTTCCACGCCTGGCGGATAGCGTCCGGAGTCATCAGCCCGCATGCACGGTAGATCGCCACGCCGAGCGCGGTAGCGATCAGGAGTACCGGCGCCGGGTGACTCACCAGCCCGATCCAGCTGTATCGTACCTCCGGCTTGACCACGAGGCCAAGCGGAGTGGTGTAGCCCGGGTACGAGAGTCCCCAGCCAAAGCTCTTCAGGCCGGTCTTGACGGCGGGGACCTGAGCCATCACGAGCATCACGACCATCGCCAGGTAAGGCGCGAGCGTAACCCACCATGGGGCGGCCGGCAGCGCGCACGCCTCCGCCGCTGCACACCCATCCACCGCCTGCGGGCCGGCGCCCCGCCGCCAGCCCCGGGGGGCACAAAGATTCGATAATAGGAACACAGTCAGGCACCCCACAGCGCCCGAAATGATGGCGCCGCCTTCGGGGACCCCGTTCGTAACCACAGCCCATTGCGTGAGCGCCATCGCAGATCCAGTGACCACGACAACCACGGTGTTCTCGAGAAGGCCCCGTCGTCCACCGGCGATATACGCCACACCCAGGCCTGTGAGCAGGATGGGTACAACGGCCATTACCGCCGACTGATGGGCAAGTGCGGTTTTCGGAAGGCCGGTCACAAGCTGTATAGCCCAGTAGGACGTCGCCATGGAGCCGAAGTTAATCGACCACGAATGACCGAGCAACGTCGCCGTCACAGCCGCCAGCGGCGGGAAACCCCGCTCCGCCAGTATCGGGGATATAACGACCACGGGCACGCCGAAGCCGCCGATGCCCTGCATTACCCCTGTGAAGCACCACGCGAGGATGAGCGCCTCAGCGACGGGGGTCCCACCGAGCAGGGACACGCCGCGGGAGATGACCCTGACGCCGCCGCCACCGCGCACGATGTTGTACAGCAGTGAGGCGCCCCAGATAATAGTGATGATGAACACCGCGAGGCTCATGCCCTTCGCGTTTGCGATCGCGAGGTTGGACAGGTTGAGGCAGTACGCGGTTGCAGCGACTCCCATGGCTGTGACCCAGCCTGCCGCGCCCGCCTTGGAGGCGTTCCACCCAAGGCTGAGCATTCCGGCCAGTACTACGAGCAGTGGCAACGATGCGAAAACCGCGCGAATGCCTCCGGTCAAATCTCACACTCCAACGCTCAAGTCCGCCTCGGGTGACCCCGCATCAACCCAGAACTCCGTCACGAGGGCCGCCTCAAGTACCGTTTTGCACAGCGATGCGAGGTCCTCCCTGGCCGCGCGCACCTGATCCGAGGTCTTTCCGTAAAACCCGTCGATCGGGAAGAACACCCGTCCGGAAGATGCCGTTATCTTGCCGTTTTCGCTCTGCCTCCAGACCCACCTGCGAGTACGTATCTGATTGCCGCTTACGTAAACCATCTCGCCGGGCGGGACAACCTCGAATCCGGCCGAGCCGAACGGGGTGAACGTGTCGTCATCCCGCGAGGGTCTTATCTCCACGTCACCTGCGAACGAATCGATGTCATGCGCTCCGATAGGCACCACGTGACGTAAGGACACTACGTTCGCGCCGTTAACCACGTTGTTGATGCTGGGCAGTCCCCCGCCCTTCGCCAGCCTGCTGAGCAAAGCCTCGATCGAGCTCGGGAAGCGGTTGGGATTCCAGCCGAGCCTGGTGAACGCATCCCGCCACGCAGCCACGCCGGGGTGCTCACGCACATCCTGTACGCTCTTGAAGAGCCCCCGCAATTTATCGCATTCGGCGCGGAGCGCGGATTCGAGGGACGGGTCGGGCTCCCTTGGCGGGATCCCCTCCGCCGCCACCACCCCGAAACACGCCTCGGGGAACGCGGCGAACAGTTCACGGCTTACGCGAAATACGGGCATCGGGGTTTCCTCCTGTCCATGCCGACGCTTACATATTAGCGCTTCACGCGGACCTCGCACAAGCCGGCACCGCCGTGACGCCGGGCCTGGAGGGAAACGACGCCTCCCCTGGAATATTATGGCCATAATCCTGATTAATTTGAGGTGTGCGGATATGGCCAGGCAAAGGGAATTCGGGTTCCTGCAAAGGCTCGACGCCAACCTCGTTACGGGCGTGTGCCGCGACCTCGTCCGGATCAACACCGTCAACCCGCCGGGTGACGAGAAGGCGGCCGCGGAATACGTCGTCAATTTCCTCGGCAGATACGGATTCGAGGGACGACTGCTGGAACACGGTGATTCGCGGGCAACCGCGTTGTGCAGGCTGAGGGGCCGGGGTGACGCCCCCGCAGTGGTCTTCAACGGCCACCTGGATGTGGTCCCCGCGGGTACGCAGAAGTGGGCTGTCGATCCATTCGAAGGTACGATCCAGTCCAGCAGGGTTTGGGGGCGTGGTTCGGCCGACATGAAGGGCGGGCTTGCCGCCATGATGGTGGCCCTGAAGGCGATCGCCGAGGCGGGTCCGCCGCTCCGCGGGGACATCGTGCTGACGGCGACAGCAGGAGAGGAAGTGGATATGTCCGGCGCGAAGGCGCTGGTGGTGGAGCACGACCTCGCGGGCGCACAGGCGATCATCATAGCGGAACCGACCGACAACCGGATCGGTGTAGCGGAGCGTGGGCTGTTCTGGCTGGAGATCACCACCTGCGGCAAGACCGCTCACGGCTCCACGCCTCACCTGGGCAAAAACGCGATAATGATGATGCTCCCGCTGCTTCAGCGGCTTGACCGGCTCGATATCCCGTTTACCAGGCATCCGCTGCTGGGCGGATTCACTCGCAGCATCAACACGATTGCGGGCGGCGTAAAGACGAACGTCGTGCCCGACCGCTGCGTGGCGACGGTCGACATGCGCACCGTGCCCGGGCAGTCCCACGCCGGGATACTCGAACAGGTGGAGCGCCTCCTCTCGGATGCGGAGGCCACAGATCAGTCGTTCAGGGGGTCAGTCAGGGCCGTCCACGACCTGCCGGCGGTCGAGACCGCTCCCGATCACCCCGCGGTGCGGTTATTCATCGATGCGGTCGCCGGCGTCACTGGCCAGAGGCTTACCCCTGGGGCTGTCCCATTCGCGACCGAGGCGGCGGTTTTCGTCCCGGCGCTCGGCGCTCCGTCGATAATCTGCGGACCGGGGGACCCCGCGCTTGCGCACCAGCCGGATGAATACGTCGAGATCGACAAGATGCTCGATGCTGCGAGGATATACGTGCGGGCTGTTGAGAGGATGCTACTGTAGGTCAAGGAGGCTCAGACGCGCCCCACGGACCCGAACACGAGTAGGCTGACAAGCCGCTCGCCGTAGACCCGCTTTGCGGCATGCAAAGTCTCGTGGAGTATCGCCTGGAACTTCTCGCGGATCCGTGGTGCTCCCGCTGAGCTACCATCAGCCGCGCACACGCGCCGGCTACTCAAATGGGGTCTCGCCTCCTGGATGTATGAGTTCCTCGAACCCCTTCCATTCCCTTCTACCGCTGGTATTATTCCCAACTTACCGCACGCGCGGCCGTGGCCGGCGTCCGCGCTGGCTCGTCCTTTACAGCGCGCCGCCGGCTTCACCCCGTATCATTTCGACCAGCCGGCCGACCAGCTCCGGCAGGGTCTCCTGTCCAATACCTACAACATCGACACCGCAACGATTGACCGGCAACAGGACCTTCCTGGCCCTGCTTTTCGCAATCGCCTCGGCCATCCTGGGAGTGAGTTCGCCGTACATCGAATGCGCCAGGACTATTCCGAGGCAACCGGCGATGACGTCCACCGCGGCAGCCGTTTGAACAATCGCGTTCTCGCCCGTGGCTCCGTGATCAGCGCCCGCTTTCAGCATGGCCGCCGTGGCGAGTGCATTGGTGCCCAACGCGATGAGTTCGGCGCCGCTCAAATCTTGCTTGAGCCGGGCAACTATAATCTTGCCTATTCCGCCACCCTGACCGTCGACAACCGCTATTCTCAATTGCCCGCACCGCCTGACGAAACCCCGCGAACTCGCAGCCTGAGGTCCCTGAAGCCGCTTTTCGCCGTCGGTATCTCGAATACCTTTGCGGCGTACCGAACCCACGGATTGGATTGGATGCCATCAAGTCGCCTGTTTGCGCCCCGGCGAAAGGTCAACAATAACCGGGGAGGTGTTTTGACATGATGATGGGTATGCGGCACAGGGGGCGGGGAGCCATGGGGATGGGAATGCTCGCGCTCGTTTCCGTGCTTATGACCGTCCCGTTGCTCTGGCTTATGAAGGACATAGCTGATACGCTCCATGCGATCGCCGAGAAACCGTGACATGCTCCGCTGTGTCCGGCTGAACGACCCCGACAAGAGCACCCGTGTGGTGCTCTTTCAACTGATTGTGCTGAAGGAACAGTGAGTGCGGGTCTTGAAACACCACATAAGTTGCGGCTATAACGAAATTGCGGCGCAGCTCCGGGGCCCAGTTCGACCCGGGTGTCATCGAGGGGTTCATCTTGCTGACTGCCGGGCAGTGGAATACCCCGGTGCGACGCCACATGAAGGCAGGTGGAATCGCCGTTGACCCGTGATTATCTCATTATCGACCGTTTTGAGGGTGACTGGGCCGTGTTGGAACTGGCGGGCACACCGTTCAGCGTTCCGAGGTCGGTAATCCCGCCCGGCGCAAAGGAAGGCGACGTCCTGCGGTTCAGCCTCGATGTAGACGCGGCAAGCACTAAACGACGTCGCGAGAGCATAAGAACACTGGAGGCAGAACTGTTCAAGTAGCTCCGCTCCCGGAGGGCGCCCATGAAGCGATTCCTGTACTCGCACGGCCGGATCTGTCTCGTAATCGTCTTGCTGCTGACGCTTCTGCCGGGCTGCTTCGTCCCAGCGCCCGCGCCGCCCGGCGCGTCGCCGGGTCCAGGCGCCGCCGAAAAACCGCCGTCCTCCCCCGCTCCTCCCCCGTCCACACCCGCTGAGCCGGCGCGCCCGGCCCTGTCGGTTCACGTAATAGACGTGGGCCAGGGCGACGGCATACTAGTGAAGCTCCCGGATGGAAGGACCATGCTGGTCGACGCCGCCGAGCCCGGCAAGGGTAAGGTAGTCGTCGCGTACCTGAAGGCGGAAGGGGTCAGTAAGATAGACTACCTGGTGGCCACGCACCCGCACTCCGACCACATAGGCGGGATGGCCGAGGTCGTCAGGGCGTTTGCAGTGGGCGACGTCTACATGCCGAAGACGGGTCACACCTCGGCGCACTACGAGGAATTCCTGCGCGAACTGAAAAAGCGCGACCTCAAGGTGAACGAGGCCCGGAAAGGAGTGAGAGTGCTCGACACCGGGGGCCTTTCGATCTCCTTCATCGCCCCTTCGGGCAAGAACTACGCCGAACTCAACGACTGGTCGGCCGTCGCGCGGATCGAGTACGGAGACGCAATCATCCTCCTGACAGGAGACGCGGGAGCCAGGTCCGAGCAGGAGATGCTCCTGGCCTCGGAGGTCTCACCCCGCGCTGACGTGTTGAAGGTCGGCCACCACGGGAGCGGCACGTCGAGTTCGGCCGGATTCCTCAAGGCCGTCTCGCCGTCTTACGCCATCATCTCGGTGGGCGCCGGCAACGCGTTCGGCCACCCATCCGAGCGGACGCTGGCCAGGCTCCACGCGGCCGGGGCCAGGGTATACAGGACGGACCTGCACGGGACGGTCGTGGTCGAAACCGACGGGAAGGCCATCAGCGTCAGGCATGCGCGGAAGGGCGATTGAAAGCCAGGCGGCGATCGGCATAGCACATCCTGCGACGGCCTATCATAAGCAGGAATAGGCGCAGTATAGTCGAATCTCCCTCACCATCTTTCGACCCGCAATTTGCGGCCTGGCCCGCGCCAGACTAAACCCCGGGAGTGATGTGCCGTATGTCATCTCACAGAAGCACTGACCCCACTTCTCTATTCCGCAGGTACGAAGGCAATCCTATACTGACGAGGCGCTCCTGGCCGTACTCTGTGAGCGCCGTTTTCAACCCCGCCGCAGTGCGGTTCAATGACGAAACGCTGCTACTCGTGCGGGTTGAGGACCTTCGCGGGAATTCGCACCTCACCGCCGCCCGCAGCAGGGATGGCAAGACAGACTGGCGAATCGATCCAAGACCGACGTTCTATCCGGACCCGGATTACCACGAGGAGCACTGGGGGACCGAGGATCCGCGCGCGGTCTGGGTGAGAGAACTCGGCGAGTATGCAATCACCTACACCTCGTTCTCGAGAGGCGGTCCCGTCGTATCGCTTGCGACGACCAGAGATTTCGTGAATTTCAAGAGGTTCGGCGCGCTGTTACCGCCCGAAGACAAGGACGCGTCCCTTTTCCCCAGGCGCATCGGCGGGTTGTTCGCCCTGATACACAGGCCGATAATACGGGGCGAAGCCCACATATGGATCGCGATGTCTCCAGACCTCGAATTCTGGGGACGGCACCAGGTCCTCATACCGGTCCGCCCCGGTTGCTGGGACAACAACAGGGTCGGGCTGGGGCCCCCGCCCATAGAGACGCCCGAGGGCTGGCTCGTAATCTACCACGGGGTGCGGGCGACCGCAGCCGGCCTGCTGTATCGCGTGGGACTGGCCCTGCTTGACCTCGACGAGCCGTGGCGAGTGCTCAGGCGCAGTGACGAATGGGTTTTCAGCCCCCAGGAGGTCTACGAACAGAGGGGGGACGTACCCGGCGTAACGTTCCCAACAGGGGTAACGCTCAACGAGAAAACGCGGGAACTCTACATGTACTACGGCGCCGCCGACTCCAGCGTGGCGCTGGCGGTCGCGAACATCGACGACCTGGTCGAATACATCCTGAAATGTCCATCACCAGCATTCGCCGACTAGCGCGGCGGGCGTAACGCGCTACCGCGGCGGGCGTACAAATCCATAATCCGGAGCGTGGGGATGATGAGCACACAAATCCGGGTCGCGTTCGTTTCAACCTATCCTCCGCGCCAGTGCGGGATCGCGACGTTCACGCGAGACCTGCGGCTCGGATTGCAGGAGGTTTACGAACAGCACGGCGCCGCCCACACCAACCTGCAGGTGGTGGCCATCGACAGCTCGCACTACAAGTACGACTACCCGCCGGAGGTACACCTCACGATCCACGAACAGAAGCGGGCCGACTACCGCGAGGCGGCGGACCTCATCAACCTCTCGCCCATCGACGTGGTGTTGCTCCAGCACGAATACGGCATATTCGGCGGTGAGGACGGCAACCACGTAATCCACCTCCTGAGCGCTCTCAAGAAGCCGATCGTGACGACCCTTCACAACGTGCTGGAGAAGCCGAGTCCCGGCCAGAGGGAGACCCTGAAGACGATATGCGCGCTATCCACGTTCGTCGTCGTTCAGGCAGAGCGGGCGGTCGAAATGCTGGCGCGCGTGTTCGACGTCCCGCGGCGGAAGATCGTCATGATCCACCACGGCGCCCCGGACGTGCCGTTCCTCGACCCGGCGTACTTCAAGGACGAATGCGGCGCGGAAGGAAGGCCGCTCGTGTTCACCTTCGGGCTGCTCAGCCCCAACAAGGGTATCGAATACGCCATTCGCTCGGTATCCACCGTAGTGCGGCAGTTCCCGGACGTCATGTACATAGTCCTGGGCGTCACTCATCCCGAGGTACGGCGGCGGTTCGGCGACGTATACCGCCTCAGCCTCGAACAGCTCGTGAGGGAGAAAGGCCTCGAGGGCAACGTTTCGTTCCACGACAGGTTCGTCACGAACGAGCAGCTGGTCAAGTTCCTGGTGGCATCCGACGTGTACGTGACCCCGTACCTGTCAAAGGAGCAGATCACTTCAGGAACGCTCTCCTACGCCATGGCGTGCGGCAAGGCAATAGTCTCCACCCCATACTGGCACGCCGAGGAACTCCTGTCCGAGGGTCGCGGGATGCTGGTCCCGTTCAGGAACTCCGACGCCCTGGCGGAGAAGCTCGTGATGCTCCTCGGTAACCAGAACCTCCGCGACCGCATCCGGAAGCAGGCGTACCAGTATGGGCGACAGATGATATGGCCGCAAGTAGCGGCGAGGTACCTCGCTGTGTTCCAGAATGCCGTCGCCGAGTACGCCGCCATGGCGTCCGACGTGACGTGGGTAACGGCATCGGGCCCGTCGCCGTTACTCGACATCAACCTCAATCACCTCAAGACGCTCACGGATGACGTGGGGTTACTGCAGCACGCGTTCTTCACGACGCCCGACAGGATCCACGGGTACTGCACGGACGACAACGCCAGGGCGCTGATAGCCACGATCATGAACTGGCACCTCCTCAACGAGGAGAGCGTCCTGGCGCTGATGCAGGTGTACCTCGCTTTCGTTAACCATGCCATCGACTGGCACACGGGTAGCGTGAGGAATTTCATGTCGTACGAGCGCAGGTGGCTGGAGGAGGCCGGCTCCGAGGACTGCCACGGTAGGACGGCCTGGGCGCTCGGACACTGCGTCGCGCTGGCGCCGAACGACTCCATACTGGGCCTCAGCACGCGGCTGTTCAACAGGATCCTCGGGCGCTGCTCCACCATGACCTCACCACGGGCGTGCGCGCACCTCGTCCTGGGCTGCCTCGAGTACCTGAAGAGGTTCGGGGGCGACCGAGACGCGAGGGAGGTTGCGTACAGCCACGCCCGCCGCCTGCACGAGATGCTTCAGGCGAACACCACGGCGGGGTGGCACTGGTTCGAGGATATTGTGGCTTACGATAACGCGCGCCTCTCGCAGGCGCTGATCGTGGCGGGCAACCGGTTCGCCGATCAGGCACTGCTTCAGGCGGGCCTCACATCCCTCGAGTGGCTGCTCGAGCTGCAGAGCGACCCGAACGACGGCCACCTGTCGCCGGTCGGGACCGCCGGCTGGTACCAGAAGGGCAAGGAGAGAGCGCGCTTCGACCAGCAGCCCATAGAGGTTTCCGCCCTGGTCGACGCATGTTACGAGGCGTACTTCGCCACCGACGACGAGCGGTGGCTCGAGAACATGCAGAGGTGCTTCGACTGGTTCATGGGGCGGAACGACGTGCGTGAGGTGCTGTACGATTTCGCCAGCGGCGGCTGCCACGACGGGCTGCACCCCTCCGGGGTGAATGGCAACGAGGGGGCGGAGTCAACCGTGAGCTGGCTCATGGCGCTCCACCGCATGCACCAGGTGCAGCATCAGAAGCTGATACGCCAGGCCGCGACACCCGAGGCAGACAGGGAGGCAGCCGCGAACTAACGCAGCTGCCTTGCATAGCGTGGTGTCTGCGCGGCCGGTGTCTGCAGCCCGGACTTCACGGCCGGCCGTAGCTATCCTCCAGCCTGACTATGTCATCCAGGTCGGCAGTGGAGACCTCCAGGAAAGTGACGTTCGTAACGGCTGTAACCCTGTGAACCACTCCCGGCGGCAGGTCTACTATGCGGGGCGGCTTGACGTCCAGCTGGCGGCCGTCTATCTCCATTCGCGCCTCGCCCTCGACGAACAGCATCGTCTCGTGCTTCTTCCTGTGGTACTGCAGGCTGAGCGAGTGTCCCGCCTTCACCTGGAGGATCTTCCCCGCGAACTGGCCGGTGACGCTCCACCATATCTCCCTGCCCCACGGCTTCTCCACGAACCGGCAGCATCCCGAGAGCGCATCGCACACGTCGCTCAACGCCACCTTCCCCGCCCCTTCCGGCGAGGACGACTGGTACCTCCCGAGGCCCCGCGCCTGCATCTCGGCCAATAACTCCTTCAGGTCGGCCGCGCGGTCCTTTGTGGTCACCAGCACCGCGTCAGGCGTGTCCACGACTACCGCACCATCGAGGCCGAACGTCGCCACCAGCCTGCCCGTAGCGTGGGACCCGATGATCGAGTTCGTGGTCGAAACCGGCAGGGCGTTACCCGTCACCTGGTTGCCGGCGTCGTCGAGGGACAACACCCTCTCGAGGGCAGTCCAGCTCCCGACGTCGTCCCATTCAAATGACGCGGGCACGACCCAGACGTTGGTGGCGCGCTCCATGACACCATAATCGATCGAGACCTTCCTGAGCGAGGGGAAGCAGGACGCCATGGCAGCCTCCACGTCCCCGTCTCCCCCGCCGATCGCTTCCTCAACCGGCCTGATTCCTGCGGCGATCTCGGGGATGCATTCTTCAATCGCCCCGCGTATCGCCCCGACCGTCCAGACGAACATGCCGCTGTTCCACAGATACCGGCCGGACGCAAGGTATTCCCGCGCTCGCTCGAGCAACGGCTTCTCGACGAATCGCTCGACCCGGATGGGGTGCGCCGCGGCGCTCGCGCCACCGCCCGCCCCGGCAGCCGGCTCACGTGCAGCCTCACCCGCAGCCTCGCTCAACTGGATGTAACCGTACCCCGTTTCCGGCCTTGTGGGCCTGATGCCTATCGTGACCAGGCCACCCGTATCTTTGGCCGTCTGAATGGCGGCCCGGATCGTCCCGGTGAACCCGTCATCATCCCTGATGAAGTGATCGGACGGTAACACGACCATGACGCCATCCGGATCGACGGCCCGTATGCGGGCGGCGGCGATGGCGATACAGGGCGCCGTGTCCCTTCCCACCGGCTCGCAGATCACGTTTCCCTGGGGCACGCCGGGGACCTGCTGGCGCACGAGCGCGAAGTGCGCCCGGCCCGTGACGATGAAGACGTTGCCCGGAGGAGTGATGAGTCTCGCGCGGCGCACCGCTTCCTGGAGAAGGGTCGCTTCACCGAAGAAGTTGAGGAACTGCTTGGGCCTATCCGTCCTGCTCAGCGGCCAGAACCGCTCACCCGACCCGCCGGCCATGATGACTGCGTAAACGCCTATGCCGGTAGCCCCCTTCCTGAGATCGGGGGATGACTTGAACACCGCTCCTCGATTCTCCTGCCGTGATTACTTCCAGCGGGTCAAAATCGTCTCGCGCTGGAACAACGATACGGCGGCGCGGAACATGAAGCAACCCACCACCAGCAGCACGGCGCACGCCGCGAGGACGGTAACCGGACCGATCAGCACCTTCCCCAACCCCAGTCCGATGGAGAGGATGACGACGGGTATCACCAGCATAGCGCCCAGTTGTTGCGCTGCCCTGGGGTCGTTGACACGGGAGGAAACGATGAGCTCGAGCATGGCGGCGTCGAAAGACAGGATGGACCCCATCACAAGGATGATCAGCAGCCAGGTCGGCGAGGCGACCACGGGCATTATCCATGGGCCTATCACGAGCCAGGCCGCAACCAGGAACAGGCCGTAAGCCCCCCAGGTGCTCGCCAGGCCGGGGATGATCCCCGCCAGCGCCTTGCCGAGCATGAACTCGGAGTCGGTGATGGGGGTCGCCAGCAGCGGTTCCAGGCTGCGGTTGGTCTTCTCCCCGACCACGCTGTACGCCAGTATCGACGTCGGCGCGATGAGCGGGATGAACAGGTACATCGTCATCATCTGCGACACCAGCGCCTGCTGCATGCGCGGGTCCGCGGTCTTCGACAGCGCCTCACGGAACGCCATCAGCTGAATGCCGATGAACAGTACCGGCGGGATGACTATCGACGACAGGACGAGCCAGTTTCGCAAGGCCTCTTCCCATTCCTTCCTGATAATGGCCGCGATCCTCACCGCTCGTCCCCCCCAATCAGCCTCAAGTACACGTCTTCAAGGGTGAAGCGCTCCTCGTCGACGAACTGTATGCGCCCGCCCGCCTCAACGACCGCTTTGATGACGTCGGGGTTGTGACGCTCGGGGTCCGCCACGTCGAGGGTGAGCGTCCGGTTCGAAGCCGACACACCCCGCACGTGGGGCAGGCGGCGCACCACGTCCTCGACGTCAGTCGCGCGGGAGTCGAGCCTCATCACCACACGCCTTCCGAACAGCTCGCGCCGGAGATTCTCGGCGGTGTCGAAGCGTATCAGGCGCTGCCTGACGATGGCTAACCTGTCGCTGAGCCTCTCGGCCTCCTCCAGGTTGTGCGTGCACACGAGCATGGTCTTCCCCGCGGCCCTCATGTCGCGGATCATCTCGCGCACCGTTCTCGCCGATTCCGGGTCCAGCCCGGACGTGGGTTCGTCGAGCAGGACGACCCTCGGTTCGTGCAGTAGCGCCCTCGCGATGGCGAGCTTCTGCTTCATCCCCTTTGAGAACGTCCCGACCGGGGATGACGCGCTTTCCTTGAGACCCATCATCTCGAGTAGCCGGCCTATGCGCTCCCGCCTGGCCGGCGCGGGCATCTCGTACATCTGGGCATAGAACTCGAGGTTCCTCCAGGCGCTGAGCCTGTCGTAGAAACCGGGCGTCTCGGTGAGGATCCCGGTAACCGACCTGATCCGCCGGTCGTCGACCCCAGTCCTGTATCCCGCGACGTACGCCTCACCCTTGGAAGGCGCTATCAGAGCCGCCAGCATGCGGATTGTCGTCGTCTTGCCGGCGCCGTTCGGCCCAAGGATCCCGAGCACTTCTCCCTCGCCGACCTCCAGGTTGAGGTCGTCCACGGCGACTTTCGTGCCGAAACGCTTCGACAGGTTGACCGTCTTGATCAAGTTGTTTTCCCCCCTGCAATCCCCTTTGGCGAGGGGTGAACGGATCCCTCTATTAGAGTCCCCAGGATTCCAGACATGCCAATTGACCGGCCCCCGCATCGCGTGGTACTATCTGTTGCAAGCGGCCGGCAAACCGGCGCGCCAACCGGATAAGTGAAGGGGAGTAACTCGCCGCGGTTCGCCGTGGCCCTGTCGCCCGTCAGCACGGTGGACCCCCACCCGGGTGATTGTAAGTCGAGAGTGAGACCTTCATCCAGGATGACGTGGATGGAGGTCCTTTTAATTGGTCAACAATAGTCGTGGCGCGGGCCAGGGGGGTGCGGTGATGTTATCCGCGGGCGCGGGGCGAGGTTCGGTCGTCGCCGTAGGCGGAGACGATTTTGTAGACCTCACGGGCCTCACGAAAGCGCAGGCAAAGGAGCTGCTCGAGAAGATCGGCCCGAACGAGCTCAGGCCGGAGCCGTCCAGGGGCATCCTGCTGAGATTCGCAGAGCAGTTGAAGCAGGTCCTGGTGATAATGCTCCTCGCGGCGGCCATCATCTCGGCCGCAGCCGGGGAGTGGCTGGATTTCGCCGCGATCCTCGCGATCGTGGTCATCAACGCGGCGATCGGAGTGCTGCAGGAATACCGCGCCGAGAAAGCGTTGCAGGCGCTCAAGCGGCTCGCCGCGCCCGTAGCCAGGGTCTTGAGAGACGGGGCGTGGACGGCAGTACCCGCCCGTGACCTCGTACCCGGAGACGTCGTGTCGCTCGAGGCCGGCGACCGCGTCCCTGCCGACCTGATCCTCCTGGAATCGGCCAACCTGCGGGTCGACGAATCCATCCTCACGGGCGAGTCGGTACCAGTTGAAAAGATGCCGGCCGCCGGCTCTCGCGCCGGAGGTGATTCGGCCCTGTACGCCACCACCACCGTGGTATACGGCCGCGGCAAGGGGCGGGTCGACCTCACGGGGATGGACACCCGCGTCGGTAGACTCGCGGCTACGCTATCGTCTGCGCCGGACGAGGAGCCCCCGTTGAAGCGGAAACTCGAGCAAATGGGCAAGAACCTCGGCATCGCTGCGGTCGTACTCATCGGACTGACGTTCGTGGCCGGCATCCTGCGGGGAGAACCCTCCCTCGAAATGCTGCTGGCGGCGGTCAGTCTCGGCGTCGCTGCCATACCCGAGGGTCTCCCGGCGATCGTCACGATCGTCCTGGCGATCGGGACCCAGAGGATGAGCGCGAGGCGGGCGATCGTGAGGAGGCTCGCCGCGGTCGAGACGCTTGGCTCGGTGACGGTCATATGCACGGACAAGACAGGCACGCTAACGCGAAACGAGATGAGCGTAACCGAACTCCTCGCAGGTGGCAGGAAATACGTTGTGACCGGCGGGGGTTACGACCCGTTGGGTGAGGTCATCCCTGTGGACGTGGACGGCATCCCCATGCCCCCTGCGCCGCTGACCGCGCCACGCGGCGCCAGCGGGCCTGATGGCCTGCGCGGTCCCCTGGAGGCGCTCCTCGCGGGCGGGGTTCTGGCCAGCGACGCCGAGCTGCAGCAGGGCGAGAGCGGCTGGGAGATCGTCGGAGACCCGACTGAGGGCGCCCTGGTGGTCGTCGCCGCGAAGGCGGGGCTGGGGCGCGAGTCCCTCGCCCCAGTATATCCGAGAGTTGACGAGATCCCGTTCGACTCAGCGAGGAAGATGATGAGCACGATCCACCGGTACGCTCCGGCTGACGGCCAGGCGTCTCACGTCACGCTGACGAAGGGCGCGCCCTCGATCGTACTCGAGCGATGCTCGCACGCCTGGATGGACGGGGGTGTCGTACCGCTCACCGCAGAAGTACGATCGCAGATCGCCGCCGCGTCACAGGACATGGCACAGCGGGCATTGAGAGTGCTCGCGCTGGGTTACCACCGATTCGACCACAGGCCCGAACCGGCCGGCGAGGTCATTGAAGAGGGGCTCACCTTCGTGGGTCTGTGGGGGATGATCGACCCGCCGAGGCCCGAATCCAGGAAGGCCGTGGAGGACTGCCGCGCGGCGTGTGTTCGCCCGGTCATGATTACTGGAGACCAGGCGCCGACCGCGATGGCAATAGCGCACTCGGTCGGGATAGCCACCGGCGGGATGCCGCCTGTTTCCGGGGCGGAGATAGACCGGTCCAGCGACGACCGGCTCGCAGAGATGGTGAAGCGCAGCAGCGTCTTCGCCGAGGTCTCGCCCGAGCACAAGTCCCGGATCGTACATGCCCTGAAACGGGGCGGCGAGGTCGTGGCGATGACCGGAGACGGGGTGAACGACGCCCCCGCCCTGAAGTGGGCGGATATCGGGATATCCATGGGCCTGAAAGGAACCGACGTGGCGAAGGAAGCCTCCGACCTGATACTGGCCGACGACAACTTCGCCACGATCGTCGCCGCCGTTGAAGAAGGGCGGATCGTCTACTCCAACATCGTCAAGGCGATACGTTACCTCCTTTCGTGCAATTCCGGGGAATTGGTCACGGTGACGGGCGCCATCCTGGCGGGGCTCGGCTCACCCCTGTCCCCCATACAGATCCTGTGGGTGAACCTGGTGACGGACGCGGGTCCGGCGATCGCCCTGGGTATGGATCGTTCAGAGGCCGGCGTGCTGCGGTTCTCGCGGCCCAACCCGAGAGATAATCTGCTTTCCGCCGGCATGACCGTGCGGTTGCTGGCAGAGGGTCTCCTCATAGGCGGGCTGGGGCTGGGCGGGTACTGGTTCGCGCTGGCGCGGGGCGGTCGCGATTATGCGAGGACGGTTTGCTTCCTGGTGCTCGCGCTGAGCCAGATGTTCCACGCTCAGAACTGCCGCTCCCCGCGCCGCTCACTGCTGGGGATGGGACTTTTCCGCAGCAGGCCCGTCAACCTGGCGCTGCTGGCTTCGTTAGTCCTGCAAGGGCTGGCGGTATTCAGCCCGCTACGCCGCGCTTTCGGCGCCGTGCCGCTCGCGGCCGGCGACCTCGCGGTGGTGGTGCTCGCGGCGGCCTCCGTTATCCCCCTGGGCGAGCTGCTGAAGGCCGCGCTCAGGCGGCGCACAGCGAGCGCGTGACTACGGCGGGTATTTAAACGTTCCGGGCACATCGTCCCCCCTAAAATCGCCGTTCCTCAACGAATTAGCGTTACAGGAGGGATAATTCATGAAGAAGACGATCTCGATAATCCTGGCGATAAGCGTGGTACTGACGGTGGCCGCCCATGCCGCGGCTGCCCAAAAGATCGTGAGGACCGGCTTCGCCGACTAATAACCCTGAGGTCTCAACGCACCGCTGAATCACCATAGACTGAGGTCGAGGTGCCGGAGCGTAGTCAAAGACCGCAACGTGCGTCGTCGCGGTTCTTCATTCCCGTAGGCCATGAGCCTCATGAACAAAACGAGGCAACCCCGGGCCTCAGGGCTGCCTCAGCGTAGATTACCCTAGCGTGCTACCAGCGCTTTTTCGGGCGCTCAGTCCGTTCCCTGGCCTCGTTTACTACGATCTGCCGGCCGCCGAGTTCGGCTCCGTTGAAGCTCGAAACGGCGAGCTCCGCCTTGTCGTCAGGAACCTCGACGAAACCGAAACCGCGCGATCTTCCGGTCTCCCTATCGGTCACAACACGAGCCGAAACGACTTCGATAACGGAGGCAAAAGCTGCGGCAAGATCCTGGTCTCCACACGAGAACGGCAGGTTGCCAACATAAAGGGTCTTGGTCATCTTCTCAGTCCTCCACTTGACACTTGCGGTAGTTTACAATCATACAAGGACTGGAAGATGCAGGGCCCGCTGCACGTCAACCATGTTCCTTCTAGATTGCCTTACCAGTATATCACAGCTGTCGCCCAAAAGCACCGCCCACTTTGCTGAGCGTCTCCTGAAGCGTTGCCCAGAGCGCGGGAGGGGAGCAGGCAATCCGCGGTGAAGATCACAACGCGAGAGGCATCGCTGATGAGGAGGTTCCCGGTGATCATCGTTGGAGGTAGGATAAACACGTCGCTTCCAGGGATAGACCGGATGGTTGATTCCAGGGATTCGAAGTCCATAGCAGATCTCGCCATTTACCAACGCGATCTCGGTGCCTGTGCCATAGGAGTAAATGCGGGGACCAGGGTCGACAGCGAGGAAAAGGACGTGGCCTGGCTGGTCAAGACCGTCCAGCAGTCCACCCGGCTCCCGGTGTGGATAGACACGCCGAACCCGGTCGCAATGGAATCGGGGTTACTTGCGTACGACGATTCGTGTGGCCCACCTTTCGTCGACTCAGCAACGGCGGAACCTGATAGGCTCCGTGCCATGACGGCCCTTGCGAGCAGGTACGACGCTTTCCTGGTGGGGCTAATGCTCGACGAAAGCGGGGTCCCCCCTACCCCCGATGCAAGGGTGTCAGCAGGGGCGAAGATCGTAGAGCATGCCCTATCCGCCGGTATTCCCGCAGAGCGGATCTTCCTTGACCCACTTGTCATGCCGATCGGAACTGACCGCAAGAATATCCTCACATTCAGGGACACCCTGTTGCTCGCGAAAGCAAAATTGGGCATGCGTATATCCTGCGCTCCCGACAACGTGTCGTTCGGCTTGCCTGCAACGGGCCTCGTGGATCAGACGTTGACCGTGATGTGCGTGACGTGGGGAGCCGACCTGCTGTTGCTTGAACTGGACGAGCAAATGACCGCGGCTGTTCGCGCGTCGGCGATGCTGCTGGGCAGGGATGAGCACTGCAGACACTTCCTGAAGGGGTTCAGGGCCGGGCTCTACCGGGGATTCCACTGAGGACGCCCGCCGGCCCCGGCATGGGGTGGTTTCGCCCGCTGGCTCCAGAAATGCCAAGGCAGCCCCGGGCCCTGGGGGCTGCCTCAGGTGCGCTATCTCAGATTTGCTACCAGCGCCTGCTCGGGCGCTCGCTCCGTTCCCTGGCCTCGTTTACTACGATCTGCCGACCGCCCAAGTCCGTTCCGTTGAAACTCGAAACGGTGGCTTCCACCTTATCGGCAGGTATCTCAACGAATCCGAAACCACGTGACCTACCGGTCTCCCTGTCTGTCACCACGCGGGCAGAAACGACCTCAACAGCGGAACCGAAAGCTGCCGCGAGGTCTCGATCCTCGCACGTAAACGGTAGGTTGCCAACATAAAGGGTCTTTGTCATCTTCTCAGTCCTCCTGCTCTCGGTTGGAGCGATTTACAATCGGAAAAGGACTGGGAGATGCAAGGCCCTCTGCGCTTCAACCATTTCCTTCTAGGATTGCGTGTTAAGCATATCACGGATTACTACGAAAGCAAGCAAATGTTTCGGGCCATCCAGCCAACCCCATCGTGCTTGACCCATATGGTGACTCCATCCTTGATTAACGCTGCGGCCCTTGCTCAGGAGTTATGACTTTCGACATAGCAGTTACTCCTCGTGGTCTCTTACACAAATTGAACCATTCGGGTGACTGAAATGACGATTTCGTAATCGAGTATGGCAATTTCGATCGGTCTCGGTAATGAACCATCAGGCTACTATTCCTGACCATCATAAAACCCATTTCCATACCCCAAGTATTACCTCAGCAGCCCCTGCCTTCGCAGTCCCTCCCGAAAAACCTCCAGGTACTCGTCCTTCTCATCAAGCCAGTATCTCCGAGCGGGTGCGCCTTCCTTGCCGGGTCGGTAGTCGAAGTCTGCGTATGACCACCACACCGCCGCCTTGATTTCGGGGTAATCGGGCAGGACCATGAACATGTCTCGAATCCATTGTGCTTTGTCGCCCCCAACTGAACTACTGGCAAACTCGCCAATCAGCCAGGGGAACCGGCCATACAACGCCCTGTACTCTGCTACAAGCGGATCGTAGATCTGGCGAAAAGAGGCCCAGTTTTCTCCCGTAACCGAATGGTAGTAATCGCCCGTGTTGTAGCCGGTTAGCCCGATCAGGTGCACGTGGCCATTCCCAGGATAATAGCAGACTTCGTGATTCCAGTTCATGGGGGGGAAGCTTCGACCGTTGGGATTGAAGACCCAGATCGCGTTGTCGACCCCTTCCTCGTCAAAGATCCTGTAGACCCGTTGCCAGACCTTAATGTAGATGTCTGGATCGTTCAGTGTACACACCCCACTGTACTGAGACCAGTCCGTATTCATCTCGTTGTTGAGACGGAACAGGAACGGGTGCCCAAAGGCCTTCGCGCTGCGGGCAAACTTCCGGATTGCCTCGTCGAGCCGGCCGTCCAGAAGATCGAAATTGGCATTCCTGACGTTGGCGTTCCCATTGTCAAACGTTGCCACCTGCATCGTGAGCTCAACCACCTGGCCACGATTGAACGCCTTTTGCATTCCTTCGGTGGGAAAGTCGTCACCTGTATAAAGGTAGTGGAGGATAATCGGGAAATTGAAGCCCAGTCTGTCCTCAATGGAGGCTATCCTCTGGTATTCCTCCGGTTTCGTGAGAGCCCAGGGGGAGAAGATGCCCCACATGAACTGCTTGCCATTGGCTATGCGGTCATAGAGCGCTTGCGTTTCCGCATTCCACTTGCCAGGAACCGGGTGCAGGTCCAGGTTGAACCGTTCGGTGCCCCTGGGCTCGATTAACGTAAAAGACTCCAGGACCCCGAAAATCGTGGAACGTTGCGTGGCCAGAGAACTGGTCCTGAAGAAAAGAGCGTGGAAGTCCTGCCGACGTGGGGCTAAGACGTATGCCAGGAGGTATTCGTTCTGAGTCTCCGGGCTACCGGCGCCGGCATCACGTCGAAAACTGATGATTCGAGTACGGTGCCCGCCGATAACCAGCCAGGTATCATCGATGAGGTGAATACCATTGACCTGCCGGTAGCCCGCGTAGTCTTCTCGGGCGATGAAGCGGTTTGGGTAATCCCTGAGGTACATCTCCACATCCTCGTACGGGGAGTGTTCCCTGGAGATCTTGATATCCAGCGTGGAGCTGGACGCCCGGACATAGGCCGGTGAATAACGGAAATCCATCTCCATGTCTTCCGGCATGTCTACCTGATACCCGGCCGGATAGTTCACCAGGCGCTTACCGCTCGCGAGCCGCCTGATGACTTTCACGTCTCGACTGAAGTCTGGGTTGCCCGACGCAAGCAGCATGCCATCCTGGTAGATCAGCACTTCGCCGGTGGTATCCGACCCCATAAAGCCGGCGCCGGCGAACGTCGCGGCAATCGCATGGTCCGGTTGTGGCGGAGACCAGCCCGAAATGCTGAGCGCAACCACAGCCACGACCATGATACAGGACTTCGTCACGGTTCTGTTCATCACATGAACGATACTAACACGCTGCAACCGGCCTTGCCAGTGGGTTCCTGTCGCGAGAACGTTACGCCGGAAAGATCATCGAAGACAGTCGCAGGGCGGTTTGGAGTAAGTCAATTCCCCATCCAGAGGAGTTCGACTTCATCTTGCGCTCGTAGTTCGGGGTCGCCGGTGACCAGCACCGCGCCCAGTTGCCTGGCAAGACCCATCGCAAAGCAGTCAGCGTACGACATCCGGTACAGCGCCTTGTAGTGCGCCGCCTGGAGCGTCAGTTCGCGGGAAGCGTTCACTTGCCTGATTGGAAGGCCGTCGATGGTCGCCAGCGCTATCTGAGCAGCCTGGACCGACTCCTCTCGCTCTATGATGTAAAGGACCTCGCCCAGGTTGACCACGCACATGCTGAGGAGGATCTCCCCGCGCTTCACTTTTTCCAGGAGACCCAACACGACCACGCCCCCGGGCTCGCCCTGCAGCCCATCGCGGGCAAGGGGGTGGCAGTGCGGTTCAGCATGGAGACGGCCATAATCGTGGCCGCGCAGTATGCGAGATTAATGGGGTAAGAAGCATGACGCCCGCGCTGCTATTCGGCACTCTACTGGTTCTCCTTCTACTGAACATCCCGATTGGAGTGGCCCTGGGGCTTGCCTCGATAACGGCCCTGGTGTTCGGCGCCATTTCGGGGTCCAATCCCGCAACGGTGGCAGCTATCGGCGGGATCATGATCCCGGCTATGGTGAAAGCCGGTTATCCGAGGGATTTCGCCGCCGCGGTGGCTGCGGCGGGGGGGGACGCTCGGCGTCATCATACCCCCGAGTATCCCGATGGTGACCTACGGGGTGGTGGCCAGCGTCTCGATAGCCATTCTGTTCCTCGCGGGGTTCATCCCGGGAATCGTGATGGCGCTATCCCTCATTGCGATCATCTGGGTCTCCGCCCAGGATGAAACTGCCAACCGGCGAGCCCACGAGTCTCGGGGTGTTTGCGAAAGCATTCAAGGACGCCATCCTCGCTCTGGTGATGCCGGTCATCATACTTGGCGGCATCTACGGGGGCGTCTTCACGCCGGCAAAAGGTTCGTGGCATTTAGACTGGGCGGGAATCCCTGCGGTCAAAATGGTTCGGCAGCACCACAGCAGGTTCCTGCAGAGGCAAATGTTGACTCTGGCACAGTTGGGGCCACCGCCCCCCGGCCGCACGGGACAGTTGCTGCCAACTCCTGCAAGCGTATAATACAATTGAGAGCGACAAGTGAAGAGGGTCGTGACCACTGGGGGAGCTCCTGGGAGCTGAGAAAAGGGATTGAATCTCCCTTGACCCCTGGACCTGATCTGGATAATGCCAGCGCAGGAAAGTGGTGACCGATTTGCGCCAGGGCCGCTTCTTTCCGGACGTTTTCGGCGGAAGCGGTTCCCTTTTTTGGTGGTTCGCCCGGAGACACCGGGGAACGTGTCGGTTAACCATTGGAAAAACTGGAGGAGGGGTCGGAATGAACCGGTAGCCAGAGTCGTCCTGGGCAAGCCGGTGGCAGCCCTGGCCTACGTGATCCCCTTCAGCCTGTCGAGCGCCGTTGGCGCCGGCCTTGGGCTCGTCCTGGTTGTGGCGCTGCACAGCACGGGCTTCATGCGGGCGGCTGCCGGCAGGAGCACCCGAAAAACCGGAGCGGACAACACATGACCCGGCGGGCAAGATTCTGGGGGGCCAGCGTCGAATACGGCTTGCGCGAGCCCGGCAACGGGCCTTTGGAATTCATGGCCAGGAACGGCGACAGGAGCCACTATCCCCAGTTTCCGCACACCAGCACCGAAGGCCGTCACATCAACCTCCAGGTCCCTGTGCACCACACTAACATCCCCGCGGGCGCAGTTGCCCGGGTTTCACGCCAGCCGGGTCCCGCCGAGCGAGCTCTTCGCCTTCTGGCAGGCGACTTCCAGCTTGCAGTCGAAGAGACTCGACAGCGCATGAAGCGAAATGCTGTGGGGAGAGGGTGTTGAAATGGGACCCGTGAACCCTGTCAGAGTCAGGTTTCTCGGCAGTGGGGATGCGTTCGGCAGCGGAGGGCGCCTGCCC